>CAZAJQ010000004.1:0-38281 GCA_964485795.1 uncultured Gammaproteobacteria bacterium
AGTCCCAGTGAGCCGGGCCACGCTCTCACGCCCGGTACCCGTCATAGCCTTGGTGGGCCGTTACCTCACCAACTAGCTGATAGGACATAGGTCCGTCTCGAAGCGCCGGAGCTTTCAATGGGAATGACCGAAGTCCCCCCATCCATATCGCGTATTAGCCCAAGTTTCCCTGGGTTGTCCGCGACTTCGAGGTAGGTTACCAATGTGTTCCGCTCCCGTCTGCCACTCATCCATCATTGATGTAATCGCGAATGGATTCGTACGACTTGCATGCCTTAGACACGCCGCCAGCGTTCATCCTGAGCCAGGATCAAACTCTCAGTAAGAAAGAATAATAAGATTATTCTTTAAAAAAAGTTTAATTTGGCTCCAAAAAAAATTGACGTCATCTCGACGAACTTTGGATAGATTCGTATGAGATGCTTTCTATTCGATTTAAGATTGTCAAAAAACATATCCCGCTGCATTCGCCTCCGCGGCTTCCGTGGAGTGATATCAGCTGATCGGCGGCAAGAAACTTTTTTCTGACTACCGATCAAATGATGATCCAAAATGATGGTGATGAAAAAAAACAAAAAAGACAGGTATATTCACATACCTTCGATTTTAATCCACTTTTAAGCCACGTTTGAAAGTGGTGTGCAACTCAATGAAGAATGTACGCGTATTATAGGAGATCACCCTATCCATGTCAAGAACCTCCTCTCATGGTTATTCTCCATAAAAATTTCCTTCTCTTTCACGGGATGTTATCATGAATAGCATATGAAAATGAAGTTAAGAGTAAGGTGCTCAATATGAATATTAAGGAAGTTTTAGAAGAAGTCTCGATTGCTCTGCATCGTATGCGATTTGTTTAAAATGTATGCCCTCAAAAAAAAATGACTTTCTCACCTTTTTGATTTCTTTTTTACTCATCGTCATGATCTCATGGATAGTCCTTTTTGCCACGGTTCGAATGGTCATCGTTCCCATGTTTTTGGAAATGAAAAAAGACATTATTGAGTATTTCAACGAGCCGGATGAAAAAGATACGCAAGACAACTATGAACCGCACTCCTCTCTCAAGGGACCCGGTTTTATCTATTCCATAAGGAAAAATAATATCGATCGCATTTACTTCTTTGATCTCCTGCGGCGAGTGTCATTTGGACTCATTTCCCTCGATGAGGCACATTCGTATCTTTCCGATCTTCAATATAACGATCAATCAAAAACTCTTTACTACCTTGATCGGGATTATAAGCTTCGCGCTTATCATATTCTTGAACAGCGAGAAGAAATCGTCCCCCTTTCTCCCTCCAAGAATAATCCGATATTTACCTCCGATGAGTATGTCATAGGAAGCTTCGCAGTCAGCCAAGACGGTATGACGACCTATTACTTGGACGGATGCATTGAGGGGCCTTATCCTTGCAATATCCATCGCTATTCTCAAGGAGTGGACACTATCATATTCGACCAAGCCCGCATGATTCCGCCTCCGGAACCCGGGGGATTGAATATTCTCAATATTGACGAAGAAAAAAACATCCTCAATATGATTACGGGCTATGGCGATGCCGGAATCGCTTCCGCTGCGACATATTCATTGAATATTGATTCGCAAAAATATGCGCTTGTGAAAAAAATCACAGTTGATTCTTTCTGCATGAAAGAGAACCGATGCTCCGATGAAGAGCTCAAGGACGATATCGCTTATGAAAATTTCATTGCAACATTCAATGCGACCATTTCATGCCATGACCTTGATGTCACGTTAAACAAAAGAACTGGTTTGATGTCCCTTACTTTGGATGAAAAATCCCTTTTTGACCAGTCGGAATGGAAAGCAGATTATATCGGGTGCGTGAATTGAATTCTTCAAAAATTTTCTCATCGCCCCCTCATAAAAAATTATTTTTGAAGTCGCTTTATCCTCCACTCTTTTATCTTCCCATGATCGCCTGAAAGAAGTATTTTTGGCACCGAAAGCTTTTTCCCATCGGGAAATACGAACGTTTCCGGTCGCGTATATTGCGGATATTCCCCGGCGTCTTTTTCAAACGAAAACGTTTCTTCGACCAACGTCTCCCGATTGCCGAGTACGCCGTGAATGTTTCGAGAAACGGCCTCGGCTATGACAAGCGAGGGCAGCTCCCCCCCTGACAGCACATACGGTCCTATGGAGACGCGTTGATCGACGAATTTCGCAATGCGCTGGTCAAAACCTTCATAACGACCGCAAACAAAAACGATCTCTTCAAGATGCGAAAGGTTCTCGGCCATCTTTTGATCAAATCTCACTCCGCTGGGATCCAGAAGAATGATTCGTCGCTTCCCGCGGCGTTTTTTTGCGTTTTTATAAAAATATTCGTCTCCGAGAATATCCTGCAAAGCTCGAAAAACCGGCTCAACTTTCATGAGCATCCCAGCACCTCCCCCATAGGGAGCGTCATCGACTCGATGATGCTTATCCTGCGTGAATTTGCGCAAATCAACGGCATTAACGGTGAGCAAACCCTTTTCTTGAGCGCGACGAAGAAGGGACTCGTTGAAATAATGCGCAATAAGGGAAGGGAAAATGGTAAGAAAGTGGAAAGTCATAGAATAAGCAGTCAGTACTCAGTAGTCAGTTCTCAGCGGTAGGAACATTTTTGAACCTTCATCCAACCATGTAACATTCTACCAACCTCGTCACTCAGTGAATGCAGATTGAGAATATCCGAATTTCTTATATATTCCAAATCGTATGCTAATATTATCTGATATTTCAGCTCTTCCAATGATGCCTGACTTATATTATAAAAATGGGCAGCGTCTTTTTTGCCACATCTTTTGAATCCTTCGGCGACATTTGATGGAATGGATACCGCTGATCTTCTCATTTGAGAAATCAATCCATAAGTTTCTTCTTTGGGAAATGCTTTCGTCACCCTGTATATCTCAAGGACAAGTTCATGCGCCTTTTGCCATGCAAGTATTTCTCTAAATGTTTTAATACTCATCTCATGAAGTTAATGTTGAGAACTAAGTACTGAGAACTGAGTACTAAATTCTTTTTTTCATCAAACAAAATCCCCCTGCAATGAGGGGGAAGATGTTCTTTTTATAAAGACGAAGTTGCACATTTAGATGTTCAAATCATCGACATCGGCGGCATTAGCGGCAGCGGCTTCGGTTTGTTTATGAGCCGGGCCTCGGCCTCCTTCGGGTTCGGCGATTTTGAGATTGACGCGAGCGTTGTTTTGAGCTCCGACGATCTTTAAGAGGGTACGGATGGCTCTTGCTGTCTGACCCTGTCGGCCAATGACATAACCCATATCGGCCGGGTCTATATGAAGAGTCAAAAGGACTCCCATCTCGTCTACCTTGCGTTCGGTTCGAACGGCATCAGGCTTTGAAACGATTGCTTTGACAACCGATTCCAAAAACATTTGATCCTTAGGCATAACTGTTTCGGTTACTTAATGATTAAAGACCTTATAAATCCGTTACTTGGCTTGCGCCGTTCACTTAACAGACATTATAGCATGGCAAAATAAAAAAATCAAGCTCAAATATGGCTTTTTTGGCTAACATAAAATAAAAATAATTCATTCACTCACCTTCTCGGATTCGGCGTCAAATTTCCCTCGTATCACCTTGATCTTGTTTTCCGCTTCACCCAGCCTTTTTTGAAGTTTGAGCACCAGATCCAAACCTTTTTCATACAGTTTCACACCGCTGTCAATATCCGCACCCTTTTCAAGAGACGCGACAATCACCTCCAATTCCTGAAGCGATTCTGAAAATGATGACGTTTTTTTACTCATAGCTTTTTCACTTCCTCAACCCATGAAACGGCATTTCCGTCGTAAAAACGTGTCGTGATGCGCTCCATGGGGCGAATCTGTCGAATGGAATGCATTGGCTTCCCTTTTGCATTGTATACCACAGAATATCCGCGTTTCAAAACCAACAATGGATTCAAAGTTTCTAAAAGCTTCTTGCGGTTTTCCAAAACTTCTTGCATGGTTTTTGCCATGCGCGGAACGGATTCATGACAATGCTTGGTAAGCGATATCATCTTGCCGCGGAACTCGAGGATCTGATTTTCAAAATGCTTGGCGGACAAGAAAAAATCTTTTTCCGTTTGTTGAAATGAAGAGCGCCAATCGGAAAACCAATGTTGGAACGCAAGCATCGCATTTTGGACGGTATGATTTTTTTCGGAAAGCGAGGCGTACAAACACTGATGCAAACGATGCACAAAGGATTCCAATTCGCTTTTCACTTCCCTTTGATCCGGCACCGCCCTTTCCGCCGCATTTGTGGGCGTGGAGGCGCGCATGTCGGAAACGAGCTCGGCAAGCGTCACATCACGCTCATGTCCTATGCCGCAAATCGTCGGGATCTTTGATGCGAAAATCGCGCGACATACGTTTTCCGAATTAAACGCCTGCAAATCCTCGAGACTTCCTCCGCCGCGAGTGATGACGAGCACATCAGCTGGAAACCGTTTATTGAAAAACTCAATGGCCGAAATGACTTCACCGGGAGCGTCGGAGCCTTGCACCAAAACGGGGCGTAAAATGATCTCCACCCCCGACCACCGATTGTTCACTATGCGCACAAAATCGGAATATGCCGCCGATTCTTCGGAAGTGATAAGCCCGATGCGTTCCGGAAATTTCGGTATCGGTTTTTTATATTTTTCATCGAAGACTCCTTCGCTTTCAAGCTTTTTTTTGGTCAATTCAAAAGCTTTTGCCAAGGCTCCTCCTCCCATAGGCTCGATACTTTGAACCCGAAACGTGAATTTCCCGTACGGAACGTACAAACCCGGAGCGCCAAACACCTTCACCTCCATCCCGTCTTCGATCTGAGTATTCATCTGGAAAGTCGTGAGAAAACAACTCATGCGAGCGCTTTTATCCTTGAGCTCAAAAGTCACCCATTTTTTTTGTTTGATCGAAAGTCCCGATACCTCACCCTGCACAAATACTCTCATCTCTCGCAATATCTGATCCAAAGCTTGATTGAATTCCGTGACAGAATAAATTTTCATAATAAGTCTGAGAGCTGAGTACTGAGAACTTACTGCCGAGTACTTATTTCAAAATACGGGAGTCAATGGCTTCCTCCCTTCTAAGACCTCAATCACATTTTTTGCGGCGAGCTCGGACATGGCATCCCGGGTTTCAAATGTGGCCGAGGCCGTATGCGGCGTGACAATGAGATTTTTCAAGTTTTTCGCCTTTTTGCGAAGCCTTGCATCGCAAGCCAATTTCGGTTCGCATTCAAAAACATCCAAAGCGGCGCCGGCGATAGTCTTGTTTTCTAGGGCGTCATACAAATCCTTTTCATCCACCACCGGCCCTCGCGACGTGTTGATCAAGAACGCCGTTTTTTTCATGATCGCGAGTTTCTCGGCATTGATAAGGTGCACGGTACTTTCGATCAACGGCACATGCAGACTCACAAAATCCGAAATCGCCAAAAGCTCTTCCAGCGAAATTTTTTTCGCCTCATACTTGGATTCAAACGCTTTATCGTCCAAAGTGTCGGTATAAACGACTTTCATGCCCATACCTCGAACGGATCTTTCCGCGACCAATCTTCCGATTCGCCCGAGACCGACGATACCAAGCGTTTTTCCGACCAGCTCCGTACCAAGCAAAAGCTCGGGCTCCCAGCCCTTGTATTTGCCGTTGCGCATATAATCATCCGCCTCCACGATGCGTTTCGCGAGCGCGAGCATCAACGCGAAAGTATGCTCACCTACCGCCGTCGTGAGGACGTCCGGCGTATTGGTAACGATGATATTTCGCTTTTGCGCGGCTTTGACGTCAATATTGTCATATCCGACCGCATAATTCGCGATGATTTTCATCTTCGAACCGAACTTTTTTATCACCCCGCTTGAGAGGTGATCCGTCAATAACATGATCAAGGCATCGCAATCCGAAACAAACGAGATCCATTCCGCTCCTTTTAACGGCCGATGATCGGGATGTATCGCCACTTCAAAACCCCGATCTCGAAGCATTTGAATCCCTTTTTCTGGAATTTTCTTGGTGATGCAAACTTTCATAGTGGTAAGTTCTCAGTAGTAAGTTCACAGCAGTCAGTGCTCAGCGGTAAGTTCTCAGCAGTCAGTACTGAGTACTGACTGCTGAGCCCCCCCTCACAGTTCTTGAGCCTTCAACGCGCTATACTTCTTGCTCCACCGATGCATGACGCGCAAGGTAAGCAGTCCCTTTTGCGGTCCGACGTACTGTATCACCGAGGCCGAGTTCAATTGTCCCCAGCGCAATGCTTCCGCCAAGGACTCGCCTCGGATGATCGCCGCAATAACGCCGGTCGAAAAACTGTCTCCCGCGCCGGTTCGCTCGACCACGGGTACGTCCAAAATCGGCATGAAGTAAATTTTTTTTCCGTCATGCGCATAGGCTCCTTTTGGCCCGTCCGTGATGATGACTTGACTCGGCCCGAGATGATGAAGATCGGACAAAAGCTGTTTCATGATACGTCCGTCTTTTTTTCCAAGAATTTTTTCGGCTTCTTCTTTGTTCACGAGCAAAAGATCGACAAAATCCAATATATCGCGCATGGATTTCGTGTCGGCGATTTGATGATGACCGGGGTTATACGCCAGTTTTACATCGTATTTTTTCATATAGTCGATCAACGAATGATGAATGCTCGCCGATCCTTCTCCCAAAGCCGTGAGATAGACCCATCGCGATTTTTTCAGTCGCGGCAGCGTGTACATGCGTTTTTCATTGTAGACGAGCTGGGTGCGCTCCCCTTGATAATTGAGGACCACGGAATAATTCGTATCTTTGTTTTTGACGAAGCGCACATAGGCATCACTCACCTTTTCGTCGATGAGTTTCTTTTCGATTTTATGTCCCACCTCATCGTCTCCCAAAACCGTATACATGGCCGCATGCAGCCCCAGCCTCGCGGATCCTATCGCGGCATTGGCGGCATTCCCCGCGATTTCATGTTGCAGCGCGGAGACGGGGATTTTTTCCGCATAATTCAGACAGAGCAAACATTGCTTTTTATTGATCTGGCAGGAAACGCTGGCGCTCGTGAGATCCACAAAAGAATCCAGCTGACTGTCTCCGATGGTGATGAGGTCAAAAAAATAAGAATTTTTTCGCGACATAGAAGCAAATGGAACTATTTGGCTGCGGTTTTGAACTCTTCGTCGGTGACCACAACGGCTCGAAACTTGGGATTGTCCTTCATTCTTTTTTCCATTTCCGCCATGTCCAGCTGACCATTTTGAGCGCCGACTTTGGTAACGATGGATGAAGCGTTGATGACACCCCATGCCAAAGCTTCGTTGATGGGCTTGCCGTGAAACAGTCCGGCGACGAATCCGGCCGAAAAACCGTCACCGGCTCCAGTCCTTTCCACGATATCCGAAGGGAAAGCGCGCAAGTAGTAGAGATACTCTCCGTCAGACGCGTACAATCCGCGAACGCCGTCCGTAATGACCACCTTTTTTGAGCCGGCATCATGGATGCGCGCAATAACGTGTTTGAAAAAATCAATCCTCTTTTTCTCGTTGTATGGGACGGAAAAAAGATCCGCGGCTTCTTCTTTGTTGGAAATATACACTTCACTGGCTTGTAACACCGATTTCAAAACATCCAAACCTTTTTTCCTCTGATACGTGCCCGGAGCGAAGACAAGACGAACCTTCCCCTCCTTCACATATTTCAAAATGTCGGAAACGCATTTTTCAAATCCCTCGGACATGGAGGTAAAATACATCCATTGCGCCGATGAAGGTTTTGGCCAAAGATAATTTTTTTTCGCATGATATGAAAAAATGGTTCTTTCTTGCTTGAATGAAACGATCGCCGAGGTATTGTTTTTCCCACCTTTGATCTTGCGAATGTATTTTCCGTCAATGCCGATATCCTCAAGCTGCTTTTGCATGAGACTTCCCATCTGATCGTCTCCCAAAATCGTCCAAAGGGCCGTACGCATACCCAATTTGTTGACGCCGCTCGCGAAATTGGCGGCATTGCCTCCCATCTCATAGCGCATTTCCTGCGCCGCAATTTTATCTCCATAGCCGAAACAAATGTCGCAATGATCCTTTTCCTTTTTGCACTTCACGTCGGCTTCGGACACTCGAAAAAAAATATCCATGGTGGTGTCACCGACGGAAAGCATGTCAAACGCGTATTTCATAATTGTAAATATTCAATTTTTATTCCATCCCACCCGTATTCGCTTTCATCGCAACGACGTGAGCAACTCCGACAATCTTTCAAACGCCGATACGGGATCATCGGAGCCGTAAATCGCGGAATGTGCCACAAAACGATTCGCTCCGGCTTTGACGGCAAGGGGCAAGGTGGTTTCATTGATGCCCCCGTCCACTTCGATATCGGTCATGGGGTAATGTTGTCGCACATATTCGACTTTTGAAAACGCTTCCGGAAGGAATTTTTGACCGGTAAACCCCGGATGCACGGTCATGATAAGCACAAAGTCAATGATATGCAAATAATCCTTGAAATCTCCCACGGTCGTTTCCGGGTTGACAGCCAAACCGACATTGACTTGCTCGCCCAGCAATCGGTCGATGTTTCTGTGCAAATTTCCTTTGTCCGAAAAACTTTCATGATGCAAAATCATGCGCAAAGGACGATCGAAAATCCACTTGTCGATGCTTGGCTCGGATGCCATGAGATGAATTTCAAATTCGGCGCCGGTCTCAAACGACGCCAAAACACTGGGATCTCCAAAACTTCGGTTGGGAGCGAATTTCCCGTCCAACACGTCAAGATGAAAAACGTCCGTAACGTCTCTGAGCTGATTCACTCTCTCTTGAACTCCTCGGAAATCCTTTTCAAGGATGGCAGGCACAATGCTGTATTGCATAATTCTTTAAGCGACGAATAAACGAACATTCGGCCCGCCGATTCGTCGGGTTACGGATGGCAACGATCGACACTTTCGACTCAATGATTCGCAAACGCATCAGACTTCGGACGACTCCAGTTCTTTGATTCTCCTCCGATGTCTTTCCAGCTCCGAAAATGGCGTTTGCAACCAAACTTCAACGATTTTCACGGCTTTTTTCTCACTCAACACTCTCGCGGCCAGACAAAGAATATTCGCATGATCGTCGGTTTTTGAAGTTTTGGCCGCATACAGAGAAAAACCCGTAACCGCGCGAATGCCTCGAATTTTATTGGCGGCAATGCACATTCCTTGGCCGTTGCCGCAAATCAGGATGCCCTGATTGTGGACGGATTGCGCCACTTCTTTTGCGACGCAACCTGCAAACTTCGGATAATCATCATCCTTTTCATACTGAAATGCGCCGCAATCGTGAAATGCGATGCCTTTCGAATCAAAATATTTTTTGAGAATCTCCTTGAGATGAAACCCCGCATGATCGGCGCCTATGAAAATCATATTTTTCCAAAAGTTAATGCCGTTTCTTTTCATTTCAGTATATCACAGCCGTTACGGATTCATGATGCAGAGTCGCACATGTTCCAATCCCGGCTGTGTCTGACTCAAGGTCACGCTTTGAGGAGTTTTTTCTTCGAAAAACCAATCAAAAGGAAAACTCACCTGATCGGCGTCACTTGAGCAGGGAATATCGGAACGTTTTTGTCGTGCGGGATCAAATCCGAGCAATCGCTCGATCAAAGCTCGGTTATCTGCCAAGAGAATCGAGGCGTCATTCATGAAAACAAAAAGCGAAAACGGATACGCTTGATTTTCAAACGCGTACAGCTCGCCGCCTCCGATATTTTCATAGGCGAAGGGCACGTTCTTTCCATCGGGAACCAATTCATTGATAATGCTATTATCTTTGAGAATAACTTCTTTTTGCGAGGGGATGAAAGACGCCATGGTACGTTTTACCAAAAATATCGCTTGTTCTTTCTCGGCCTCGGACAACATATCTCCCGCACCGGAGAACATGAACATATTGCCTTGTTCCGAGATAAACATCTCGACGCTGTAAGTTTCCAGCTCCGAAAGAATGGCAACCATATCCCGTTCATCAAAAGCGAATATCCGTTTCAAATGCTCTTTGAGGCTCTCTACCAGTGGATGGGCGTCCTTTTTTTCAAGCCATGTTTTCGCCCACGTCGACCAAGAAAATCCGCTCATGAGTCTCATGTGACCGATGGTCGGAAGCGATGACGCAAAAGCGTTCCCCGAAGCGGCGGGCTTTTGAGTTTCGTACGACTCAAAGGATTCCAAAACATACCCAAACTTTTTTTGGCGCAATGACCAAAAAAAATCTTCTTTTCCCGTGGAAAGATACTCTCTTGGAAGCCATTGCAGACTTCCTTGATGAAGCATCATTCCCGACTTGTCGATGAATCCGTACACCGGACGGTAAAAAAAGAACGTGCTGATGAAAAAAGGTTTCGTGAAAATGTTTGGCGCGGGTGAAAACGGAAAAACATCGCGATTTTGAGAAGCGACAAGAAAATACAAGCCGTCTCTCTCGGTTTCGAAGTCGGAGGAAAACCCTTGCTCCCCTTCCTTTTCTTTTTGACCGGATGCGAACAACGATCGGATTTCTTCTCCGCCGGCCAAAACGGCGACGGGTCTTTCTCCTCGGGTCACGATGAAATACGCTTTATACGCAGGATACTGGAAAATATTCCATAACGCATTTTGAGAAATACCGAGTGACTCTGCCATGGCTTTTTGCGTTTGCTTTGGAAGCAATGAAAATGCCTCCGAGCTTTTTTCATGAAAAAAAGCGTAAAAAAAAGTACCCTCCGGAGTCAGTCTCCATATCGGATCATACGTATATGATTGCCACAACACCACACCCGCAACCGTGGCGAAAAAAGCGAAAATAAAAAATATGAAAGCGCGTATTTTTCTCTTCATAGCTGTGATTTTCTCACAGAGCATATCGTATTTTCAACGAAAAAGAAAACATTTCGCTCGTAAACAAAACCGCCCCGAAACATGTTTTTCGGGGCGGTTCAGAAGAAGCCGCCCGCCCTCAAACGATTGAGCGGCCATTGAGAGGAAATTCATTGCCTCTGCTTTTGAAAACAAAGCGCCTTACCTTCGCAATGAAACCGACGAGGTGTATACGGCCGGCTTGAGATTTTTACGATAAATATCTCCGTGATACGCGTGAATCGTGTCTTTCACAACCTTTGACCATGCATATTCTTTCATGACCTGATTCTGAGCTTTTTTCGCCATTTCGAGCGCTTCGTCGGGATGCTGCAAAAGGTAGGTGATTTTGGCGGCCAAATCTTCGACGTTTTTGTTTTGAAATATCATGGCTATGTCTTCGGCCACTTCCATATTTTCCGGAATATCCGAGCTTACGGTCGGGATGCCGTAGCGCAAGGCTTCAAGCAATGCGATGGACAAACCTTCGGATTCCGACGGATGCACAAAGATGGAGGCATGCGAAAACAACTCGGCAAGCGCCTGTCCGGTTTGTCGACCGGTAAAGACGATATTGGGATCATTGCCGGCCACTGCCCGCAATTCGGCGATATAGTCATCGGTAAAAGCGGAATCCCCGACGATAGCGAGCTTCTTTGTGGTGCGCAAACGTTTAAACGCCGAAATGAGATGATGGATACCCTTGTGACGAACCAAACGGCTGACGGTGAGAATGTAATTGTCTTTTCTCAAACCAAACGATTCGATGGCGTCGGTACTTTCACAGAAATACGGTTTTGGCGAGCCATTGGGAATATAGTGGGCGTCAATCTGATACGCGTTCCAAATGTAGTTTTTCAAAGTCTTTGACACGGTGATAATGCGATCCGCAAACGTGCAGCCGATCTTTTCTCCAAGTTTTAAAAACTTACGCGCAAACCATCCCCACTTTTTGTGGTAATAATCCGCGCAGTGAAACGTAAAAACGATTTTTGCGCGCTTTTGAAAAAGTTTCGGAATCCAGAGCAATGATGCCGGCCCGATGGAATGATAATGAATCACATCCGCGTTTTGACGCATGGCATGAAGCGTAGAGAAAAACGTATGCACAATGGCATCCAAATGCTTGGTACGCACGGTGGGCAAGGTAACCAAATTGATTCCTTTATATCGAGTGAGATTTTCAGGATTGTAATATTTTCGACAATACACAAAAACCTCATGCCCTTCCTGCACGAGTCGTATCGCAAGCTCTTCGGCATGACGCTCCACTCCTCCGGATAGCGCCGGTATGCCTTTTTGACCGATAAAGTAAATTTTCATAACTGACACCACAGTTTATCACAACTGTTTTGGAAAAAGAAAGCCGCAATGCAAGGGACTCTCCGGTATTCCACAGGAGGCTTTCCCTAGGGTTCTAAAAAATATGCTAAAATAAGCACCAATTCCTTTGCTTTTTATCTTCAATAAACAGCAAAACTTAATATAAAATTCATATTTTGTCAAGTATTCTTGTGTGAATAAAAAAAATGGCCAATCCAAGCCATTTTTATTAAAAAAATTCTCAAATATTCCTCCTTCCTATGAAAATGTACCTGGACATTCTCGACACCATCCTGAAAACCGGTCATGACCGCATGGATCGCACCGGCGTCGGCACGCGCGCCCTTTTTGCGATTCAAATGCGTTTTTTGATGAAAGACGGATTCCCGGCCATGACCACCAAAAAACTCTTCTTTGATTCCATGAAAGCCGAGCTTATTTGGTTTTTGCGCGGCAGTTCGGACAATAACGAACTCAATGCCCTTGGCTCAAAAATATGGAACGGAAACGCCAATGCGGATTATTGGAAGCCAAAAGCGCGCTTTCCCGGAGATCTCGGGCGGGTCTATGGTGTACAATGGAGAAAATGGAGAAGGTTCAACGAAAGTCATCTCAGTGACCCAAAGAACGAACCCCTCTATCATGAAGTGGATCAAATCGCACAGGTCATCAAAATGATTCAAAACAATCCTTATGATCGGCGCATGATCGTCACCGCATGGAATCCGGGAGAGCTGGATATGATGGCGCTTCCTCCCTGCCATATGATGTTTCAATTTTTCGCGGCGGACGACAAGCTTTCCATCCATATGTATCAACGGAGCTGCGATATGTTTTTGGGAGTTCCTTTTAACATCGCTTCATACTCTCTGCTCCTGCACATGGTCGCGCAAATCACCGGGAAAATGCCTCATGAAGTGGTTTTAACACTTGGCGACGCCCACATTTATCACAACCATTTCGATCAGGTCAAGGAGCAACTTTCGCGCGTTCCCGGGAAACTTCCAAAGCTTTGGCTCAATCCATCCATCACGAGTATCGACGATTTCACCTTGGACGATATCAAGCTTCTGGACTATATCCATCAAGGCATGATCAAAGCGCCGATGGCAGTGTGACCGTCAATTTTTTTCATACGCTATGCTCTCTCTCATCGTAGCCATGGATCAAAATCGAGTCATCGGGAATAAAGGGGCCATCCCTTGGCATCTTCCCGATGATTTTGAATATTTCAAAGCTCTGACATCCGGACATCCCGTCATTATGGGGAGAAAGACGCACGAATCCATCGGAAGAACATTGCCGAAACGGACGAACATCGTCATCACACGGGACACAAACTACCTCCCTCATCCCGGAAGTTTCGTAACGCGTACCTTGGAAGAGGCCTTAAACATGGCAAGGAAACAGGATGGGGCCGAAGAAATCTTCATCATCGGCGGTGCCGAGATCTATGCGATGGCGCTTTCAATGACGAATCGCATCTATCTCACCGAGATTCACCACGCTTTTTCCGGCGACACGTTTTTCCCGGATATACCAAAGAACCAGTGGAAAGAAATTTCCCGTAAAAAAGGCTTGCGAGACGAAAAGCATGCCTTTGATCATGATTTTGTCATCTATGAGAAGACATGACCGATATTTTCATGCACGATAGAAGATATATGATTCCGACCCTCACGCAATATTTACTCAATCATCTTTCCGATCATCCGAATCACAAGGATCTTGTTTTGATCATGTCCGATCTCGCCACCATCGGAAAATACATTTCCAAAGAAACGAATCGGGCCGGCATATGCAATATTTTGGGCGCCACCGGCGAGATCAACTGTCAAAACGAAATGGCGCAAAAACTTGATGTTCTCGCCAATGACATGTGCAAGCGCTATCTCATGCGTACGAATCATTTCGCGGCTCTCGCCTCCGAAGAAGAGCCGCTTCCGGTGGATATGGGATCTTTCGGAAAAATCGCAAAATACGTCATCGCATTCGACCCCATCGACGGCTCTTCCAATATTGACGTGAATGTCGGTATCGGCACGATTTTTTCGGTGCATCATACCCTTCAAGATATCCCTCAAACCGACGAGAAGCATTTTTTGCAGAGAGGTAGCTATCAGGTTTTGGCCGGATACATCCTCTACGGAACCAGTACGGTGCTCGTTTTTTGCTTCGGCGATGCCGTTCATGAATTCACCTTGGATCAAAGCGTGGGAGAATTTTTGCTCTCGCGTGAAAACATCCGTTTTCCCGAAAAATGCGAATACTACAGCGTCAATGAAAGTCATGCGAAACACATGATGGAAAAAGATCGCGCCTTCATCAACGCATTGAAAAACAATGGATGCAATTCACGATATATCGGATCATTGGTCGCCGATTTTCATCGTAATCTTCTCAAAGGAGGCATTTTCTTGTATCCAATGCTCGATAAAAGCGGCAAAGGAATGTGGGAAGCCAAGCTCAGGATCAACTTTGAAGCAAAGCCTCTGGCTTTCATCGCTCACGCCGCCGGAGGCATGGCTGTGAACGACAAAAACGATATTCTCGATATGACTCCGGAATCCTTGCATCAGCGAGTTCCCCTTGTCATCGGCAACAAAAAAATCGTGCGGCAGTATCAAAATATGAGATAATGCCTTTGATATGCTTTGAAAATTTTTTCTTTATAAACCCCTCATGGGCTTTCGGCTCAAGCCTGTTAACCAACCATTATGTCTCAACTCTTCTCTTCCATACAAACCATCCTTGCCGAAAAGTCGGATGATCTCCTCTCCCATGTCTGCCAAACCGTGAAAAAGGAGATGCTTCATACGCCGCATAAAAACTTCTTCCAAGACATCTTTTCGATTTCTGATCGCAATAAAACCGTCATAAACAATCTCAAAAAACTTGCGGGAACCGGAAGACTGAAAAACACGGGCTATCTCTCCATTTTCCCATGCGATCAAGGCATCGAGCATTCGGCAGGAGCGAGTTTCGCGAAAAATCCCCTCTACTTTGATCCGGAAAACATCGTGAAGCTCGCCATCGAAGGCGAATGCAATGCGGTTGCATCGACGCTCGGGGTGCTGGGAATCGTTTCAAAAAGATATGCCGACCGTATTCCTTTCATCGTGAAGCTCAATCACAATGAACTTCTGAGCTATCCGAACACGCATGACCAGATTCTCTTCGGACAGGTAAAACAAGCGTACGAAATGGGCGCCATCGGCGTGGGAGCGACGATATATTTCGGATCTCAGGAATCAAGAAGGCAAATCACGGAAATTTCAAACGTCTTTCGCGAGGCTCATGATCTTGGCATGTTTACCGTGCTCTGGTGCTATACGAGAAACAATGCCTTTAAACTCGGCAAAAAAGATTATCATACGTCGGCTGATCTGACGGGGCAGGCCAATCATCTCGGAGCAACCATCGAAGCCGATATCATCAAACAAAAATTGCCGGAGATGAATGGAGGTATGAAACTGCTCAATGAAAAAGAGGGCTATGGAAAAATCGACGAAAGGATGTATACCGCTCTTGCGAGCGATCATCCGATCGATCTCTGCCGTTATCAGGTCGTCAACAATTACATGGGGCGCATCGGCCTCATCAACTCGGGCGGAGCCAGTAATGCGAATGACCTGCAGGAAGCCGTTACCACAGCCGTGATCAATAAACGCGCCGGCGGTATGGGTCTCATCCTCGGTCGCAAAGCCTTTCAAAAACCCATGGATGAAGGGGTGAAAATCATTCATGCGGTGCAGGATGTGTATCTGTGTGAAAAGATTGGAGTCGCATGAACATCGATCCTTTCAATAAGGTTTTGATCGATCATTGCCCGCTCTTCGACCCGAGAGTTTTTTTATAACGCGAGCTACGCGCTTGTCCAATGCGTTCCAATAAGTGCAATTTTACAAGTCGATACAATGCTTGTTTAATCGTATCGCGCTGCATCGTCCCCTTCAAATGCGTCGCAACCTCTGCAATTCCCATCTCTTTCTCTCCATCGAACAAACGGTATACTGCTATTTGTTTTTCAGACAGAAGTTTTTCTGGTTGGTCATTGTCCATCAATCGTCGAGCGTGCTCGGATTGTTTGACGAGTGCATTGAGGAAATAATTCGTCCACGGTGTAATGTCTTCATTGGCTGTCTTGTGGTGTTTCTGGGTTGCCCGAAGTGCGATGTAGTATTCCGCTTTCGTTTGTTCAATAATTTCATCGAGCGAGACATAAGGAACATAGCTGTATCCGAATTGAAGCAGGAGTAAGTTGGTAAGCGCTCGACTCATTCTTCCGTTGCCGTCTTTGAACGGATGAATTGCAAGAAATTCGAAGATGAAATTTGCAATGACAAGGAGTGGGTGTGTTTCATGAGTTTCCAATTGATGGTTTGTCCATTCGATGACGGATTGCATTTCTGGTCTCACAAGATATGGAGGAGTCGGTTCGAAGAGCACGACTTGCTCTCCTTGCTTGTTTGACATGACAACGTTGTTCGGAGCGTTTTTGTACTTGCCTCTGTGAGATTGATCTTTATCAGAGAATTGCAAAAGAATGTTATGAAATTGCAATATCCAGTTTTCCGAAAGTTTCGTTGTTTTCCAGTTATCAAAGATTCTTCCGATGAGATCGGCATAGCCGGCTACTTCCTGCTCATCACGGCTTTTCGGACGTTGAGTTTTGAGGCCGCGCAAAAACCGAGCTATTTCTTCATCGCTCATTTTTGCTCCTTCGATGCGAGTGCTGGCGCCGGTTGAGGTTATAATCACCCATGATTTCAGGCGATTCAAAATTTGAGGACTGATACGTACGCTCCCCTGCCAAAGTCCTTGAAATTGATCGATTTTAGCGATTTTTGTCAGGATATCTGGGCTCAACTTTATTCGGCTATCAAATCTATTTTTCACCATATTTATTGGATACACACAAACTATATCCAATAATACACAATAATACCCGATATATCAAAGATTTTACCGCTTCATTATTTTATACTCTTCATTTCGCTCAAAAAACTCATTCCTTATCTTCGAAGTGGTCATCCAATTCAACCCTCGGTTACATTTTAGATGATTCATTCGTTTTTTTTGCCTTCTTCCCCCTCGTCATGCTAGTATATTTCAACGCAAAAATGAGCCATCGGATTGTCTTGTGGCTTGGTGCGGAGTTCATTTTATTTTTTCTCACTTTTTTATCCTTTGCGAAGAAAGGGGTAAACGATGTTCGTACACAAAAAATCGGGAAGGGAAGGGAAAGTGCGCAAGAAAAAAATCGTAATCGGAAAAAACTGGTATGCGCAAAAAATCGATGAGGGATATATCCTTGGACCTCTGAAAAAGAGCGGCTCTTTCGTGAAGATCGTCCCAAAAGCGAAATTCACAAAAAAAAGGAAATTGCTCAAATTCCTTTATAGCCGACATTTCAAGCTCGAGGGCATTCCCGAAAACGCCGAGCTCACGACTCATGAGCATTGTTTCAAAATCTCACCCAACGCGAAGAAGCTCAAACACTTCACGCTCTCACCGTCATGGTGCGCGCAGCTGATCGATGGTATTTTCCACGTCGGGCCGCTGGAGCTTCCGCAAAACGGTACCGACCATTGCAAAGTCAACGCCGTATTTTCTTTTTCCTTGGAAAATTTCGACCTTAAAATCGCAAAAGAAAACTTGATCAAGATCCAAATCATGGACCAAGAAAAATTTCCTCATGATTGGAAAAACCCGATATTTTTTCTCAAAATCATCGGCAAAGACGAGGCCAAGAAAACGATCAAAGACGAAAAAAAATATCGGAGAAAGAAAAAAAAGGCCGCACAGCCGAAACCCAAGCAAAAAAGCAAAGAATGGGGACGCATGCAGACGAAGGGGAAGAACAAGCGAGGAAAAAAATAAGATCGTAGGCTTCCTTCATGAAACGCAAGGTTGATAAAGGAAGCTTTTCGAATTTTCCCAAAAACCCACAAAAAGCAGGAACTCTCTTCCTGCTTTTTTCTTTTGCGAAAAGAAACGAAAAGCTACTCGGGTATTAAGTCAAACCAATGCCTCAGTGCTTTTCTCTCATATTTTAAAATCGCATTTTGAAGCGTCAAAAGTCCCAAAAGTGCGCATTTTGTCCGACGCTCGGTCAAGGGAATTCCGAGCATATCTTTCATGTCCATGAGTGCCAGTCCAAGCACTTCTTTTTTCTTCATCCCAACCGCTTCCTCGCTCAGGATGGACATGGCGGCCTGGCTGATGGCGCATCCCTGTCCTTCAAATTTCAAATCTTTTAGCCGATCTTCCAAAAACTCGATATCCACGACAAGCGAATCTCCACACGTATAATTGGCCTCCTCATGACTCACGGAAGCATGAGGAATCCGCCCGTGATTGCGCGGATTTTTATAATGATCGAGAATATTTTGTCCGTAGAGATCCATGGGAAGGGAAGTTCACAGTACTCAGGAGTAAGTTCACAGCGGTAAGTACTGAGTACTGTGAACTGAGAACTTACCGCTGATCACTCTCTTTTCAATGTAATTTCCGATACACCTCTTCAAGCGCTGCAAAAAAGATGTCAATCTCTTCAGACGTATTATAAAACGCAAGACTGGCTCGAGCGGAGGCATTGACTCCAAACGCAGAATGAAGCAATTGCGTGCAATGGTGGCCGGCGCGAATGCATATCCCCTTTTCTCCCAGCAGATCCGCGATATCGTGCGGATGAACGCCCTGAATATGAAACGCAAAAATGGGCAAACGATCTTTGAATGTGTTTTGAATCAAAAACTGCACAAACGGATATCGCTTCGCCCGCTTCAAAAAATATCGACCGAGAGCGGATTCATTTTTATAAATACGCGGATATCCCACGCTGTGTATGAAATCAATGGCGGCCGCCATACCTGCGGCTCCCGCGATATCCGGAGTGCCGGCTTCAAACTTGTAGGGCAATTCATTGACCGTAAAGCCGTCGCAAAAAACCTCATGGATCATGTCTCCGCCTCCGAGAAACTCCGGCATGTCTTCGAGTAAATCCGCTTTACCGTACAAAACGCCTATACCGGTCGGCCCGTACATCTTATGCCCCGAAAATGCAAGAAAATCACATCCGATGTCCTCTACGCTCATCGGCATATGAGCGACGCTTTGACAGGCGTCAACCAGCGTCACCACTCCATGTTTTGCCGCATATCTCACCATCTCCTTCACCGGATGCACGACTCCCAACACGTTTGATACCAAAGCGAAAGAAAGCAACTTGGTTTTTTTGTCTCGCAAAATCTTTTTCACCTCCTCGTCCCGCAAATGGCCGTCTTCTTTGACGCTCAAAAAATAAACTTCGATCCCTTTTTCCTTTTTCAATTGCAGCCAAGGGACGATATTGGAATGATGCTCGGTGATGGGAATGGCGACTCGGTCGCCGCTTTTGAGATATCTGCGTCCCCATGTTTTGGCCACGATATTGATGGATTCCGTGGCATTGCGGGTGAATATCACCTCACGGGAACTTTTCGCGTTTATGAAAGACGCCACCTTTTTTCTCGCGTTTTCAAACATGTCGGTCGCCTCCTGCGCCAGCGGGTTCATGCTGCGATGAACGTTGGCATTGTGCCGTTCGTAAAAACCCGAGACCGAGTCAATGACGGATTGCGGTTTTTGACTCGTGGCGGAATGGTCAAAATATATCAACGGATATCCGTTGATTTTTTTTTTCAAAATGGGAAACATCGACCGATAATCCTTGGACATAAATAAAAAACGACTTTTGATGTTTCAAAAAAATCCCTCTGACTCAAAAGCTTCCCCTTATTTTTTCAAAACCTTAATCTCATCCTGAAGTATTTTCACCTGATTTTTCAGATCCTCGATCTGCTGATGAAGCGGTTCATTGGAGCCGGTTTTGACGATCTCCACCAAAGTATTTTGCCATACGATGGAGATTCCCATGACAAAAAGCGCCACGACCACAAAACCGGCGACCACGATGAGTATGTCATGATTTTTCGTACCGTTCTTATTGATAGGAGGCATAGAATAATTTAAGAATCATGATTTCATTGTAGCATTGTCACAATAAAATGAGTAAGAACCTTTCAAAGTAACGTCTCAGTGGCTCCGCAAATGGTCGCCCTGATGATTTTTTTTAAAAAAATAATCACATCATGCGCGAAGACGGATACTCCTTTAAAATGATTTCTTGAATGCGAGCATCATTGATGCGCGAGGTAAAATGCGACAATACCCCTTCGATAAAAAGTGAAAATGCTTGCACCTCGGAGAGCCCGCGAGATTTCAGATAAAAAAGACTTTCCTCGGGTATATGGGCGATTTTTCCGGCATGTCCGGCTTTGACGTCATTGGCATGGATTTCCAGACTCGGAACCATGGTGCTGTGGCTGTTTTTCCCGAAAACAAATGACTCCATTTCAAGCCGACTGTCCGTCTTTTGCGCACCCTTTTCAATCAGGATATTGGAAACGTAGGAACTTTTCGCCGAGTCAAACAAAAACCCGGTATCATAAAATCTTCCGTGGGCGTTCGGCGAATGGAAAATGTGTTTTTCATCAAAATGATATTTCTGGTTATGGTTTCCAAAAAAAACAAGACGCTGCTCGCATCGCGCTGATGTCTTCAAGTGATTCTCAATTTTGATATCGTTGTCTTTACCGCCGAAAAAGCAATAAAAAATTTCCAATGACGCATTTTCGCCGACATGCACGACAAATTCATGGTCAAAATCTTCGTCAAAATTTTTTCCAAACAAAAAAACATATTGACCTTTCATCGTATCGGCGCATTCGACAGTCGTACGTCCATGATCTCTCATCGGATATTCTGAAGCGCAAACGCAATCAAAAACGACCTCATCCCGCCGAATGATTCTCCTCGTCATTTCTCGACGTGTATTTTTTTCTTTGCTTTCGATAAACATATATTTCTTTCCTTACGAAGAAACCGATATTCCATAATCTCGCAACATGCCAAAAACTCAGACGCTCTCTCACCCGACACTCCCTTCCATTTCCAGTTCTATCATGCGATTCATCTCCACCGCATATTCGAGCGGCAATTCCTTGGCGATGGGATTCACAAATCCGTTGACGATCAGGACCGCGGCTTCTTCTTCGGATAAACCCCGAGCCTGCAGATAAAAAATATCTTCTTCATTGAGTTTTCCCGCGGACGCTTCATGCGCCACCGTGGCCGTCGGATTTTTGATATTCATCACCGGTACGGTATCGGATCGAGAGAACTCATCAAGTATGAGCGCATCGCAATCCACCTTTGCGACACAATGCTCGGCATGAGGAAGGATTTCCAGCAAACCGCGATAGGTCGCTATGCCGCCACCCTTGCTGATGCTTTTCATCACGATTTTTGAAGACGTGTTTGAAGCCGCATGCACGACCTTGGCGCCGGTGTCCTGATATTGCCCGGCATTGGCAAAAGCGATGCCCAAGTGATCGGCGCTCCCACCGCTCCCGCGCAAAATGGAGCAAGGATACAGCATGGTGACATGACTACCGAAGTTTCCTCCGACCCATTCCATATG
The DNA here is from genome assembly GCA_964485795.1 of uncultured Gammaproteobacteria bacterium. GTDB lineage: Bacteria > Patescibacteriota > Patescibacteriia > VMEV01 > CAZAJQ01 > CAZAJQ01. The sequence continues at coordinate 21,731 of CAZAJQ010000004.1, forward strand.
GGCGTTTTTCTCGACCCACGCTCGCTTGGTATTGAGGTTATAAGCGTCCTTACTCCAGCTCTCCACTGAGCTGTAACGGAAATGTGCCCCGTCCTTGACGTATATCTCGACGCAGCCGGCATGCAGAGAGTCCACTCCGTACCGCGGCGCGCTGCATCCTTCGATATAGTGTCCGCGAGCGCCTTCTTCGACGACGATCAGCGTATGCTCAAATTGTCCCATTCCTTTGGCGTTCATGCGAAAATACGCCTGCACCGGAAGGGAGATATTCACGTTTTTGGGGATATAGAGAAAGGTTCCTCCGCTCCATACCGCTCCATGCAAGGCAGCAAATTTGTGAAGTGTGGGAGGGACGCATTTCATGAAATATTCCCGCACGAGATCCGGATACTTCCGAAGAGCCACATCCATGTCTTCAAAAATCACGCCCATGTCCTCAAACTCTTTTTTGAGCCGATGATACACGACCGTGGATTCGTACTGGGCGCCCACTCCGGCAAGCACGGTTTGCTCGGCTTTTGGAATCCCGAGACGATCAAAGGTGCGTTTCACGTCCTCGGGGACGTCATCCCAGCTTTCCGCCTGTTTCTCCGTGGCTTTCGCGTAATATGTAATCTCGTCCAGTTTCAGTGATGAAATATCCGGCCCCCATGTAGGCAATTCCATTTCGCGATACCATTTCAAAGATTGCAAACGATGCGCGAGCATCCAGTCCGGCTCTTTTTTCTCTTCGGAAATCAAACGCACCAAATCCTCGTCCACTCCTTTTCGGCTGGACTTCATGTACGGCGAAGGATTACGCGTCTCCCACGCCTGCTTGGTGGTGCTCTCTTCGCTTTCGATCACCACCGGAACGTCGTCGCGTTGCAATAATTTTTTTTTCTTCATAGTCATGTCTCCATGAATTCATGCATATCCTTTTTTTGAAACCATCAAAAGGAATGCGTTCTGATTTTTATAGGTAAGCTTGGGCGATTTTACAACTTCGCTCCTTCTCCCATCCCCGAAAATCCTTTTTCTTCCAGCTCGACGGCCAGATCCGCCCCGCCGGTCTTCACGATTTTCCCGCCAAGCATGACGTGAACGACATCCGGCTTGATAAAGTCGAGAATGCGCCGATAGTGCGTGACGATCAAAGCGCTTCGAGTCTTATCCTGTGAAATAAAGCTTCTCAACGCCTCTCCCACGACTTTGAGAGCATCCACATCAAGACCGGAATCCGTCTCATCGAGTATGGCAAGTCGAGGCTCCAAAATCGCAAGCTGCAGCATTTCCGCTTTCTTTTTTTCACCTCCGGAAAATCCTTCATTGAGATTGCGTTTCGCGAAGTCAGGGCTTAATCCCAGATGTTCAAACGCCTCTTTGAGTTTTTTTTGAAATCGAAAAACGGTAAGCGGTTTTTCAGCCGGAAAACGCGTCGCCATAATATTTTTGTACGCGATATACATGAAACGATCAAACTGCACTCCGGCAATCTCGCGAGGATATTGAAATGCCATGAACATCCCGAGAGCGGCGCGTTTTTCCGGAGTCAGCGAAGAAAGGTCGTGTTCGTCAAAGAGCATTTTCCCGGAAAAAACCTCAAACTTGGGATTGCCCATCAGAATATTGGCAAAGGTGCTTTTTCCAGATCCGTTCGGCCCCATGATGACATGGATTTGTCCTTGGGAAACCGAAAAATCGATACCATGAAGAATGGTTTTTTCGCCAATACCAGCTTTGAGGTCACGCACTTCAAGGAGTTTTTTCATAAGATAAGCGAAAAAAATGAGAACGTATCATGCGATAAATCAAAATTATAATAGAAAAAATGAAAAACGTCCATCGTTGACAAAATACGTATATTGTGTAATAATATTCTATTTTTATCACCGCTATGCCCCTCGCGACATTTACACTTTTTTTCACTCTCGGTCTTATCATAACAAGCCTGATTTTGATGTTCCATAAGAACGATTCCTCGAAAGATATCGAACCGATTTTTTTGAGACGATACGGCAATTTTCTCCTCGATATAGGCTTAATCATGACCCTTTCATGGGAATTGCAAAAATATTTTTTTGACAGCTTTCCTGCGTTTCTCCCCGCGCTCCTCTTTATCGCTCTCTTGGGAAGTCTCCTTTTTTTCATATTGCCTGATTGGCATTCATGGGGGGTGGCGACATTCTTTTTTCTTATCCTTTCGACATGCTCATTTTTTTTGGCGACGCTCCATTCTCTCCTCCCGTTTTCCCATTCATTGTTTCAAATCATTTTTTCATCCGCGCTTCTGATCCTGCAATTCGTCGCACTTCTCTTGTCTCTCGGCTATGCGTTTGAAATGATCGATACCGTTTGTCGCACCCGTTGGCGAAGACGCATCACGGGAAACGCTTCTCCTTCATACGACACTCCCAAAGTTTCATTGCATCTTCCCATTCACAACGAACCCCCGGACATGGTCATTCAAACTCTCGATGCGCTCGCTCGCCTCGCGTACCCCGATTTTGAAGTCATCGTCGTCGACAATAATACATCCGATGAAAACATTTGGAGACCCGTGGAGATTCACTGTCAAAAGCTCGGATCAAGATTCCGCTTCTTCCATGTTCTCCCCTTATCGGGGTACAAAGCCGGGGCTCTCAATTTTGCGCTGTCAAAAACATGTCCGGATGCGAAAATCGTCGGAGTCATAGACTCCGACTATGTCGTATCGGAAAATTATTTGGCGGATATCGTTCCCTTGTTTCAAAACGGAAAAGTCGGATTCGTACAAACTCCGCAGGATTACCGAAACGTGGAACAAACCGATCGATACCAAAAAGCGCTTTATCTCTCCTATCAATATTTTTTTAAAATTTCCATGGCCAGCAGAAATGAGTATAACGGCATCATTTATGCGGGCACCATGGGGCTCATTTTGAAGGATGCGTTGATACGCGTCGGCGGATGGAATGAATGGTGCATTACCGAAGATGCGGAAATGTCGCTTCGATTGCTCTCTTCCGGATACGAATCCATCTTCGTGGATACGACCTATGGCCGCGGATTCATGCCCGACGAATTCGGACATCTGAAAAAACAAAGATATCGATGGGCTTTCGGCGGCATACAGATATTGCGTCTTCATATCGGGAAACTTTTGTTCCCGAGTTCCCAAGGAGGCCTTTCATTTTCTCAAAGATGGAGTTACCTTTTCGGCGGATTTCAGTGGATCCATGAAGTGGTGACTTTCGGATTTACCCTCCTTCTCCTAATCGGATCTCTGACATATTGGATCGGGCTTCCTATGGGCGGAATATCGACGAGCCATCAACTTTTCTATCTTCCGATCCTTTTCAGCTGGCTTGGCATGATACGATTCCTCTGGGCTCTTTCTCTTCGTTCCCAATGCACATGGAAAGAGTCACTGGACGCGCTCATCATGACACTCTCTTTGAGCTGGATCGTGAATCGCGCTTGCATCCAAGGATTTTTTTCAAAAAAAGGATCTTTTTTTCGAACGCCAAAACAAGCCGCTAAACATCATCATTGGATTGATTTCTTGAGAATTTCCATTCCGGAAACCTTCCTCGGCATATCTTGCTTCATATTTGGAGCTCTCCTTTTATTTTCAAATAATGCCATCTATTCAAATGTCCATATTATCTTTTCCCTCCTCCTTTTGTGGCATGCCTTCATCTACCTTTCCTATATTCCCCTCTATTATTGGAGTTCATCGCATTTTTCCGAACTCTCTCTCGCGACAAAAGTTGCTCGACTCTAAAATATCTTTTTTTTGAAACGACTCAATGTGGATCTCTGTTCTGAAACTCGTAACTGAAAAATCTTCGTATTTGTAGAAAAGGCATGAACCGGAAAAACACGACTTAATCACTCACTTAACTCTTTAAACGTTTCAATCAATGTTTATAGAGCACTTATAATGAAGAGTTATTCACATTCACAAATACAAATTGCCGTGTTACAGTATGTGAAACTTTTCGTGACTGCAGGCCATCAAACCTGCGGTTTTTTTTATGAAAAAATATTTGAGTTTTACACATGACGCTCCTTTACAAGCATACCGGATTCCGGTAATCTCAGAGGCATCAAGAGAAACGTAGGCAATACGTTTTTTTATTTTCTTCAAACGTAGGCGCTTTATCATTAAGCCTATGTTTTATGTTGTCTTTTTCTTCCTTTCAAAGGCATATCGCCGCCTCGGTTCTCATTTTTGCGCTCTTCATACAAACGATGCCCGGCATCAGAACGACGGCAAAGGCTTCTGAACTCTCGGATCCAAGCCATATTCTCATCCTCGAAATCCAGACCGCCGGTAAAACAAGCAAGGATGAGTATATTGACCTTAATAACCCGACGAAAAACGCGATTTCCCTAGGTCAATGGCGACTGGCGAAAAAAACGTCATCCGGCACCGAGTCCAGTCTCCTCACCGTATTTCCGGATATTCTCATTGCACCCGAGGCGACTCTTCGCATCTCCCATCCAGCCGAATACACGGGAATCGTTTCAGCCGACCTTGTATATTCGACCACGCAATCTCTGGCCGATGACAATGTCGTGCTTCTCTATGATGCGCAAAAAAATATGGTCGATAAGGTCGGCATGGGAAAGGCCAATGACTTTGAAATCTCTCCGACCCTGAATCCAAACGCCGAAGCGCAGCTGATTCGAAAGAACATTGAGGGCATCTATCAGGATACTGACAATAACTTCGAAGATTTTCAGATCAAAGATGTCCCCTCCGATATCACGCTGATCGCACCGGTTTCAAATGAAACGGTCGAAACGAACGTTTCCGAACCTTTGACGACTGACGATGCGCTTTTGCCCGAACCGAACCAGGAGGTAGAGACGCCCCCTTCGCTCGAACCGGCAACGACCGACATACTCGAGCCCGAATCAAACGAAACGAGCGACGGGATCCAAACTCCGACGACCGAACCGACGTATTCGGGAACGGAGGAAACATCACAAGACGAATCCACTCCGAGTGTACCGCAAAATCCATATGCTCCCGCACCGGGCGATATTTTTCTTTCTGAAATTTTTCCATCTCCGGATTCTGAGGGAAACGAATGGATCGAACTGTATCGCAGCAGTCCTTCCATCAAAAACCTTGTCGGGTTTTCACTCCATGATGCGCAGGGAATGATATACGCCTTCAACGATGATCATGCTTTTTTAGAAAACAATTTTCTCGTCATTGATCTTTCTTCCTCAAAGCTCAACAATTCCGGAGATTCCGTATTTCTCAAATACGAAAACTCCGTCTTTGACGGAATGGCTTACGGCGATGGACAAACCGTTCCTAGTCCGAAAACAAATCACTCCGTCGCGAGGCGCGATTATCAAAATCCGACCGACTTCACTGCATGGACATTGACATCAAGCCCGACAAAAATGACCGCGAACGTCATTACGTCCCCGACGCCGCAGCCGCAAAGCGCTCCTTCCCCGACGGCCGAACCAACGACTCCCGCTCCCTCGTTACCCGTATCAACGAATACTATCAGTCCGACAGTCTCCCCCACTTTCTCCACCCACGACGTTCTTATCAACGAAGTTTTTCCTTACCCCGTCTCCGGATCAAAGGAATGGGTGGAAATCAGAAATTTGACTTCACGGATTCTGGATCATGCTTCATGGTCTCTCAAAGATGGATCCGGAAAAAAAATATCTTTTGAAACCGACATAGCTCCACTTGAATACGGAGTCGCATTCAGTTCCGGGGTTTTGAATAACTCCGGTGATTCACTATCTTTGATTTACAAGGAAGTCACCATAGACTCGCTCACCTATGGAGACTACGAAGACCGCGATAAAAAAAATCATGCCCAAGCCCCGCGTCAGGGAGAAAGCTTGGGAAGAACCAAGTATTCATCCCATACCTCCGCTGATAATATCCGATTTGCCATCACAGCGACTCCGACTCCGGGGCAAGAAAATGTTTTTACATCGGAATCAGACAATCCACAAAATCAAACGGATTCATCTTCTCCGAAAACGGGAAATTCCACGCTTGTCTCCGATTATTCCAAATTGATCATATCCGAAATTTTCCCAAATCCGAAAGGAGATGATGGAAACGGTGAATTCATCGAAATCGCCAATTTCGGCGATAAAGAAATCATGCTCTCGGGCGTCACCATCTCGCGAGGAACCGGCAAACCCTTTACCTTCGACGATGGCATGAAAATCGCATCCGGAAAATTCGTTCTCTTGAAAAGGTCTCAAAGTAAAATCTCATTGCCGAATTCAAACGGCACGCTCATGCTCGCGGATCCAAATGGTCGAATACTCGATACCGTCACCTATGACGCAAAAAACCACGAAGGGCATTCCCTGATATGGCAGGACGAAACATGGCTCTGGACGGCATCACCGACTCCGGGGAATGAAAATCGGCCGGATCTCTCGTTCATCAAGCCGCAAGCGAAGTTACTCGCGCCGAAATCCGTTTTTCAAAACGAAGATATCCTCTTTGACGCATCCGAATCGACCGACGAATACTCGATCGAATCTGTCGCGTGGAAAATCTATGAAAGCGACCTGCTCATCTCTGAAAACGATTCCATCCTTTGGGAAACGTCGTTTGCAAAACAGGGTCGATACAAAGCGATTCTCACGATCACGAATGCATACGGCGCCACCGATGAGAAGACGCACCATTTCAGCGTGAAGAAATCTCCGGTCGTAAAAAAAACGGAAGTCGGAAATAAATCGTCGTCTGATATTCCGCTTCCCCTGTCATTGGAAGAATTTCAAGATGGTGAAAAAAATTTGCTGGTAAAAATTCAAGGCACGCTTATTGCTTCTCCCCATATCCTCGGGAAAAACATCTTTACCGTCGGATATCCCGTGGTATTCGTCTCGGCCTCGAATCTCAAGCGTGACCTTGTCCCGGGAGATTCGCTGGAGCTGATCGGGAAAATTTCCGAAACCAAGGATGGCAAGCGTCTCTTGATAAAAAAAGACGAAGATATCAAGGTTCTCTCTCATGGCGAGCCTCCAACGGCGTTTCCGATTTCATGCGGAGAAGCTCCGGAATATCTGGGCAATCTCGTAGCATGGACCGGTGAAGTGATTTCGTACAAAAACAATATTCTCACTATGGCCGACGAAAGTGGCGAATGCCAAGTCACTCTCAAAAAAACGCCTCTCCCGTTTTTGAAAGAAAAAATAGGAGTACAAGCTACCGTGACGGGGATACTGGGGCAAAAATCCCAAACCATATCCCTGATTCCCGGAAACAAAGATGATATCGTCATTCACTTGCCGACTCCCGACCCGCAAAGCTTCGAAAAAACCGATGAAATCATCCTGCCGTCGGAAAACAAACCGAGCTCCTACCCTTCCGCCACCGTCTTTGGCGTCAGCGGCGTCGCGGTATTTTCCACTCTCTTCGGATGGGTATACCGAAAATATTTTGCGTAAAACATCAGTAAATATTGACATTCCCAGCTTTGATTGCTATATTTTGACCATTATTCTTGTGAATTTATCACCTATGCCCATTAAGAAAAATGCTAAAAAGGAGCTGCGAAAGGGGAAATCCAGAGTCGCATACAATGAAGCCGTAAAACGTCAAATAGACCATCTGTCAAAGGAACTTTCATTGGCGATTCGCGATGAAAAAACTGACGAAGCGAAAAAAATATTCGCTCATGTCGTATCCAGCCTTGATAAAGCCGCGCAGCGACATATTATCAAAAAGAACAAAGCCGGCCGTTCAAAGTCACAGCTGGCCAAGCTCATCTCAAAAGCGACTAAAGTTCAAGCAAAAGCTTCGTAAACAGCACTTTGGCATTCCCCGCCGAGCTTTTCAACGCCACTTCAAGGTTCAATATCTTTTCCGCATCATCAGACAATCGCTCAAATGAAAATTTTTCACATTGAGCGATTGTTTTTTGTATGACAAATCGCGGCATACCCAAAAGCTTGGAAATTTCATCGCTTGTCTTCCGCTCCATGACCCCCTGTTTCGTCTGCGCGAGGATACGAAACTGGCGGGCGATCATCGTGAGCAGATACATTTCATTTTCCCCTTCTTCAAGCTGATACTCCATGAAACGCAACGCCTTTTTCGAATTCGATGCGGACAAGGCGTCCACCATGGCAAAAATGTCGCTTTCCGATGTTTCCGGGCAGATGTCGGAAATCATGCTTTTTGAAATGCTTTTCGCATGCAGCGCCTCCGCATAATGACGCAACTTCTCGCACTCCGAGGCCAGCATCCCCATGCTTGGAATGCGCGACAATGTTTCCAGAGCATGGGATTCCACATTCAAACCCGATTGAGCAAAACGATTTTGGATCCATGCCTTGAGCGCATACCCTTGCAGAATCGGAAAATGAAATGTGAATTTTTGTTTCTTGAGAAAGACAAAAAGAGTGTTTTCTTTTTTTGCGCTGCGCTTCTTGTCTCCCGCTTCTTTTCCTTCATAAAAAACGATAATGGCGTCCTGATCGTTGTGCTTCTCAAGAAAATTCATAATCCGTTCCTGCTCTTTTTTTTGACCATTTTCGGAAATAAAATTTTCCACTATCACCATGCGGCGTTTGGCAAAAAGCGAAACGGTCATGACATGCGAATGAAATAATTCAAACGTCATGTTTTTCCCATCCATGGATATGAGATTGTAGCCGGAAGCGTCCACTTCGCGTAAAAATTTTTCTTTCAATTGTTGCAGATGCTGCCTCGAACGGTAGCAATCTTGTCCGTAAACAAACATCAACATATCTCGGTATTCATCTTGCTGTCGTTAAAAAAAATTCCCGCCTACCGCAGGAAAAATTTATTTCAAAAAAATTCGCATCCATCGCAACTTTGTTTTTCAGACCTCATCCCTTATTTGTGGCGTCATGAAACATCCCAAAATCGCTTATTGTCTCAACACTCGAAACCGCGATTATCGATCAAATGGTCTTTGCGTTTTGAATGTCTCCTTTAATACCGGTCTGTAATGACGATATTCGTATAAAAATGTTTGAGAATTTGGTCATACGTCATCCCGTCTTCCCTCGCCATGACCAATGCACCTCGAGCCGACATTCCCACTCCATGACCGAGAAGCTTTTTGCCTTCATCCTGTGGCACGGGGACGGATTGCAGCCATGGTATGTCGCCAAACCACACTTCCGACCAAGCCCGAGTCCTCCCGTCGCTTTGGGAGTAATACGGAGTCACGGCGATTTTCCCCTCATAGGTTACGACAAGTCCGCTGGTATCGTCAACGGCCTCTTGCAGGTCGGTAAATCGCTTCTCGGCTCCGTATCCGCGATACACCTGATCATAATACGCGTCAACGTGATAAAATTCATGCGCATGTTTTGTTTGCTTTTCATAGTGATAGTAGGCATAGGTGCGAGCGGCTATGGTCATGGCTTTCAAATACTCCTGCGGATTCCCGTTGGACGTTTCCGCAATGCCTCGCAAATAATGCTCCATGGGAAGCTCGTTGATCACCCAGAGTTTACCGGTCTTTTTTGCAAAACGAATTTCCAGACTGTCACGAAAAAGATTGTCATTCACATTTTTGTCCCATGACACGCGATGCTCATAGCTGAGAATCTCAAAAATCGCTTCCCCGCCTGTGCCGATAATGCGAACGGGATTATCGATGGTTTTCGTGAACGTGCCGGACGAAACCGTATATCGGTCGGAATCAAAATCATAGAGAACCGACGTTTTTTCACCAGAAAGAGGCGAATACAACACGGCATCTTGACTGTCGCGAATCTCGTAGGGACTGCTCGAAGTGATCACCACCTCTTCGTCGGTATGAAAAAGTCCGACGCGCATAAGCGGCCCCAAATTTTCAAAAGTTTCTCCGGATGACGACTCCTTTTCTCTCACGACGATGGGAATCACCAGCTCGCCTCCCCGTATCCACGTATGGTTTTCCACCGCCATGCGAAATTTTTCGACGTATTCTCCGGCCTTCATGGGGGCTTGCAGATGAATCGTAAACGAAGCCTTTTCACCGGGCAGAACTTCGTCCTGATCCATCGAGATTTGATTTGGAGAAAGCCACTCGATGCTTCCACGGTAGAAAGAAGATGCACGGTAATGCGGATCCGTGGTATAAAGGGAAACCATCGTTTTTCCTTTTTTCTGCCATTTCTTGCTGCCGATATTTTTGAATTCAACCCTATATCGATATTCTTCCGCGCTTTGCAAGGCGATATTCTCCATGACGGTCAGCCCTTGCGCGGAGTATTCGGTGTCTTTATAAGGAACCGCAGGCAAGACGGGAGTCTCTTGTTCAACTTTTTCTTTGATGCTTTCGGGAGATGTCTTGCTATCCAGATTCACGGAAACGGGAACATTTTTCTTGAAAAGCAATTGAAACGGACTATTTTTCTTCGCGACCGTTTGGCTTTGCACCGTAACGCTGATCTGGAACTCGGTACCCGCAATCCAGCTGTAATCCTCGGCCGCCAGACGAAATGACTCGTTATAGAACCCCTCTTCCGAGGGCATCAAAAGTTTGAATTCAAAATGCGCGATTTCCTGCGGAGCTATCCTTGACTCTTTCATAAGCACCTGATCTTCCTTGTGCCAGCTGCTCTGATAAAAGACGGACTCATGATAATTTGGGCGCACGGTATACAAAGAAACGAATTTCTTCCCGGAATTTTTCCATGACTCTTGGCCGATATTCACAAAGGCGACGGAAAAAAGCACCGTTTCGCCGGGTTTCGCTCGCAGCTGAAACGGCGTGATGACCGTCACTTCTCCGGCATATCCGGCATCCCGCACAAAATAATCCGATGATTTCGATATGGCGGCCAATGTCTGATGAAGCGGTGCTATCATGAAGGAAAAAATAAATGCAATCGCCAAAAAAATCGAAAAACGTATTTTTGCAAAAAAAGAAAACATGCGCATGATACTTTAAATAAAGTGATCGGTTGAATATATCGCAAAGCCCTATTATCATAACACAGAAAGAGCTCGTAAAAAATTATGTCCAATACGAAAAAAGTCGCGCACAATACTCTCTATCAATTCGTCGGAAGAGGTTTGGGAACCTTGTTTGCGCTCGTTACCGTCGCGATCATGACGCGATATTTGGGTAAGGAAGGTTTTGGTCAATACACCACGATCATGACCTTTTTGTTGTTTTTTGGCATTCTTTCTGATCTCGGACTTACCCTGATTTCGCTTCAAATGATTTCGCAAAAAGATGTCGACGTGAAGAAGATATGGGGAAATATCTTGAGCATAAGACTTCTCTCCGTCATCATCTTCATGGCATTGGCGCCGATTTTGGCATGGTTTTTACCATATGATCGCATTATCAAACTCGGGATTTCCGTCGCGGCCGTTTCCTTTGTGTTTTCCCAGCTTTCATCCGCAAGCATGGCCATTTTTCAAAAAAACCTCGCCACGCATTTTATCGCCTTTGCGGAAGTGATCAATAAATTGGCTCTCCTGTTGTTTGTCTTTCTGGTGGCGACCTATGATTTTGGGCTTCTCTGGATGCTGCATGCGATTACGGCGAGCAATGCCCTTCAATGCTTTTTGCATTTTTATTGGGGACAAAGATTCATACCCTTTTCCTTGCGTTTCGATGCGTCCGTTTGGAAAAAAATTTTTTCGAAAAGTTGGCCGCTGGCCGTCACCATCTCACTGAATCTCCTCTATCTGAAAACCGACACACTCATCCTGTCTTTTTTCAAATCAAGCGGCGAAGTCGGGCTCTATGGTGCGGCTTATAAAGTCATTGATGTACTCACTCTTTTGCCCTTTATTTTCTCAGCTTTACTTTTGCCCTTCATGATCTCGGCTTGGGAAAAAAAGGACATGCAAAAATTCCACGATATTCTCCAAAAAGGCTTTGACGCCCTTGCCCTGATTGCCGTGCCTATGCTCTTTGGAGTGCTTCTCGTGGCGGCACCGACCATGACTCTTGTGGCCGGCAAGGAGTTTTTGGAATCCGGAAAAATACTTTCCATTCTGATTTTCGCCGCATTTGGAATCTATTTCAATGTGCTTTTTGGGCATGCCATCATCGCGATTGATAAGCAAAAAAGCACCATACCCGCTTATGGCGTCACGGCCGCATTGGCATTGACCGGATATATGTTTTTTATTCCCCGATATTCTTTTTACGGTGCGGCCGCCATGACGGTTTTTTCGGAAATTTTCATTGCGCTTTTCGTATACGCGATTCTTTTTCGATACACGGCGTTTGTTCCCAAAGCGCATTCGTTCTTCAAAAGCGTCGTTGCTGGGCTTTTTATGACCGCAATCCTCCTGCCCGTGAAGAACATAAGTGTATTTGTCGTGATTCCGATAGGTATTCTCATCTATACTCTCTCCATCGTCCTTTTGGGCGGCATCCCAAAACAGCTGATACCTGAAATTCTGGGACTGGGAGCAAAAAAAAATTCATGAACCGACGCATTCTTCTCACCCGTTTTTCCTCATCCTCGCCTTTTGGAAGTCAGGAAAAACACATTCTTGAGCTTATCAAAGGCTTGTCGCCCGAAAATGTTTCTTTTTATTTTTTTGGTCAGAATGATTTTTTGATCAATCGCAAACGATCGGATGATCCGACAGCTCAAACCCCTCATATTCCGTCAAAAAAGATATGGCTTCCAAAAATTCCAGAATCGTTTTTTGCATTTTCTCTTTCCCTCTTCTTTCTCATTCCGTATGTTCTGTTTATTTTCTTTCCTCTTTTGGCATGGTATCGGGTGATAAAACGCTGCAAACTCATTTTTTGTCTTTCTTTTCGAGAAAAAATCCTTTTTTACCCACTTGCAGCGTTTTTGGGATACAAAATTTTTTGGTCGGAATTTCATGCCAAGACTCTTGAGCTTTCTTCAGCACCCATTCGCTGGTTTTTCGTCTTTTTTTCACGAAAAGTTACCATCGTCGCATCCTCGGACGCAATACGAGCAAGGCTGCGAAAACTGGGAGTGAAAGAAAAGAATATCGCGATCATCCCTCCGGCTCTTGACGTGGATGTCTTTATACGACAATCCTATGTTCATTGTCCGGATGAACAATCTCCCACCTACTCCGATATTGTCAGCGGAAAACATGATGAAACCTTGAAAAGAAATGCCGTCAAAGATTTTGTCGTTGGCACGGTATGCAGTCTCAAACCTCATCGAGGTTTGGAAATCCTTCTCAAAGCGGCCGTTCTTTCATATGACTTTATCCGACGCCTTCGCATCGTTGTCGTCGGTGATGGGATGTTTAAAAAAAATCTTCTCTGGTTGCAAAAAGAGTATGGGCTTCATAACGCGCTCTTGCTTCCCGGATTCCATGAAAATACCGGAGATTGGATACGCAGGTTTGATGTTTTTGTGCTGTGCGCCAAAGAAGGTGAAGAACTGAGCTCCACGCTGTTTGAAGCTTCGGCATTGGCAAAGCCCATCATCGCGCCAAAAAACGGAAGCGTGAATGAAATCGTGATCCATGGAAAAACCGGCATACTCATAGAACCCATGAACGCCGAGACACTCTCATCCGCCATGATCAATTTTTATCGCCATCCCGACTGGCGTCATGAATACGGCATGAATGCGCAAAAAAGAATGCGCGACCACTTTGGGACAAAGACGATGATTGCGAGTTATAAGAAGCTGTTTTTGGGGTAACAGTTTGCCATCCACATTCCCTCATTTTTAAAACACTCTACAATGTATCTCATCTTCTCCGGAGCAATTTTTATATCATTGGCAAAGTTACTTTTTCTTTCTTGGCTCTTTTCTCCTTGCGCAATTCATGAAACCTATTCAAAGATCGTTTCAATGTCTCGCCAGCTGAGGATAGTCCCTGTGGTGCGTTTTTGCGTTTCATTTCCGGCGTAGATGACGATGAGTCGGTCACCCGGATTGATTTTTTGCCATTTTGAGAATGACTGTAAATCATCTCCGGATGGGGTTTGATGAGATTTGATCTGAATGGCAATACGATGTCCTTTCCATTCAAGCAGGCAGTCAATTTGATATCCCGGATGGTCTCTCCAGTAATAAAGTTCTGGACGTTCCCCTCGATTCGTAAAATTCTTTACCAGCTCATTCATGACGAAATTCTCAAAAAGTCCACCGCGAAGCGGATGACTCATGAGGTTCTGCGATGATCGGAATCCAAGCAACGTTGAGGCGATCCCCGTATCATAAAAATATAATTTTGGCATTTTAATAAGGCGTTTATTGAAATTTTTATAGTAGGGATGAATGGTATAAACAATAAAAGAGGCCTCAAGCACCGAAAGCCATTGCTTGACCGCAGTGTGGGATAAACCACAATCGTTGGCGAGTGATGAGTAATTTATAACTTGTCCGACACGTCCGGCACAGAGTTTCATGAATACCTGATATTGTGATAAATCCGTGATCTTTTGAATTTGTCTCACATCGCGCTCGACATATGTTTGAATATAATTGGCATACCATGTATCACTGGGCGCATCGGATTCATACAGAGAAGGATACATGCCTCGGTAGACATATTCCTCGAAGTTCTCTCCCGCGGAGATTTCCTGAAGGCTCAAGGGAAGAAGGTGTAATATACCGACTCTCCCCGCGAGGCTCTGGGAAACAGCTTCAAGAAGAAGCAAATTATGCGAACCCGTAAGTATAAATTGACCATGTATGTTTTTTTCATCCACCACCCCTTGAATATAAGAAAGCAGTTCTGGAACATGCTGAATCTCGTCAAAAATAACGTTTTCGTCATATTCTCGTAGAAATCCATAGGGATCTTTTTGGGCAAATTCACGAATCCTCGGATCTTCAAAATTTGCATATTTATACTCCTTAAACACGCTGGTCGCTATAGTGGTTTTTCCAGACTGTCTCGGACCAGTTATGAGTACGACGCGAAATTGTTTTGCAAGGTTTCGTAAAGGTTCCTCAAGTTTTCGTTTGATCATAAAAAATTTATTTTTCACATCATAGCACGAGGTATGTGAAATTGCAACTTGGAGTTTCAATCTTACAATATTCTAATAAAATGTTTTAAATTAGCAAAAAAGTTCCATGATGGAACTTTTTTCGGTGAATAAGTGACTTCTGGTAACCTTCGTGTTCGCAGGAACAAGGAATAATCTTTTACTCTAAAAGAGGGCTTGTCCCCCTATCTTTTCATGTTCAAAAATTTTCTCTCTCCATCATTAACAACCTTGCGGCAAAGCCGCGGGGAATAAATTTCAAAATGTTTTTCGTGCCTCCAAATTTTTATCTGCAAACTATACCTTCCTGCACTTTATCGCCATAAACAGTGGGATTTCCGCGCGCGAACGATTTTCCTTTTTGGCATTCTTCCCGACACTCTCCTTATCCGAAGTCCATTCTTCGAGAGCGATAACGGAAAAATTCGATTGATTCAACGCTTGAAAAATCCGAAACAGCGGATAGTGAAAACTCCACGAGCGAGTTTTCTTTCCATGATGGACATACGTCTCGATGGGTATTTCCATGCTGCTCATATACCGGGATATCCATCGAAATTGCAGCTGATTCTCGCGCAATGTCCCCCAGCCCGATTGCCGAGGGATACGGAAACAAGGATGATTCAATACGATCACCAAGCTTCCGCCCTCTGAAATATTTTTTGATATGTTCGCGATCACTCTTTCCGGATCCTTCATGTTTTGAAGCGAAAGAATGGCACAGGCATGGGAAAACGGCGCCAAAGCAAGCTTGGACATTTGAAGCGCATCACATTTTTCAAAGGAGCATTTTTTATTCGCATTCATTTTTCGAGCCAGCGAGATCAAAGCTTGCGATGCATCAATCCCGAAATATCGCACATTCTCCGGAATCATGCGAGCAAAGACTCCCTGCCCGCATCCGACGTCAATAATCGTGTCTCCCGACCCAAGCTTTAACATGCGCAAAACATTGGGAAAAATGACTTTTTTATGATAATAATGTCCTTTTTCTCCCACCAGCTTGGAATACCAACTTGCGGTTCCTTTTTCCCAAGACGTTGACTTGGGAATGATTTTTTTCTTTTTTGACGGTATGAATGCCATAGTTTTGAATGCTCTTTAAAATTTTTTTTCAGAGCCAAAAACACACGAAGTATGCGTTAATATTGCACATTTTGATAAAATATGCTAGTCTCTGTCATATATATGACTTGTTGCCGTTTGCATGAATGAATGGGTGACCGGTCTTTTTTTTAACCTCTTTGTTATACCCACTATGTCCCAATCAGCCATTGCTCAAGCGATCAAAAATCTTTGTGAAGAAAAAAAGATCCCTTTTGATGTCGTTATCGAAGCCCTCGAAGCCGCGCTTGCTGCGGCCTACCGCAAGGATTTTGGCAAGCCAAACCAAAACATCAAGGTCAAATTTGACCCCGAAGCCGGCGGTATTGAAGTGACGGATATAAAAGAAGTGGTGCAAGACTTTGATGAGGAAGCGCTCGCAAAACAGGCGGAAATAAAAGAAACCAAGGAAAGCAGAGCAGGCACGGAAGAAGGGAAAGAAGAAGTTTTTCGTTTCAACCCCAAGACCCATATCATGGTCAGCGAAGCGAAAAAAACACGTCCGGACATCGAAATCGGACAGACTATTGTTACCACACTCGAAGTT
>CAZAJQ010000004.1:38291-87091 GCA_964485795.1 uncultured Gammaproteobacteria bacterium
CGCAAAACAGGTGATTACACAAAAACTCCGCGAAGCCGAACGCAACATCATCTTCGAAGAATTCAAGGACAAGGTGAATGAACTCCTTATCGGGACGGTGCAAAGAAAAGAAGGACGCAATTATCTTCTCGACCTGAATCGCGCCATTGCCGTGCTTCCCTATGAAGAGCAGATTCCCACGGAAAGATACCATCCGGGCACCCGTATCAAAGTCTATGTCCAAAGTGTGAATATGACTCCAAAGGGTCCCGAAATCATCGTTTCCCGAGCTCATCCGCAAATCGTCAAAAAACTTTTCACCTTTGAGATTCCGGAAGTGAACAGCGGGGTCATCGAAATTATCTCGGTGGCGCGCGAAGCCGGATCGCGCACAAAAATTGCTGTAAAAGCCAATGACCCGTCCATAGATCCTATCGGCTCCTGCGTGGGTCAGCGAGGAAGCCGTATTCAGACGATCATCAATGAACTTGGAGGAGAAAAAGTGGACGTCATCGAATACAGCGATGATATCAAAAAATACCTAATGAACGCTCTCAACCCCGCCAAGGTTCTTTCGATTGATGCGTTTGAAAACGACAAAAGAGCGATCATCCATGTGGCCAAGGATCAGCTTTCTCTCGCCATCGGACGCTCAGGTCAAAATGTCCGCTTAGCTTCAAAACTGACGGGATGGAATATCAATATCGAAGAAGTCGCCCAAACACCCGAGGCTCAAAAAGAAGATGCCACAATAGCTCCCGTAGAGCCATCTCCATCGGATGAACCCAAAGAAACAGCCGAAGACGCCACTCAATAATTTTTCAATCATTATCTTTCAACCCTATGCATTTTTGGCACGACATTTCCATGGGGGATCATGCCCCAGAAGAACTTACGGTCATCGTCGAGACCCCCAAGGGCTCGCAAAACAAGTACGAGATAGACAAAGAGTCTGGCATTATATCGCTTGATCGCGTCCTGTACGGCGCGAATTTTTTCCCGGGTGACTACGGTTTTGTCCCTCGCACGCTTTGGGAAGACGGAGACGCACTGGATGCCCTCGTCATGACGCACAATCCCCTTTTCCCCGGATGCAAACTGAGCGTCCGCCCCATCGCCGTATTACGCATGATTGACAGCGAGGAAAGCGACGACAAACTCCTTTGCGTTCCGACAAAAGATCCGAGATTTGACCACATGCAGGACATTTCGGACATCGCCCCTCATTTTTTGAAAGAATTGAAACATTTTTTTGAAACCTACAAGTTGCTTCAAAATAAAAAAGTTGAAGTTGTCGAAATCAATGACAAAAAAGCCGCTCATGAAACGATTGCCAAGGGAATACGCATGTACGAAAAAAAATTCTCGAAGTAATCTCGTCCAAACTCCCTCACACTAAAAACCCAAAATCACCCGAACGGGTGATTTTTCATTGACTCATAGATAACCAAGCGGAATAAAGTTGGATCCGCAACGCTGAGCGATCAGTAAACGCATCTTCTGTACGCGCGACCCAATATTATGGCTAAAAAAATTGCGCCCTGAAATAAGCTCATGATATTTCCACCTGAATGATTTTTTTGACCAGCCAGTCGGTCACCTTCTGACTCGTCATGATATTTTTCAAATATTCGCGATATCCGCTATTTTTGGTGTTTTGCATGACGACATCATTCCCGGGATTTCTGGCGACAACGGTATCCAGCTCTTTTTGCAATTCCTCATCGGATACGACGATACCCTGTTCTTTCGCGATTTTGCGAGTCAGTACGGCCAGTTTCACTCTTTTGTTCGCTTCCGACGCCATTTCGATTTTTAGATCATCGATTTTTTTTTTGATATGTTGAAGATAATCTTCAAACTTTGCACCCTGCTGCGCAACGCTTTCCTGCAGCTCGAGAATCATCTTTTGCACTTCATTGTTGATCAATACATCCGGAACATCGTCAAAAGTCGAATGCGAAAGAAGTCGATCAAACATCTCCTTGACGCTTTCATGATGATGCTGCCTTTCCTGCTCTTCAAAAAGATTTTTGCGGATGTTTTCTCGCATTTCGGCAACCGTTTTGACGCGCAACATATCCTGCGCAAACGCATCATTGACCTCGGACAATTCGCGTTTATACACGTCATGAAGCTTCACATGAAATTCACATTTCTTCCCGGCAATGTCTTTGCTGTGATAGTCTTTGGGAAACGACAATTCAAAACTTTTTTCGTTCCCCGCTTTGAGGCCTATCAAGGCTTCTTCAAAACCAGTAATCATGGTTCTTGAACCTATCACCAAAGGATATTTTTTCTGACTTCCTCCCTCGATGACCACCTTGTCATGTAAGACTTCCAGGTCGATGACGACTTTGTCTCCGGCTTTTGCTTCCCGAGCTTCCAATACTTCTTTGGCTCTCATTTGACGAAGGTTTTCAATGATTTTCTCAATTTCTTTTTCATCCACCACGGTTTTTTTTTGCACAACTGAAAAATCAAAAGATCCTACTTTGACATCGGGGTACAGGGAAACCACCGCTTTATAGACAAATTCATTGTTGGGTGCGATTTTTTCTATATGCACTTCCGGAGATCCCACAGAAATGATTTTTTCTTTTTCCAATGCCTGAAAACAGGTCTTTCCCACAGCAATATCCGCCGCTATTTTCCATACGGTCATCGCTCCATACTGCTGTACCACCCTATCAATCGGCGCTTTCCCGGGACGAAACCCCGCAATCGGCTTTTCGGTGGACATTTTCAACGCTGCCTTGGACACAAAGGGCCTCATATCATCCACCGTCAGAGTGATCAACATTTCCTTCCTTCCCCGAGGAAGAGACTGGGTAACAATATTCATATAAGAAAAATTCAAGGAATGTAAAAAAATGATACCTTTTCAATACAAATACAATTTTTACCATTATCTTCTGTATGAAGTGGTTCAAAAATACCGTTTTACAGCGATAAAGTCAATATTTTGATTCGCTTGAGATATCATCAATTCATAAAAAACTTTTTCACTTCTCAGTCCCCACCCTTCTCACAGGAATTACACATTTTATCCACAGATTGTGGAAAACTAAACAATTATTCAATCTTCCGCAATAAAAAGTTATTCACAGTATATTTTTTTATAACACATCTATGAACCATATTAAGGCCAACATAAGCGCTCATTTGATAATCCACAGCCCATACCATTGTACTCTTGATTTTATCGTGGTATACTTTATTTAGTTCGTTCTTCACAACATCACTCGTGGAAACATCTACCACCTTTCAGAATAGTGAATACAAAAAAATCAAAATATTTTTGTACTTTTTGTATCTACTATTCCTTGCAATAAACACGAAAACGGAAAAATACTTATCGTTTGATATTTGAGCATAAGAGTATTTTACTCGTGCTATGGAATGGTAGACAGCGCTTTATGCGCTCCACGCTCTTTTGATTTCTGAATTTCATCATTGTTTTTTCTTTCTTCAGAGAAGAGAGAAAAGCTCGAAATCAGAAATAAAGGGGTGTAGAGCCTCACTTATTTATTATTTTTTATAAAAGGGGGCATCTGCGCCCCGTTTTTTATTTTAGGCATGATTTCTTTTATCCAGTGTATCCCATCTTCTCCAAGATGGTAACCGATTTATTATCTCCCCCGATAGCTTTTGTAACATTTATTTCTATCTACAGCGAAAGATTGATTTTTCTGAATATATTCATTACAATATCCTATATTAAATGAATCCCTTCTATGGACAAAGCAATACTCGATCAAATAGTTCAAAAGCTTGAATCGCAAAAAAAGACGCTTGAAAAAGAACTTTCCGCTTTTTCGACTCGCAAGAAAGGCAAAAAAGAAGACTATGACGCGCAATTCCCGAATATGGGTGATACGCTGGATGATAACGCCCATGAAGTTGCCGAATACGAGAACAATCTCTCGCTGGAGCGCACGCTGGAAAAAAGCCTAGATGATGTGGTCAAAGCTCTCGACAATATCAAAGCCGGCAAATACGGCATGTGCAAATATTGCAAGAAGCCCATTGATCAGAAAAGACTTCTTGCCAGACCGGAATCCACTTCATGTATAGACTGCAAAAATAAGCTTCAAAGTCGCCCCAAAATAGCGGTCTAATGGCTTATGAACGCAAAACAAAAAAAAACTATGATATTGAACATAGTTTTTTTTATTGTATTCTTAAGTCTTTTGGACAGATTTTTGAAAATATATTTTCTCAAACATCCGGCAATGGTCGTGCCGCTCATGCGTGAAGCCATTTTTCTGAGCTATCGAGAAAACCCCTTTCTGGCTTTGAGCATCCCCTTTCCATTGCCGATATCCTTGATCTTGAGTTTCATTTTGTTAACTTTTTTGTGCGGCACATGGCTACTGCAGAAAAGAAAAAAAAACATTTCTTTATCGCTGATCGCCTTTGCCATACTGCTTGGAGCCTTGTCAAATTTTTACGACCGTATTTTCATGGGTTTTGTGATCGATTATATTCATATAAAAACGCCTTTTTTCTACTTTCCCATCCTCAATATCAGCGATATGCTCATATCCCTTGGAATTCTTCTCTGGTTGTGCTATGATTTTTGGGATAGAAAATCCCCCGACATGCGATCCGCATGAAAAATACTCAAAGTAGGCATCAAGCCTATTTTTTTATTTTTCTTATGCCCAGCAATGTTTTTTCAGCCGCCATCATCGGTCTGGATTGCGAGATGGTCGAAGTCGAAGCCGATCTCATCCTGCATGGGAATCCCAGCATGCAAATCGTCGGCCTTCCGGACAAGGCCGTGGAAGAATCCAAGGAACGCATTCGCAGCGCCATCAAGAACAGCGGATATTATTGGCCCAGAAAACGGATTGTTATCAATCTTGCACCTGCCGATCTTCGCAAACAGGGACCGTCCTACGATCTTCCCATCGCGCTGAGCATCCTTGCGACGGATAAACGCATATCGGAAAAATTTTTGCATGATTCTCTTTTCATCGGTGAGCTGGCGCTTGATGGACGTCTCCGAACCGTCCCTGGCATTCTCTCCATCGCTCTCTTTTGCAAAAAAAACAAAATATCCAATCTCTTTTTACCGAAAGAAAATGCGGCCGAAGCGTCAGTCATTGAAGGTGTCACCCTCTATGGGATCTCTTCACTTCGTGAACTTTTGGGATTTTTTTTGAACGAGCATCCTATAAAACCCTACGCGAAGAAATATGTTTTCCCCCATCCCAAGGATGCCACCTCGATCATCTATGACATGGCTCATATCAAGGGGCAGGAACATGCCAAAAGAGCTTTGGAGATCGCGGCATCCGGAGGGCATAATATCCTCCTATCGGGTCCGCCGGGATCCGGAAAGACTCTTCTTGCCCGAAGCTTGCCGTCCATATTGCCGACCATGTCGCTTGATGAAGCGCTTGAGGTTACCAAAATCTACAGCGTCGCATCTCTGCTTCCAAGGCACTCCGGTATATCTTCCGAAAGGCCGTTTCGAAGTCCTCATCATACCGCTTCCGCGGTTTCACTGGTGGGTGGAGGATCATGGCCTCGTCCGGGAGAAGTGTCTTTGGCCCATCGAGGGGTACTCTTTCTCGATGAGCTCCCCGAATTTCCCCGCTCCGTTCTTGAAAATCTCCGTCAACCCCTCGAAGACGGCTCCGTGACCATATCCCGCGCACAAAGAAGCATCCAATTCCCCGCAAAGTTCATCCTTGTCGCCGCCATGAACCTTTGCCCCTGCGGAAACTTCTCCGACCAGGAAAAAGAATGCACATGCAGTGAATTTCAGATACGCGGATATCAAAAAAAAATTTCCGGCCCCCTTCTTGACCGGATTGATTTTCATATTGATGTCCCGCGGATTGCTTATGACAAAATCACCTCTCAATTGCGCTCCGATAATTCAACGGCCATACAAAAAAGAGTTGAATCCGCAAGAATCTTGCAGCGAAAACGTTTTCAAAAAATGAGAATCTTTACAAACTCCGAGATGAGCAATCACGAAATCAAGACTTTTTGTGAAATTGATGAACCTTCTCAAAAAATTCTCAAAATGGCTGTTGAAAAATTCCATTTTTCAGTGCGATCCTTTCAGCGTATTCTCAAAGTCTCTCGTACCATTGCCGATCTCGAAGGCGAGAATCGTATTTTACTTGACCATATCAGTGAGGCTTTACAGTATCGGCAAAGAGTTGAAAAGTGATCATTTACCGTATCATTTTATCTTGCTCATGGCAAAATAAAAATGTTCAAAAACCAATGCCAATAGGCCCCATTGTAAAGCCGTAACGAGTTCTATATGCCCTTGGAATTGGATAAGACTTGAGGAATAATCCCAAAGCCTTTGGCCGGAAATATACATAATCAATACGCCCGATATATACTCATAAAGCGTCAATACACTCATATAGACGAAAAATCTCAAAAAAAGAGAATGCGTCCGCATGAAATCATGAAGATATAGGATTATCAAGGCGCCAAAACCGTAAATGGGGCTGAACGGAAACCTCGAAAAACCTCCGCGTACAAAATAGCCGGCTTCAAATGTTCTATACAAAGTATCTATGAGCCATCCGAAGACACTCGTGATGACAAAAAGCAGTATCAATCTTTTTTTCATAGATTCATCCTTTGTTGCATTCATGTTTTTTAACTTTAACCTTATCTTCGCATTCATTTAACGTTTTTACGAACACTAAAGTTTATTGAACTCGGACGAAATGAATATATTGACGACATAAAAGGTTTAATAAAAATTCATGGAATATTGGTGTTGTTGTTTTTTTTAAAAAAAATTTTTGCATACTCTATAAATACTCCTATATTCATAGTACACCATCCTTTCTCTCTGAAAAATAGCCGAATCATTGCAAAAAAAATCATGAATGAACGAGGAGCGGAATTCCAATTCTCTGTCGTATGTTTTCACCTCGAAACTTCGTTTGATGGCGCCATGAAGACTCCCCACGGCTTCCCTGATGCTGCGCCCCCTTCATTGTAAGAAGGCTTCCACCGAGATGTACGGTATGCTTCCCGAATTTGGCTGACAAGGCATCGCAGGCATGATACACACGCTGCATGCGCTCGACTTGTACAACCGGGTTAAAAAGGGACATCTGGATATTCCTATTTTCGCCTATATCGCTGACAATCACTCCCGTGGCGCGATACGAACGATTCTCGGAGAATACTGCTAAAAACATCTCTTCCACAACCGGTAAGAAATCATGAGGAAAGGCCGAAGCGCGATTGAGCTGCGCAAGCATCTGGAAATATTCAAATTTCTGACTTTTCAAAAAAATCATAATTTTTTTCGCTACCAAGGAATGACGGCGCAGTTTGATGCACGCGTTTTCAAGATTTTTGCAAAGTTGTGAAAAGACCAGAGGTTTATATTCGCTTGCAGGGGTAAATGTCTTGGTCTTCGATATGGAGGCATAGGAAGTCTTTGGCATGGGGTCCACTTCATAAACCCGCTCTCCTTGCAATTCCTTCCATACTTCTTGATGTGGCTTCGTAAAATGCCTTTGAATGAATTCAAAGGGTTTATGTATAAAATCAATGGCTTTATAGATTCCCAAATGCATCATATGTGCGGCGGTATTTTGCCCCACTCCCCAAATGGCATCCACCGGTATGTGGGAAAGATGCTGCTCCGCATTTTTTCTGAAAAGCACGGTAAATCCATCGGGTTTCTGAGCCTTTGAGGCCAGTTTTGCAAGACTCTTGGATGAAGAAAGCCCCACCGAAACGGTGATACCGAGCTCCTTTTGAATTCCCTCCTTCATCGTTTTTGCAATCGCTTCATAGGATCGGTGAAGTGGTCTTTGCATCCCCGTAATATCGCAAAACCCCTCATCAATGCTGTACTCCTCCACCCGCGTCGTAAAACGACGCATGATATCAAACATTCTCTTGGAGTACAGGCTGTAGGTTTCGTAATTGTTGGGGAGGATAATGGCGTCCGGACAAACGCGTCGCACTTCAAAAAGCCTCATGCCGCGTTTGACTCCCATTGCTTTGGCTTCATAGCTCAGTGAAGCCGCTATCCCTCGTTCTTTTCCCGTCACAACAGGTTTTCCGCGATATTTTGGACAAAGAGACTGCTCACAGCTTGCAAAAAAAGCGTCTCCATCAATATGAACAATGGCGTTTTGAAAATGATTGGTGTTCCACATGGTGATAATGCTCATTGGGAATGGATTAGAAATTTGCGACAATCGTATCAAAAATGGAAATGAGCTCCTGGCATTCTCTTTGCAATTGATCTTCGTCTCCGTAAGCATGCTCAGGAACAGCTTTTTGATACATGGAAAGCCAATACTTGGTTTCTTGCGCTTCTCGTTTGCAGGAAAAAAAACTTTTTTTCAAGTCATGATTCCCCATCACCGCATGCGTCTGCGTATAGTATGCCCCGATATTGGTGGCTGACTCTATCAAACGCTTGAGTATATGACTGGTGATGAAATCTTCGCGTACTCCCTGACAGAACTCGATAATATTTTCCCCGAATCTTTGTGTTTTTTCTTCGATTTTAATGGCATGGGAATAGGACATATGTGTATTTTGGTTAGAGATGAATGATGATAGTTTTTTTTAGAAAAAAACACGATTTCCTTTTTCTCACAGACTGCCTAAGCGTACTTACGAATGACGCTGGTGACTATCCCGCCGACTTTCAATTCACTCTGCGGGAAAATATCCGAATATTTTTTATTGGCGGCTCGTAAAAAAATATTGCCTTTTTCTTTCATATAGTATTTAAGCGTCCAATCCTGATCAACTTCGGCCACGACAATATCTCCATGCTTGGGCTCCTTACCCTTTTCGATGATGACCAGATCCCCCTCCATAATCCCGGCTTCCTTCATGGAATCTCCATTCACCTCGAGCATAAAAGATGCCGTGGGATTTTTGATAAGAAATTCATCCAAACTCAAGGTGTCGACGAGCTCTTCTTCTGCGGCCGATGGAAAACCAGCTTGGACATTGCCAAGCACTTTCAAACCATACAAGTGAGGCGTGGGGAGTAACTTCCCCGATGCGCTTTTCTTCAAAAATCCGTCTTCAAAAAATTTGGCGAGGTACTTGTGCAATGACCCCTTTGACTTGAGGTTAAAAATATGAAGCACCTCATCATAGGTGGGCATATGCTTAAATTTTTTGTAGTAAGCCATGAGTTTTTGCTTTCTCTGTTGGTAAGTATTCATAGTGTTGAAAATAATGTTTGATCTATATTTTTAATATAGAGAACATTTGTTCTCTCGTCAAGAGTACAGGTGGGGAAAATTTGGTGTGAAATAAACTCTCACCTGAAAACCAACAGGTGAATACTGATACATTCGTTAAACTCCTACTATTTGACTAAAATTCTCCTGAGTAAACTACTGACGTAAAAAAACAAGCTCAAATTTGGAGTAACTGGCAAGATAGTGTATATATATTGATGAGTTCGAGAAATGTAAATATTTTTTTCATGCAAAAAATGAAGGAGCACAGAAATGGAAGGGAAACTGATCGCTTTTGAAGGAATCGATGGATCAGGTAAATCTACGCTCGTGGCAAGCATCGAGTGTGACCTCAGAAAATTGGGGAAAAAAGTTGAGAAGCTGGCAACTCGCGAGGCTGAAAACGCAAAATTGTTTGATTCCGTTCTTAAAAATTATACAATGGAGTCAGATTCACCAGCATATATGTTCTTTTATCAGGCTCTCCATGCTCACAAAGCCGATCGCGCAAAAAGGGCACTTGCAGAAGGGAAAATAGTACTCGTCGATCGCTGGGATCTTTCCTTCTTTGTATGGCACGAAAACTTTGGATTTTTAAGCAAAGAAAATCCTGAATTTCGAGAAGGAATTTCGAGACTCGCTTTTGGTGATTTAAAACCAAATTTATGCATTTATCTCGATATCTCCGCTGGCATCGCGCTCGATAGACGACTGTGGAGAGGAGAAAGTTTAGAAAACTTCGAACAAGAAAAATCTCTTTGCGAAAAACTTCTATCCACATACAGAGAATTGGCTAAACGGAATCACTGGATTTGCATAAATGCCGATGAAGGTTTTGATCATGTGAGAAAGGTCGTTTTGGAGATGATCGTTGAATAAAATAACCCGCCTGGACAATTTTTGCCCGGCGGGAATTTTTTTAGATTTCAAAATGTCCCAAATAGCTACTTTCTTCTTGAGAAATTTTTTTTATGCTTTCCCAAATTTTTTGTCTTAGAACTTCAGGATAGGCTCTCAAATTCCGCAACTCCGACTCGCGAAACCAATGCGCTTCATTGACCGTACCATATGTGTCTTTGTGTCCTTTTGGAAATTCCGTATTCCCTATTGGTTCTGCGAGCCAAAAATGCTCAAGCCATGTACTATTTTGGGCTTTTATGAAAAGTGTCTGGACAAAAAGGAACTTAGTAACCTTCACTCGAAGACCCGTTTCTTCCAGCGTTTCTCTTTCGGCGCACTCAATGATAGTCTCATTGCCATAATCCCATCCCCCGCCCGGAGCGCACCACCATTTTTGGGCATGATTCCTCACGAGCAGTATTGAATCCTTCGAAAAATCATACGTAACAACTCTACAAAGAACGCGAAGTTGATGCATAATTACCTCCTTTTTAAAACCAATACATACATTACTATTGCATATAATCTACTACAAATGGTTATGAAAGTAAATTTTTTATCGCCGCAACGGTTTTTTTAGGAGCATAAAATAGTCCATACCAAAATATTTTATCACGGGAAACACGCCAAGCGTCTGTAAGGGATATTGATTAAGAATTCCATAATTTTTATAAAAAAACGGAATCCACGAAAACCATGCATTGATATAGTCCGCTCCCAATTCCTTCATGATTTTGAATTTGCTTTTCGTACAATCTCTCACTTGAAAGCATGTCAAATAATTTTCATAGCCATTCGTATGACCATGAGTCCCCCAGACATCCCAATTCCTATGAAAAAGTTTCTCAAAAAAGAACTTCAAAACAAATGAAAAATTAAAGTGATTTTGAAAACTCAATATGACGAATCCTCCTGCTTTTGTAACGCGGTAAATTTCATCAATTACCAGGAAATAATCACGAACATGCTCCAAAGCTTCAGTGCAAACCACGCAATCAAAATTATTATCTGCAAATGGAATATTCTCGAGGCTCCCAATATCAAAAGTTAGGTTATCAAAGACATGTTTACTATTATCTTTCTTCGCAAATTCTATTGCCTTTTGTGACTGATCAAATGCAGCAATATTGGCAAAATATTTGCCCAATGTTTCAATATTATTCCCTATGCCGCATGCTGCATCAAGACATCGAGCATTTTTTTTAAATTTCAAAGAAGACAAAAAATCATCGATAATATTTTGTTGCCATGGAGCAGAGGTGCTTGAAAAAAGTCCTTCTTTCCGCAACTCACTTTCTATCGCTCGGTTTTTGGCAGCATCACTTGTCCGCATAAATAAAACCTTATGAGCTTAAATAAGCCATAATAAGGTCCCACAAAATTTAGCATATACAAAATCGGCGAAAAAAGAAGGCTATTCCACAATATTTGGTTACCTTGGGAAGGATTCAGCTTCCTTGCCCAATACATTCTGAGATCCCTCGATACAAGTACAACGGGAACAGACGAGTTGAGCAATAACGAAAAAAGGAACATGACAAGCAACGCAAATGATCCCTGATAAAGTGAAAAAATAATTCCCAAGAGATGTAATAACCCCTTATTTAACCATCGAAACGCCTTAAAAAGGCCGTAACAAATATGAATAGCATCGAGCACGTAATTTTTTTTAATTCCACGCAATGACCGAGCATGCAAGAAGTCAACTATGAATAAGCCACATCCAAAAAACCAAACGCTTGACTGCTTGACATATGTCGGAAAATTTTTTGCCGTCTCGCTGATTCCAAACCCATGCACTATTTTCCCTTTGATTTTGAGGAATGAAGCCAATCGACCTAACCGAACGTCCTCAATAAGGTCTGGAAATCCCCCGATCTTTATAAGAAATGCCCCCTTGACCATCATTCCATCACCGATACAATATTTGAGCCTGAAAGGGAAAAAAGCATCCATGAACATTGGAATTTCATATGATATGGCAAAAAAAGCTTGCAAAAAAGTGAAACTTTGCATCAATGGGCTTTTGAGAAGATTAATATTTTTAAACCGTAGGAGGGGTTGCTGGTATATTTCAATATTATTTTCAATGGAATCATTAAATCTTCTCAATGTATTGAAATCCGGTTCAGCATCCGCATCCAGCAAGAGGAAAAACGATTCAGACACAATCATATCTCCAATGTTCTTTCGGATTTGATCAAAGGCAAAATCCAATTGATGAGTTTTAAAGCCCTGATTGCCGGAAAAATGGATCCGATATATTTGAGCTTTTGGAAATCTGTTTTCAACAATAAGATGATTTAAAATATCAATGGTATTCGGAGAATTTCCCTCGCAATACTCCTTTTGTGTCGTAATGACATAAATTTTATAGCAATCCTGAGGATAGTTTTGGCACGAAAGTTTTTCTAATAACTTTTCGAGCATTTTTTCTTCGTGCAATACCGGGACCAATACAGAAATCATGTTATGAACAGTGTTTTCTTTTTTCGGGTTATCAAACAAGGCGTTATTTTTTATTTTGGTTATAATAAGGATATATTTGGTTAGTTGGTAAATACCATTCAACAACAAAAGGAAAAGGATGACAGTGACCGCGGTATTCATAATTGCTCATCGATAATTTTACGAATCCTTTCAAATGTCGCTATTTTACTACCTGTTCCATCGATAACATTCCATCCATGAATATGAGCAATATTTTTATAATACTCAATACCTGAGCTAAAATATTGAAAATCCATCAGTTCAAGCCCATTGTCATCAATTGCTCGCTCTCGATTTATATAACGTCTGAAAGCTAATTCAGAGGGAAGATTCAGCGTTATGTGGATATTTGGCTCAAGAGATCGAAATGCTAAATAGTCAAGTCGACTCATGAGTTCTTCATCATTAATGAAGGTCTTTTGATAAAGATGATGGGCAAAAAATGAATATCGCCATCTATCGGCAATAACGATGCACCCTGCATCTAGCGCGTCACAAACTTCCTGATGTTGAGCCGCATGAAGGGCTTGAAAAAGAAACATTATGGCATTCTGATCACGCTTGATCCCAGAATCGTTCATGAATGCGGCGGAAAGCTTTCGACGAGATCCTTCATAAGCGGCACTCACAAAAACATCTCGTCCCTTCTTGTTTTTCAAATATCGAGCAAGCAATGTTGCTTGGGTCGTTTTTCCACTGCCCGCTATTCCCTCAAAACAAATAAACATAGTCATTTAAATTGTTCACAATTTTTCTGTTTCGATGCCATTCTATTATTTCTCCAAAAAAAACACAATTGTATAAAAACAATAGATTCCAGCCTGCTGAAAATTTTGGGAAAATCCTTTATAATGAAGTTCATTGAATTTTCATTTCACCCTTTTCTGATGCCAGCCTATGAACGCTCAAAATCTCAAACTTTTTCAATCCGAGCTTCAAAATACAACATTCAAGTATATTGGCGCAGGTTTTGGATTGGTGGCAAGCCTTGCATGGAATGAAGCCATCAAGGCTTTCATTGATTTTACTTTCCCCTTGGAAAAAAATTCCTTACTTGCAAAATTCATCTATGCGGCCGTCATGACTTTGCTCGTAGTCGTCATGTCGCTTATCATCATTCATAAAAAAAAGATGCCATAAAACAGTGATGATCCTCTCTTTCCCTTCCTATCCTCTTCAGCGTCAATTTTTTTCATAATTTTTCTTTGAAAGCCCTATTCTTTTCCCCTATGTGCCTCAACGGAACCCTTCTTTCCGCGACATTCAAAAAAAGCTGCAGTGACACTTCCAAAAAGTTTCACATTTTCCAAAAAAAATCCCCTTATTCCCTTCCCCTTCCCATCATCCGCGTGCATGGGAAAAAAGGCTTTGGCGCCGTAACAATGGCTCCGGCGTGATAACGGCAAAATGTTTGAACTCAAAAGCGGGTTTTAAAACCCGCTTTTTCTTTTTGTCCTCGGAGGGAATCGAACCCCCATCAAAGGCTTAGGACGCCTCTGTTCTATCCATTGAACTACGAGGACACACCGTACATGTGCCAAACATTTAAAACGAAACATCCTCCCCTGCGCACTTGAACCAATGTGCTAAATACCATTAAAACTTCTTGTAAAGATTCTCAACGTTACAAACGATATCCTGATACTGACAAACAATACGCCAAAAATCAATATTTCAAACTCTTCAACACTCTCCTGAACAACTCGTTTCCCAATGAATATGATGAATCCCCTCTGATTCTTTGACATTTCAAGAAGGTATCCCCTAAAATGGGAGGTACTTTTCATTTGGACAAGATTTTAACCCTTTATCGTATGTTTAAACAATTCAAAAACGATATGTCCACCACATCTTATGATGCCCCATCTTCCGCCGAGCAAACTATCATCGGTGCGTCAGTCAAAGTCGAGGGAGAATTCGAAAGCCAAGGAGATATCATCGTCGAGGGTGTTCTCAACGGTTCTCTGAAAACAAAACAGTATCTGCAAATCGGCTCCAATGCGAAAATTACGGCCAATATATTCGCGCAATCCGCACAGATAGCCGGCAACGTCAAAGGCAATATTCATGTCAATGACACCCTCAAGCTGCTCAGTACGGCTCATATCCTCGGCGATGTACAAACTTCCAAGCTCATTATCGAGGAAGGAGCAATATTCAACGGCAAATGCTCCATGGGGCAAGGAACAAACTCTCAAATGTCTTTTTCTTCGACCGCTTCAAATGAGACACCTGAAACGGATGCCTCGGATGCTTCCGCCGATGAAGCATAATGTTTCATTTCGAACTCTCTCGGTAGATCTCAAGCCGTATCCAAAGTTTTTTTCGCTATGTATTCGTATATATACGACAGTTTTTTGCAGGATAAAAAATATCAAAAGCCCCTTATCCAGCTTGAAAATCGGCTTACGGATCTGGGACTTTTGGGCAACTCGCGAAAACTCACCATTCTTGATGACATCAAAAAGGTCATAGCGGAAGAATTGCAAAATAATATTCATACCTTGGTGGCCGTGGGTTCGGATCGACTGGTTTCCGTCATGATCGACATCCTCGCCCAGCACAAAATTTGCATGGGTATTATTCCCTTTGGAGAAAAAACCGCCATCGCTGAAATGCTTCACATCCCTCCGGGTATCGCTGCCGCCGAGAATTTGGCGCGACGACATATCAAAAAAATTCATCTCGGTAAAATCAATGATCATTATTTCATACGCGTCATCGCGGCGTCGGATTCAAAAATCAAAATCGTCTATCAAGAAAAGTTTTCCGTGTCTCCGATCATGGACAGCAATATCTATGTTTTTAACAATTACCTGCATTTTGATGAAAACATGGATGATTATTCGCTTACCACGGTCGTGGAGCCGAAATCCAAACGAAAGTTGCTCAACCTCTTTCGAAAAGAAAATTTCGGACCCGAATACACCACTTTTATGCCTTCAAAAACCATGAAAATAACCAATTCCGGAAGCTCAAAACTTATGGTGGATGGGCAAAAAGTGGTCAAAACACCGGCCATCGTGGAGGGAAATGCCAGTTCCCTGAAAATCATCGTCGGAAAGGCGATCAATTAGTTTTTTTACTAAAGACATTCTCCCCCCATTCTCAAACGCTCCCGAGCTTCTTGCAAATCCTTGAAAAGACAGCCATCGCTTAAGACGCAATATCAATAATGTCTACGGGGGTAACAATATCCGCTGCACCCGGTTTTGGAGGTTTTGGAAGCGCTCGAAAGGTCATGTATTGCTGGACGATACTGAAAATCGTCGTTACCAGCCAATACAGTGAAAGCCCTGAAGGAAGGCTGATACCGATGAATACGGTCAAAGCCGGCATCATATAGAGCATCTGCTTATTCATCATGGCGGCCATATTTTCATCTTGAGCGCCTTTCTCTTTTGCAACCTCCAGTGGAGGTTTTTTTGTCGAAAGCATTCTGGTCTGGAAAAACTGCGCTATCCCCGCCAATACGGGAAGAACATAGCTCTTTTGCGAAAGATCGATGATCCCCAAAGACAGCGGTGATATGCTTCCGGGGTTATGAATGAAAGGATAGAGGACATCGAGGTTTTGCGACTGCAACCCTTGCTGAAACACATGGTATACCGCGATAAAGATAGGAAGCTGGATAAGCACCGGCAAACACGATGAAAACGGATTCACCTTTTCACTCCGATACAGCTCCATGATGGCCTTGGTCTGCTCTTCCGGCTTGGGGTATTTCTTCTTTATGACTTCAATCTTGGGCTGCAGCTCCGAAAGCGCCTTCTGGGAAGCGAGCATTTTTTTTGAAAGAGGGTAAATCGCAAAACGTATCAAAAGAGTAACCATGATAATCGCGACTCCGATATCATGCCCGGGAATGATATTGTAAAAAAACACGAGGATATTGAATAAAGGCTCATAAAGAAAGGTATTGTATATCCAGATCATAAATATCATGACATAAAAAGGGAGTATGGTTCTTTTTGAAAACCGTCCTCTTTTGTCTTGTTTAAAAAAAATTATTCGGGGTCAAATCCGCCTTTGTTCCACGGATTGCATCGCAAGAGTCGCCAAAAGGCCTTCATACTCCCTCGTGCCACGCCATAACGGCCTATGGATCGAGCGGCGTATTCCGAACATGTGGGGTAAAAACGACAAAAACCATGCGGATAAAATATCTGAAACCATCCATGATCCGGGGAAAGTGTTCTCTGATAAGCCTCAATCATGGCAAGAAATATGCTTTTATGAAATTCTTTCATGTTTTTCGCGATAAAGCCCGGCTTTTTTGAGCAAAAAATCGAGTTCTTTTCGTATCTCCCCGTATATTTTTCCGATAATCACGCTTTTCGCGACAAATACCACATCATACCCGGAAACAATGGATGGAATCTCTTTTCTCAATATCTCGCGTATTCTTCGTTTTATAAGATTTCTCTTGGTGGCCTTCTTGGAAACTTTATTGGAAACTACAATACCAAATCGCGAGTATGATAAGGTATTCTGAATTTTCGTCAAATGAAGACTCAGCGAAAAAAAGGGCTTACCGCCCTTTTTAAAAACTCTGTCAAAATCGCTTTTTTTTGTCAGACGATAGTTCCTTGGAAGCATGAAATTATGGTGTGAGACGTTTTCTGCCTTTTGCTCTTCGACGTCGCAGGACATTTTTCCCTCCCGGTTTTCTCATCCGAGCGCGAAAGCCATGAACACGTTTCCTCTTTTTTACCTTGGGCTGATAAGTTCTTTTCGGCATATCAAATACGACAGATAATAAACTCTTTATTAATTTAGAGTATAAAATACTTCGCTTCTATTGTAAAGTCTTTGCATTACCAACTTTCTTTCCACAAGTTATTCACATCTTTTCCAAAGTCTGATATATTTATCTCAAAATTTTCTTGTGTTATACTCCCACATCATTTCACCTTCCTTCTTTTCTCATAAACTTTACTCCTATGACGAACGAACAACTCTGGCAAGCGGTTTTGGGAGAATTGGAAGTGAGCATCAGTCGTGCAAACTTCATCACATGGTTCAAAGGTACCTCTATCTCTGATAGAAACTCGGAAAAAGTCATCATCTGCGTTCCAAATTCCTTCACGCATGATTGGCTCAAAGGCAAATATTATTCACCAATCATCAAAGCCTTGCGAACCATCACCGGAGATCCCATCCGTGAGCTTATCTTCAAGATGCAGGCGAAAGACGAATCTGAATCATCTCCGTCGCAAGCCTTTCATCCCACGTTCACGGCTTCAAACGCGTCCTCTTCGTCAAACACGGGATTCAATCCAAAATACACGTTTCAAAATTTCATCGTCGGCAAGGGCAATGAGTTGGCTCATGCGGCCTGTATTGCCGTGAGCAACAAACCCGGGCAAATATACAATCCCCTTTTCATCTATGGGCCCTCCGGACTTGGTAAAACGCATCTGATCCAAGCCACGGGGCAAAAAATAAAGGAAACTTTTCAGCTCTCAAAACTTCTTTACGTATCTTCCGAAGAATTCACGAATGAATATATTCACGGCATTCGAACCGGAGCCACCAAAAGCTTTCAGGACAAGTATCGCAATATCGATGTGCTTCTTGTCGATGATATCCAATTCATCGAGGGTAAAACCGAAACGCAGGAAGCCTTTTTCCATACCTTCAATACCCTCCATCAAGCCAATAAGCAAATCGTCCTCACCTCCGATCGTCCTCCAAAAGCCATTGTCACGATTGAAAAACGCCTTTTGACACGATTTGAGTGGGGTATGATCGCCGATGTCGGGAATCCTGATTTTGAAACTCGCGTCGCTATCCTCAATTCCAAATGTCAGGAAAAAAATATCGAAATCGATGATAAAATCATTCATTTTATCGCAAACGTGGTTAATAATAATATTCGTGAATTGGAAGGCGCTCTCAACCGCATTATTGCCGATTCGCAAATACGCAATATTCCTCCTACTATTGATGGATCCAGAAAACTTCTTGCCTCCATCATCAGTAATTCCCAAACAAAATCAATTTCCCCGAAGCAAATCCTCCATGCCGTATCCGAATATTTTTCGATATCAAAAGACGATATCATGGGAAAAAGCAGAAAAAAAGAATTGGTGGTTCCTCGACAAATCACCATGTTTCTCATGCGATCCGAGCTGAACTGCTCCTATCCTTTGATCGGCCTCGAGCTGGGAGGAAAAGATCATACCACCGCTATGCATTCTTGCGAGAAGATCGAAAAAGAAGTCGAGGAAAATGAAAAGCTCCGTCAAGATATCCTCTCTTTGCGAGAGCGTCTTTACAGCGCGGTAAAACGACAATGATTCTGGCTCTTTTTCCCCCTTCATTGCACACATCATTTTCCTCATACCCACGCAGTATAAGCTCCGGAAAACCATTCTCAAAAGCTTTTGCTTCTATCCCTGTATATCAACCTCATCTCTCCTCGAGATAGGGTAATATACAGGGATATTTTCTGTGTATAATCTGTGAGAAACCCTTGTTTTTTCTGTGTATATGAATGTTCATATTTTGGGAATTCTTTGTGTATAGAGAGAGTCACTTTTCTCTTCTCCCAGTCATCCACACCTTATCTTCACTTTTCCCACAGAGCGGTTGTGAATAAAAAAATGACTCATCCTCTGGATTTCATTGCCCCTTTTCACTTTTCCACATTATCCACACCCCTTATTGTTATTATTATATTTATATATAAAATAAGAACATAATAAGAAAGAACAAGGAGTAAAGCATCCACTTAAACACAATATATGAAAATTATTTGCATACAAGAAAATTTATTAAAAGCACTCTCTGCCGTAAATCATATCGCAACAAAAAACTCCACATTGCCGATTTTGAACAACGTGAATATCCATGCGGAAGAAAGAGGCATACAATTTTCAACGACCAATCTTGAAATTGGTGTGCATTACTGGATTCGCGGGAAAATAGAGACCAAGGGGGCGTTTACCGTCAATGCAAAACTTCTTTCCGATTATGTTTCGCTGCTGCCAAAAGAAAATATAGAAATAGAACTCTCGGACAATGAATTGCATCTCAAAACATCAAAAGCGAAAACAAAGCTCAAAGGAGAGGTTTCCGACAATTTTCCAATCATTCCGTCCGTGGAAAAAAAAGACGGCATTGCGATCAATAAGAGTGTTTTCAGTAAAGCCATCAATAAAGTCATATTTGCGGCGTCAAACAATAAAATACGACCGGAGCTCAACGGAATATATTTTCAAATACATGGAAATAAACTCACATTGGCAGCCACAGATAGTTACCGCTTATCGGAAACCGTCCTGACTTTGTCAAAATCAATGCCGGAAATGCAGCAAACGGTGATCATTCCGACTTCGACATTGCAGGAAGTCATGAGGATTTTCGGAAATGAAAATGATGACCGTGATATTGAGGTGTTTATAAATGACAATCAAATACTTTTTTCCACGGAAAATATTGAAATCATTTCTCGTGTCATTGCCGGCCAATACCCCGACTATAAGCAGATTATCCCCACCGAGTTTAAAACGCGCATTATGGTCAATAAGGATGAATTCATGAATGCCATCAAAAGAGCGGCGCTTTTTAGTTCTTTTGAAAACAACGATGTGATCATAAAAGCGTTTCCCGGTAAAAAAATTTTTGAAGTGTATTCGGTCAGCGCTCCAATCGGAGAAAATATCACCGAGGTGGAAACGCAGAGCATTGAAGGCGATGAAAACGAGATCACTTTCAATCATCGTTATATCCTTTCCGGAATGAATGTTATGGACGGCAATGTGGTGGATTTTCGCCTCGTGGATAAAAATATTCCGGGAGTGATGCGCGAAAATGACAATGATGGTTTTCTTTATATCATTATGCCCATCAAAGCGTAGAAAAGAGATAAAATGAAAAAAAGGAGAGGTTGATAATCACCTCTTTTTTTATTGGCGAAAAAATATATGCGAAAGAGTCGAGAAAAAGGTTTAATTTTTATAGGCCTTATTCGGAAACAGGAGCCGAAAGCGGATGCAAATCTTTTTGCATATCCATATCTTCAAATTCAACGCCAAGAAAATCGGCGACGGATTTTCCGAGACGCATTTCCTTGACGGGGTAGATTTTTATGAAAAAAGAAGCCGCGCGATATTTGTTTGGAGAAAACGGCAGTTCCTTTCCATCAAAAAAGACAAAAAAAAGTCGATCAACGAATATCGGGTTTGAAACCGGAGACGAAGGATTGATGGAGTAACGCTTCAGGCGAATTTTATGGATCGTTGACAAGGGATAGTCTCGAAAAGAATAAGACAAGAGGCTTTTTTGGATACATGAAAGGGTTGTACGTTCCTTATCCATGCGAAGGAGGCTGGTTTTGGAGTTCAGCAAAAGGTAGAGCGCCGCGGCAAGGAGGAAAGTGACGACTGTAAATAAAACAATGTCTTGCTGAAATGTGCGATCAAAAAGAAGCAAGGAAAAGATCATGAAAAAAATGAAACAAAGTATTTGGAATATGCGTTGATCTTCTTTGAGAATCATCAAGGATGGATTGGAGACGATGATCTTCATAGATGAAAATAGTGAGAAAAGAGATTGTGGAAAACAATTGGATAACTCGTGAAAAAAGAGCGGTGATAACTTCTTTTTATGCTAGGATAAAGGATTTTTTTATTTTACGGGATATTGTTTGAGGAACCCTCTCTGTGGATATCCTTATCTCGTGCATCAAAGATAGGCAATAAAATCGATGCGAAAATATCATATCAAAAGAAGATTTTTCGTTTTTCCGCGGATGTTGCGGTTTGAATGGAGTGTCAAATGTCACGGAATGATTTCAATGACCAATGGATCGGAAACAACGGATGTGAAATCACCTTGAACCGTTGCATTGAGAGTATAGGTTCCTGGAAGGGATGGGGTGGTCCAAGGTATGAAGACGTCAACGACCGGAGGAGTAAAGAGCGTGCCTATCAAATTTTGACCGTTTGGCCCGGAGGAATCAATACTCACCAGCTTTACATTATCCCGAGTGGAAAGCTTTGCATGAAGCGTTATGGGAAATTGACTCATTGAAATAGATTGTCCGGATGTCGGAGAAATCCACTGAATCGAGAGCGGAACATTTTCCTTTCGATAGTTGATAAGCACCTGATTTTGCACGGAGTTTTTGAGAACGTCGGTAACCCTTACTTTCAGAGTATGAAACCCGATTAGGTTTTCGGAAAGCGGATAAGAGAGGTCATAGGGAGCGACCGTTGTGGTGGTTATATGCGTATCGTCAAGAAAGTATTTCACGGATTCGATACTTTGGGTGGAAAGGATTTGAATGTGAGCGGAGAGTGTGGAGCTTGTGATCACTTCTTGGTCAAAGGGAGAAAGGATGATCACCGCGGGTTGATTTTCTCGGGTATGAACATCGTCAAATTCGGTCGGGATCGGAATATTATAAAAAACGCAGGGAGCCGTGTCGGCGGAAACAAGATTGAATTCGTTGACCACCGTTTGCTTTGCAGTACATTGTTCATTGTTTTTTGCTATCCATTTTTGCAAGCTTTCCTCCCAGAATTTGTACATGAAATCTGCCTTTACGGGATCTTTGGGATATTCGCCGCGCGGGGAATCTTTGTAAACGTAATGAAGGATGTTGTGCGCTTCTTTGTAAATCACTTTTTTGCGCGTTGAATCGGGAGTGAATTCCGTCGCCAGTTTTCCGGATATCGTGTCTATCACGATTTCTTTTTCTTCAGCTTCTTTTCCGGCCAAGACGGGTTTTGTGGCGCCGTGAGGTGCGGGTGCTATAAAAGATTCGATCGCTTTTCCTTCGAGTGCCTTGCGCATGAATTCGTTCCACATCGGAGCCGCCGTTTTGCTGCTGTCCGCGCCAAACTGCATGGCGGTATTGTCATTGTTTCCCACCCATACGCCGGCGACAAGGCTCGGAGTGTATCCGATGGTCCATCCGTCGCGATAGCTGTTTGTCGTACCCGTTTTTACCGCTACGGGGCGATTGCCCAGCTGCAAAGCGCTGTTGCGACCGAATATGTAGGCGCGCGACTCATTGTCCGAAAGGACATTGCTGACCGTGCGTGCGATGTTTTTGTCGATCACCTGTTTTTGCTCGGGGATTTTTTCTTCAAGCACTTTGCCGCTGCTGTTGGTGATGCGCAAGATGGCGGTTTTTTTTGACTGTACGCCGTCATTGGCGAATACTCCGAATGCGGCCACGTGCTCGATGAGCTGAACCTCTCCTCCTCCGAGCACCAAAGCAAGGCCAAAGCGGCTCCGATCTTTAAATGACGTATATCCGAGTTTTTCCGCAAAGTCCAAAGCGTAGGTGACTCCCGCGAGATACAGCGTTTTTACCGCCGGTATATTGAGTGAACCTTGAAGAGCCTTGCGCATGCTCACGGGTCCATGTTCTTTGAGATTGTAATTTCTGGGATGATACATCTGAGATTGCGTCGGAAAATCCGTTTCCACGTCGTAGAGAATCGTGTCGGGGGTATAGCCTTTTTCAAATGCGGCCGCATATACGACAGGTTTGATGGAAGACCCGGGTTGACGCAGGCTCAAAGTGACATTCACATTGCCGTCGTTTTCCGTATCAAAATAGTCTTTTGATCCCACCATGGTGAGAACCTCCCCGGTTTTGGGATCCATGGCGAGTAAGGCCGCGTTGGTGGCATTGAGCTTGAGATTTCTCTCAGCACCGGCCGCCACAATCTCTTCCGCCATTTTTTGCAAAGGATAATCCAGCGTGGTGATCACTTCGAGGCCTCCTTGCTCAACGAGCTTCTCACCGTATTTTTCCGACAAGAGTTCACGGATATAAAAGACAAAATGCGGCGCCAAGATATTTTCTTTTTTCTCGGAAAAAACGATTGTTTCGGTTTTCGCCTGATCAATGGATTCTTTGGAAACGAATCCTTGTTCGGCCATCAGGTCGAGGACGAGATCGGATCGCGAGAGGAGCAGATCTTTTCGAGATCCATAGGGAGAATAATAGGTGGGGCGCTGGATGATGGCCGCCAAAACGGCCGATTCGCGCAGTGAAATGTCTTTTGCGGATTTATTGAAATAAAGATTTGAAGCGGCTTCGATCCCATAGGCGGTGGCTCCGTACGGGATTTCATTGAGATACATCTGGAGGATCTGTTCTTTTGAAAACTTTCGTTCGATTTGGATGGTAAGGATCCACTCTTTGAGCTTTCGCGTAATCGTCCTCTCCGGAGTCAAAATGGCGTTTTTTACCAATTGCTGGGTCAGTGTCGACGCTCCGGAGAGGTCAATGTCGCGTTTGAAAAATTTTGTCATCACATAGCTGTAGAGGGCTTTGACGATGCGACGATACGAAAGGCCTCCATGTTCATAAAAATCCCTGTCTTCCAATGCTACAACGGCTTTTTGCGCATGATCCGGAATATCTTCGAGCTTGATGAGCGTTCGTTGTTTATCGCCGTGAATTTCATAGAGCAAAATTTTTCCCGTTCGGTCGTAAATTTTGGTGCTTTGGGCGATTTGACGGTCAATGAGTTTGTCGGGCTCGGGAAGATTTCGCGAGACATAGGCCAATGCGCCGATAAGCGTAATGCCTCCGAAAATGGCGAGAAAAAAAGTAAAGACGATGCCGATGATAAATATTTTTTTCAGGCGTTTGAAAGTTATGACGCGTTTCGCGATATTCGCCGTTTTGTGCAATACAAACTTGGCGAGTTCCACGACGGGATTTTTTTGACGGGGTGAGGTTCTTAGCATTTTTTTATAATAGGGAGCTGACATGCAATATTTTTTTTAAAAAAAGACCTTTTACCATACGAAAAAACGAAAAAACAGTCAATTTTTATCTTATTGTAGCCTTTTTATTCATAGAGAATCAAGAATCATGAAAGGATTATCGATCGTATCAGCAAAAAAAGCCGAATACGGCTTTTGCTTTTTTGCGAGGTATTCGTTTGTATATCGGAATATTATGAAAGAAACGGTTTTAATGCGCCATCTCCAAGAATGATGTCATAAGCGATGAGAAACATGGCGGCATTTTGCGTAGAGCCGATATTCCCCATGGGTTTTCCAGAAGTGCCGTGGGCATATTCATGCCATGCGAAGCCTCCCGCTTGATTGGCCGACGCGATGCTTTCCAAGAGATTTTTCGCACGCGCATAATCCCCTTTTTTGTTTTTTTGCATCGCGTACCATGCGCCGGCGCTTGGCCATGCTCCTCCGTTGAATTTTTGCCAAGGGTAATTTTCTCCATCCATGATATCGTTCCACTCTTTTTCACCCGGATAGATGGTGGGATACAGGGTAATGATGGGAAAAGGGTCGGTAATATTCGCATGATGAAAAAAATCCTCGATGAGAGCCGTTTTCCTCTTCTCCGCGATGTCAAAGAGCATGACAAGAATATTGGCCAAAACATCGCAGCGGCGTCCGTATTTTTTGCCGGCAAAGTAGCTCGCATAATAAGGAAGACCGACCAAATCGGCGTTCATGGCTTCCATATCCGCGAGGCAAGAGGAATTGTTTTTGAAGAGAGGATCTTTTTCGGGAATGAAATTATGATCCGAGGTTTTTCGTTTATGAATCCAGAAAATCGAATTGATTGCGTTTTTGATGTCTTTTGAAAACTTTTTCAATGAGCTGTCATGGTCAGCGTATTCCGCGTATTGCGTGACGGCTTTATACCAGAGGGCGTTGGAATACAGATTCCATCCTTGGCAGGAAAGGTTATTGTTCCATACGCTGCAAATTCCCTGCTCCAAAAGAGAGGAATGAGTTTTTTGAAAAAGAAAACGAAAGGCGCCGTGAATTTTTTCTTCGACTTCGCTTTGAAATTTTTTTTCTTCCGTGAAGGAAGAAAAAATAACCGCCGAGATAAGCCACCATAAGGTGCTTTCAACGCGCGTGGGAAAGAAAAACTCCGGCTTATTTTTTTTCAAAGCGTCCGGAATTTGTCCAAAGGTGTTTTGATGTTTGCCAAACGCAAGAAGCGTTTTTTTTGCATGTTCGATGAGTTTTGCATTTTCGACGGTCAAGAGTGAAAGCGCCGCCAAGCAATTGTCCGCGCATATCAGCGTCCGGTTCACGTCCGATACGGGCAGATCCGAATAAGACGAAGAAAACCCCGTGTTCTGAATATTATCCTGCAAGCATTTCAAAGATTTTTTATGGCATTGGGACAGAATATCGGGCATACTTTGTTTTGATATTTTGAAAGCGAGGAAAGCTTCTCGTGATGGAAATAAGTATAGCATGAGTGAGGAGAGACAGGAGTCCGTCAGACCCTTGCCGGCGGTTGACTGTTTTGGCTGCAGCAAAGGGCGATGGCGAGGGCGTCGGCGGCATCGTCGGGTTTTGGGATTTCCGAAAGACCGAGTATCAGCTTCACCATGTTTTGCACCTGCCTTTTATCGGCTTTCCCGTAAGAAGTTATCGCGGATTTCACTTGCAGCGGGGTGTATTCGAAGAGCGGGATGTTTTTTTTCGCTCCGCAAAGCAATATGACTCCCCGGGCATGCCCCACGGAGAGCGCGGTTTTGACATTGTTGCAGAAGAAAAGCTGTTCCACGGCGAGCTTGTGCGGCGTATGGGTGTCTATGAGTGAAAGAAGCGCTTCATATATCTGGAAAAGACGTTTTTCCAAAGACATTCCCGCCGGGGTGAAAATGCATCCGTGCGCAATATGCTCGCGTCGCATTCCCGAGTTTACAATGACTCCATAGCCGGTTCTTCCGACTCCGGGGTCGATGCCAAGAATAATCGTTCCTTGCGACACAAAGTTAGCATTATCACAAGCGTAACGCCGTTTTCGGTTTTTCCCTTGCGCGACGTGACACAGGCGGCAGCCTTCACGTTACATGGAGATACGACAATACCGCTCATTGCTCGAGAAGGGAAAGATTTGTATACCATTCATTGACGTCTTGGCAATCTTCCAAAGCGTCAAAAAGTCCTTCCAGATTTTTTTTTGATGACTCGGAAACCGATGAAATTCCCTCTTTTGGAACAAAATTTATGCTGGCGTATTCGATGGCGATCTTATTTTTTTCGAGGAATTCTTTGATTTTTTGAAAATTTTCCGGAGCTGATATGATGATGCAGTCAACGGTTCCATGAATCAGCTCTTCGCATCCCAGATCGATGAGTGAAAGCTCAAGGGATTCCAAAGTTTTCGCATAGGTTGCCAAAGGCACTCGGATAACAACCTTGCGATGAAAAAGCCACATCACTTTTGCGTCGGAGCGAAAACCAAATTGCGAAAGAATGCGTTTTATTTCGGCCGCGGATCGATTTTTATTGTCCGTGAGCGCCTCGATGATTATGGCGATTCCGTCGGAATGCATGCCTTCATAGATCACCTCATCGAGGTGTAGCCCCTCCTTTGACTCCCCGGTTCCTCTTTTCAAGGCTTTCTCGATATTATCCTTGGGGAGATTGTTCTTTCTTGCGGTTTCCAAAGCGAGTCGGAGTTTGAAATTCGATTCCGGATCTTTTCCCTCTTTTGCAGCCAAAGAAATGTTGCGGGCAAGCTTGGTGAAAAGAATGGCCTTTTTTTTGTCCGCAAGACCCTTGGCATGTTTGATGGTGCGCCACTTTGAATGTCCCGACATATGATTACGGTATGAAAATAAAATGTAAAACGCTTATTGAAGGTATGGGTGTTTTGGTTTTTGCATTGACGTATTTCGGTTTCTTGCAGCGGTATTCCGGCATCGCCGATCCGGATGCATGGTATCATGCGAAATTCGCGGCGCTTATGTCCCAACAGGGCATCATCAGGGAATTTCCCTACTTACCTTTTACCTACTTTACCGAACGTTTTGCCGATCATCATTTTCTCTACCATGTCGCGCTTATCCCTTTTGTGAAAGTTTTACCGCCCATCATGGGATTGAAACTTGCGACGGCTCTCTTCGGGGCACTCTTCGTTGCGTTTTTCTACGGACTTCTCAAGCAAAGTCGCGTGGCGCATCCGATGATCGCGACCGCATTGCTTCTTGCCAGCTCCCCTTTTGTTTTTCGCATCATGCTTGGAAAAGCCAATGTCATGTCCCTATTCATCCTCTTCGCCGCGGTGAATGCCATGCTTCACCGCCGTCCCATACTTTTGGCCACATTGTCCGCATTGGCCGTGCTTTCCCACGGTTCATTCCCCATACTTTTTATTTGTATAGGAATTTATTGCTTTTCGCAATGGATTATGGATGTTTTTCGCAAGGATTTCGCCGCCGTCCCGTTTCCCGTGCTCCGTGCGGCATGGAAGGTTGCGAAAAAAAACGTTTCTTTGCTGATCGCCGTTTTCGGAGGCATTGCGGCAGGAATGATAGTGAATCCGTATTTCCCTCGGAATGTGGCATTTTACTATGAACAGGTGATCGAAATCGCGCTTATCAATTATAAAAACGTCATTTCCGTTGGCGGAGAATGGTATCCGTACCCCTTTTTTGACTTTATCGGTGGTGCGGCTTTTGCGTTTATGGCCTTGGGAGCGGCATTGTATTTTCTCATGATCCGAAAAGAAAAAAATACGCTCCATGAAATGACGCTTTTTTTTATCATGCTTTTTTTCTTTTTTCTCACCTTGCGAAGTCAGAGAAATGTCGAGTATTTCATCCCGTTTGCCGTATGGTTTTCATTTTTGATCATTCCCCCGTTCCCCGCGACATGGAAGATAAAAAATATGAAAAAG
This sequence comes from uncultured Gammaproteobacteria bacterium, assembly GCA_964485795.1. Lineage (GTDB taxonomy): Bacteria > Patescibacteriota > Patescibacteriia > VMEV01 > CAZAJQ01 > CAZAJQ01. The sequence goes on from CAZAJQ010000004.1 coordinate 66,534, forward strand.
TTTTTTATTGCTGCAAAACCCATGATTCGAAGCATCATGATCTATGGTGTCGTCGCAGCCCCGTTTTTGGCGTTTTATAATATGCGCGCCGTTTTCATATCCATGCAAGGGCATGACCTTTCACGATTTCAAAAAAGCGCGGAATGGATGGCGCGCTATTCCAAAGCCGGTGACATTGTCTTTCACAGCAGCTGGGATGAATTTCCCATCCTTTTTTATTTTAATTCCACCAATTTTTACATTTCCGGCCTTGACCCCACTTTTTTTTATCGGAAAGACGCAGCGCTCTATCAAAAATACATTGATATCACCTTGGGAAAAGAAACCCAAGAGGTGGTTCAAACCGTCAAAGAGATATTTCACAGCCGATATGTTTTTGTCCAGAAAAAAGATCATGAGGCCATGAGCAGGCTTTTTCGCAATGATTTTCGATTCACCTTGGCCTATGAAGATGAAGAAGCCGAGGTCTATCTGGTTCCGCGGTGAAGCAAAATCGAGTGAGTCGGCATCGGCGGTTTCATGGATTGAAAAGAGCGGATGTGTTCTTTTGAGCGAAGGCGTTTCATGATATAATACAAAATATTTAAGAGAACACTTTAGGATTTTTTCATTACCATCTTTATTATTTTCCGTTGCACGAAGTATGAAAAACAGTTCCATCAAAAAAGCCGTTATCGCCGTGGCCGGATTTGGCACGCGATTTCTTCCCGCCACCAAGGCGCAGCCAAAGGAAATGCTCACCCTCATCGATAAGCCCGTGATCCAGTACATCGTCGAAGAGGCCGTGGCCGCGGGTATAGAGATGATCGTCTTTGTCACGAGTCAGAACAAGCGCGCCATTGAGGATCATTTTGACAAGAGTTTTGAGCTCGAATATCTTCTGAAAAAAAAGAAAAAACTCGACGTTCTCGAGCAGATTCAGAAAATTCATTCCATGGCCGAGTTTGTGTATATTCGTCAAAAAAGTCCGCGCGGATGGGGGGACGCGATTTTGCTTACCGAAAAGATTATCGGCGATGAACCGTTCGCCTATTTATCGGGAGACGATGTTTTTCTCAGCAAAGAACCCGCCATAGGACAGCTGATGGACGTGTATGAGCGCTATCATGACGGAGTGCTGGGTGTTACTCGAGTTTCAAAGGAAGACACGTCAAAATACGGAGTTATCGGCGGTACGGAGATCGGAGAAGGCGTCTATGAGGTCAATGAATTCATAGAGAAGCCCGGTCCCAAGCATGCGCCTTCGACGCTTGCCAGCGTGGCGAGGTATATCTTCACTCCGGATATTTTCGGAGCTTTGAAGAAGACCAAGCTCGTTGGCGGAGAGCTGGTCGGCGCCGACGCCATCCGCAATCTGCTCAAGACAAAACCGTTTTATGCGAAGGAGTATGAGGGAAAGTACTACGATTGCGGCAATAAACTCGGTTTTTTGCAGGCGACCGTTGACTTTGCTTTGCAAAGCGAGTTCAAAAAAGAATTTTTGGATTTTTTGAAAGAAAAGGTTCGATAAAAAACACGATTCAAGCTCGTTATCTTTTTTGCGCTCCATGTATCTGGAGACGATGCACATGAAGCGACGGCTTCTTCTCGTCTCAAGCGGAGGAATTCCAAAAAAGAAATTTTAAAAATACAAAGAACCTATGCGGTGTTTCATCCGAAAAATACTCTTTTTCTCACTCATGTTTGTCGTATTATCCGCGCAAGCGTGCGGGAAAAGCGCGCCCCCCGCTTCCACGGGTGGAAAAAGCGCCGAGCAGCGTATACAGCCCTTGGTGCTCAATTATTGGAGAGTATTTGATGAAAAGGACGATTTTGACGAGATATTGGAAGAGTACCGAGCTTCATTTCCGCATATTGAAATCCGATATCGCAAGCTTCGTTTCGAGGAATATGAGCAGGAATTATTGGACGCTTTGGCCGAGGATCGCGGACCGGACGTGTTTTCGATACACAATACATGGATGCGGGGGTACAAAAACAAGTTACTTCCCATGCCGTCTTCGGTGATCATGCCTTTCCAGAAAATCATCGGTACCCTGCAAAAAGAGATCGTGACCGAGCTTACGACCATCCCCTCGATCAATCTGCGAACCCTCAAGGATCGCTATGTGGACGTGGTGTATGACGACGTGGTCATGACGGATGTCGTGAAAAAAGACAATCGGGAAACAGCCCAAAACAACATATACGGACTTCCTTTGAGCGTGGATTCATTGGCGCTTTTCTATAATCGTGATTTGCTCAATAACGCCGGTATCGCGAATCCCGCGACCACATGGCAAGAATTTCAGGATCATGTAAAAAAGATGAGCCGAGTGGATCGTCAAAACAATATTCTTCTCTCCGGCGCGGCGCTGGGCACCAGTGAAAATATTCCGAGAAGTACGGATATCCTCTCTTTGGTCATGATGCAAAACGGCACACAGATGACCAATGACGACGGATACGCAACGTTTCACCTTATCCCGGAGAATCTTCGCGAACGAGAGGTGGCACCCGGAGTGGAAGCGTTGCTTTTTTACACGGATTTTGCGAACCCCACCAAGGTCGTCTACACGTGGAACAAAGATCAGAAAAACGCTTTGGACGCCTTTATCGAAGGCAATGTTGCGTACTTTTTCGGATACTCTTACAATATTGAGACCGTCAAAGCTCGGGCTCCGAAGCTGAATTTTGACATCGCCTCCATACCGCAGATACCGGAAAATCCGGTGATGAATTATGCGAATTATTGGGTGGAGACCGTTTCAAAAAAAACCAGGTACCCGGATGAGGCATGGCATTTTGTGCAATTTCTCGCCAAGCCGGAAAATGTCGAAAAATATTTGAAACGCAGCGGAAAGCCCACGGGGCACAAGGCTTTGATCGACAAACAAAAAGACGATTTGGTCGTCGGTGTCTTCGCCAATCAAGTGCTCACCGCAAAGAGCTGGTACAAGGGAGTTGACGCCGCGGCCGCCGAGACGATCCTTCGCATGATGATCGATCAGGTTTTATTGGGCAATCGCGAAATCAATGATATCATCAATACGGCCGCGTCCCAGATCAACCAGACGATCGGCGGACAATAGATGTTTTTTCGGTGTATGAAGCGAAATATCAAAAAACTTTTTTTTGCATGGACGGCATTAGTTTTTCTGCTTCCGCTGCAAACTTCGGCGCAGGAAGGGCTTTTGCAGCAGGCGCTCGGGAGAGATTCGGCATGCCTTGTCAGTGGCTCATGTTCGGTATGCGACGCTTTGCGGGTGATCATCAAGATCGCCGAATGGCTTACCGGTCTTTCGGCGCTTCTCGTGATGGTGGTGCTTATCTATGGAGCGTTCTTACTCATCACCTCGAGCGGTGAATCCGATAAAATCGGCGACGGGAAAAACGCCATCAAGGCGGCCGTCATCGGCTTGGTGATCGTGATGATCGCGTGGCCGGCGGTGCATCTTTTGATACTTGTGATGGTGGGAGAGTCAAACGATGATCTCGGGAAAAAACTTAAAACCGGCTGGTATAACTCTCTCAATGCAGAATGCGAGAAGATTGAAAAAACTTCTCAAGGAACATCACAGCAAGTCGCGTCAGGACCGGGATGCTGTCAATGGCAACATACGGTTGGTGACGTTACTCAATTTGAAGCCTGCGCCGAATATGATGATCAAAGTAAATGCCTCTCGCGCAGCGGAAAATCGCTTCCGTGGTTCACGGGGAAAAAATGTATTTCTCCGGGATCGGCGCGCGAAGCTTTCGGGGGAAAAGAAGGAGCTTGCCAATAGGCAAGACTGAAGAGCGCATGGCCATTCATGGGTGCCTCGTTTCAATCGTCAGCATATGATACAAAGATTTACGATCATAATATTTGCGTTAATGTCTTTTTCCGCTGTGCCGGTTTTTGCGCAAGATAAGATAAAAGTAGAAATTAAACCCGTTAAAGGGTTTGAAGCTTTTGAAAGAATTGAAACCGGAGAAGCGGTCATCACCGAAGTGGCGGTCAGGGTGGTGTCATTTATCATGGCTTTTTCGGGAGTTATCGCCATGGTTTTTGTGATTTACGGAGGCTGGCTGATTTTGCTTTCCGGAGGGAGCGAAGAAAAGATCAGCGGCGGGAAAAAAATCCTCACATGGGCGGTGATAGGACTCGCCGTGATATTCACAAGCTATGTGGTTATGAATTTTGTCGTGAATACGATTCAAAAGGGCATCACGGGAAGCTAAAGACGGATGCGGTAATCATATGAAAAAAAACATTGCAATCATGCTGAGCGTTTCCATGGCTTTGACGATGATCGGGGCGATGCTTTTGATGCCTGAAACATCGCTCGCGCAAAAGACTTTGCCAAATCCTCTTGGAGTGACCAATGTGACGGATTTTATCGTCAGGATCGTAAAATTTTCCTTGCAGATAATCGCCGTCCTGGGATTTTTGTTTTTTGTCATCGGCGGTTTTCAGCTTTTGACATCCGCGGGTAACGATGAAAAGGTCAGTCAGGGAAAATCCACGCTGTTTTGGGCCATCGTCGGTATGGCATTAGCGCTTACAAGCTATGTGATGATTGATTTTGTCGTCGGCGCGTTTTCGAAATAAACGAGGGAGGGATGTTCACATGTGTTTTTTGAGAAATGCGCGAAAAAAAGTATAATGAAGGTGGAAAAATAACCGAGCTTTTTTGAGGGTTTCCTTAGAAAGGCTTCCACGAAGGGGGGTGAAAGACATGACATCAGTACAAACATTTTCAAACAAAAAAGTATTGGCAGGCATCATGAGTTTGCTTTTGGTAGCATTTATGGCGGTTCCGTTTTTCGTCGGAGCGCAGTCGGATCAGTTTGGCCTTGAATTCGGCAAAAACACAGGGCTTGGAACACGGGATCCTCGCGAGACGGTAGCCCTCGTCATCCGCATCATCATGGGATTTTTGGGCACCATCGCGATCGTGATCATCCTGCTCGGCGGATTCAAGTGGATGACCGCCGGAGGAAACGATGAAAAAGTGACGGAAGCGAGAAAATTGATCACGGCCGGCATTATCGGCTTGATCATCATTTTGTCCGCTTATGCGATTACGAATTTCGTCATCACTCAGCTTATGACGGCCACGAACGCCGGAAGAGCTCCGGGATTATAATGAGGTTATGACTGCCCTGTTCGTTTTTTCGCAAAAAAAAATGATCGGGGCAGTCCCTCGAGGTTTTGGGGTGATGAATCGCCCCAAGGCTTTGAGCGAGAATCATTAATTTTCAATGATCGCACCGACTATGAAAACAGCATTTCGGAAAAGCGCTTTTATCGCCTTTTTTTGTTGTTTGAGTTTTTTTGGAAGTGCCACTGTGAATGCGCAGGTGAATGTTTCGGAGCAATTGAATGTGGCGAAGACGAAATTAAACATTACTACGTCAAGAACCCCGGAAGAAGTCGTGGGAAGCGTCATCCGCGGCGTTCTGGGATTGGTGGGAATTATCGCATTTGCGTTTTTCGTCTATGCCGGGATCCTCTGGCTGACGTCGGGCGGTGAAGAGGGAAAGATATCGGCGGCCAAAAACATCCTCAGCGCTGCGGTGATAGGGCTGATTATCATCTTCACGGCATACGCTTTGACGAGCTTTGTCATCGACGCCCTGGTGAAAGCGACGTAAATGCGGAAAATCAATCTATGAAATATTTTCTTCTCAGCGGAGCATTGACGGTGATGATGACATCATTTTTTTGCGTTCTCTCACCGGTGCTTGCGCAAGGCGATTTGGGAAGTGAGGTTAAAGATAAGCTCGCAACCGGCGGGCAATCTTCCCTCCTCAAAAGCGACCGAGCTTTGAGCACCATCGTCGGCGGGATTATCAATGCGTTTTTGGCGATTGTCGGTGCGGTTTCGCTGTACTTGTTTGTCTGGGGAGGCTTTGAGCTCCTGATGGGAGGCGGCAATGAAGAAAAGGTGTCGGCCGGCAAAGCCAAGATCAAAAACAGCGTGATCGGCCTCATCATCGTGATCGCGGCTTATGCCATCGTGAAGTTTATCGCCGAATTTGTGCCGGCGCTTTTGAAGTGAGGAGTATGAAAAAATTGATAGCCAGCTTGGGAATGATCGCCGGAGGAATAAGCATCCCTCTTTTTTCGATATTGGCTCAACCGCAGGAGGCCGAGAAAAAGCTGGAAGCATTCTCGCGGGATGTTGGAATTGGTCAAGGCGTTGGCGGACTGGATTATCAAGCCGGATCCATCATTAACTCCGTCCTCAGTCTTGTCGGTCTCATTTTTCTTATCGTCGTCATCTATGCCGGATTTCAGTGGCAGACGGCCGGCGGGAATGAAGAAAAGGCACAGGCATCGCTCAAAATGTTCATTTCCGCGATTTTGGGTTTGGTCATTGTTCTGGGGGCGTATATTTTCGTGAATTCGCTTTTGGGCGGCTTGATCGGCGCGGTGACGGGTACGCCGTAAAGGAGATCCTCGATAAATAGCGCTATCGTTGGGGCAGACCTCTGTGTCTGCCCCAACGATAGCGCCGTTGAGTGTGTGTAACCCCAATTCGCCAAGACGACCCCGAGTCTGTCACGCCTCTGTTGAGTGTCTGCAGTGACCACGCCGTTGAGTTTTGCCACCCCCGTCGAATTTTGCCGGGACAATACGCCCCTGAATGTCGGAACGCCGCCGCCGCTGGTCAGCCGCGAACCGTTTTCTCTCCACCGTTCGTCGAGGCGTGGTGTGCTGTTGGGGGAGATACATAGGTCTCCCCCAACAGCACATCGTTTTACTCTCTCCTATCTATGCATCGACTTTCCCGTATCACCACAATTTTATTCTCCGCGATTTTCATTTTTGCCATGCCTTTTTCGATATTGGCGCAGGATAACTTAAAATCACAGGTATTGGATCCGCTTGGACAAACAACAGATGCCGCTGGCTATGATCGCGCAATTTCCATCACCGCGGCCATCGGGAATCTCACCAAGGCTTTTTTGGCGGTATTCGGTGCGTATTTTTTGTTTCGAACCGTGTATGCCGGGTATCTTTGGTTCATGGCAAAGGGCAATGAGGAGCAGGTGCAGCAAGCCAAGGAAATTCTCAAAGGCGCGGTCTTTGGCGTCATCGTTGCGTCCATGGCGGGTGTGATCATCGCTCTTGTGACGAATCTTGTGGCGTGACCCCCTTCGATAGGCTCATGCTTCGGCAGGCTCAGCATGACACAGGGGTCGACGCGGGACATGGGGGTGTGATCATCGTTCTGGTTACAAATTTTGTGGTGTGACCCCCTTCGGCACGCTCAGGGTGACAGGGGGCGTCGCAGGACATGGGGCTCCCCGCGCGTACCTTGTTCAACCCTCCTTGTCATTGTTTCCTTCCCTTGTCTCCCTTCGACAAGCTCAGGGTGACAAGGGAAGGACGCGGTACTAGGGGTGTTACAGGTAGAGGGTCAAATTTGATAAAGGTGTAATTTTTTTTCATGAAACCGGTTCGATTTATTATTTCAGCCGTCGTATTGGGAGTGCTGGTGACTCCCTTGCTTTTGTTTGCGCAAGGGGAGGCTCCAAAGGGTGTGAATCAGGTCAGAAAAGGGTTGAATGAGGCGCTGGAAAAGGCCGAGATACCGGGCAAGAGCACATTGGCGGAAACAACGGCGAATCGTGGAGAAGAGTTGGCGAGCATCATGGGGACGATCATCAATATTGCCGTCGGAATTTTGGGTGCGGTCACTTTTCTTTTCATACTCTATGCCGGCTACCTCTGGTTCACCGCCAAAGGCAATGATGAACAGGTGGTCAAGGCCAAGGATATCTTTGCAGACGCGGTGATCGGACTCGTATTGATACTGGTTTCAGGCTTTTTGGCATCCTTGGTTTTGAGAATATTCACGAGGTAGCGAGCAAGGCGTTACGAGTATGTCACACAGGATAGACCTATGTAGCGATAAACACATAGGTTTATCCCTACAGAGGTTTATTTCTGCGGATTACGTTAAACGTTATGTCTCCAAAAAAAATCATTCCCTGTACGCTTATCGGAATCACCCTCGTGATGCCTTTTTTCGCGTCGGCGCAGATCATCAATAAAGATACGGGAAGAGCGGCGGAGAGGCTTTTGAACAAGGGATTGGAAAAAGCGGAGCTTGCCACCGGGTCGAATATTGAGTTTGCAAAGCGTATCGGCAATGTCATCAATCTCGCCATCGGCATTTTCGGCGTTGTTTTGCTCGGACTGCTGATATACGCGGGGTATCTCTGGACCAATGCGCGGGGCAATGAAGAGGAGGTAACGCAAGCGAAGAATATCATCAAAGAAGCGGTAATAGGGTTGTTTTTGGTTTTCATTGCTGGTGGACTGGCCACGGCTACCACAAGCTTTTTAGGCACGGAAACACTCAGCAACAAAGTGTTTCTTGATCAGCTGGAGCTAGAATCGCAAGTGAGTAGAATTTCTGGCTTGAAGTTTGAGGATTTCGTGTATCTCCAGACAACGGCCGCTCGAATTATCAATTTCGTTCTCGGCTTACTCGGAGTGATCGCCCTTTGTCTTTTCATCTATGCCGGCTATCTTTGGCTCTCGGCCGGAGGCAATGAAGAAAAGGTTTCGACGGCAAAAAGCCTCTTATCGCAGACCATCACCGGCTTTCTCGTGGTTTTCGTATCCGCGACCTTGATCAATATCGTCCTGCAAATGGGACCGATCCAAGAAAAAGTTGCCGGCCTGGCTATTGTCGCCAAAGAAGTGGGGCTCGATGTCGGCACCATCGAAAGCGCTTTTGTCCAGTTTGGACGAGTGCTCAATTTCATCCTCGGGCTTATCGGGGTGATTATCCTCGTTCTCTATATCTATGCCGGGTATCTTTGGGCTTCGGCGGGGGGCAATGAAGAAAAGGTGGGGCAGGCGAAAAAGATTTTTGCGGAAACGATTTTGGCGACATTCTTTATTTTCGTTACGGGAATTATTGTTTCTATAGCACTGAACACTTCAAAGATTAAGCAAGAATTGGCAGTCACGGGATTGGATATTGTCAAGATTGAGACTGACTTACAAACCGGAGATATTATTTATGCAGGTGCTCGAGTCGGAAGTGTTCTGAATTTTCTTGTCGGCATGCTTGGCCTAGTAGCCTTTGTCCTTATCCTCTACTCCGGCTATCTCTGGGCTACGGCCGCAGGAAATGAAGAGCAGGTTACCAAAGCGAGGAGAATTTTGATAGAATCCGTAGGAGGGATGACTTTGGTGTTTTTGACGGGGTATATCGTGAATATCGTGTTGCAGCTGTGAGAAGGTAAGTGAAATTTGGCATACAAGCAAATACACTTTTTGAGCGATACGTTCTTGGGTTACTAGCTGCAGGCTAGTTTTGAAGAGTGTCAGGTAGCGATTATTGGAAAAAAAATCAAGAGCATGCACTTTATATGAAAAAAATAATTGCCATTTTTTTTACCGCATTCCTTGTTTTCACTCCCCTATTCGCTTCGGCGCAGCTGCTCAAAAAAGGAGAAGAGCAGCAGACCAAGGAAGCGTTTGAAGCGGTGACGGGCGAGATCGGTCTTGCTACCGGCAATGAAGTGATGCTGGGGAGGACGATTTCGCAGATCATCAATTTTGCGCTCGGGCTTTTGGGCGTGGTGATGCTTGTCATCACCATCTACGGCGGATATCTGTGGTTTTCCGCCGCCGGCAATGACGAACAGGTTTCGAAAGCGAAAAGTGTCATGACGCAAGCGGTTATCGGGCTTGCGATTATTTTTTTGGCGGCCCTGATCATTAATGTTGTGCTGAATGCGGGAAGGTAGTCGCAGGTATATTTTCCAAGCGAAAGGAAAAATTCCCGTTAATTTTTTTTCCACCGTATGAAGAATATTTTCTTGGCAATTTTCCTCGCAATGATATTTGCCTTATCCCCCGTCGTTGCTTTCGCTCAGCTGAAGTCGGCCAATACGAATCGCATCCAGCAGGAGCTGAGTCAAGTGACGGGATTGCCTTCCGGAGGCACGAATCCGGCGACGGCATTGGGAGGGACGCTCGGAAATATCGTTACCGTTTTTTTCAGCCTGCTCGGCACCGTGGCCTTGGGCTATATCCTCTATGCCGGATATCTCTGGTTTTCCGCGGCCGGCAATGAGGAGCAGGTGGATGCGGCCAAGAAAACATTGTACCGAGCCGTGATGGGTTTGCTCGTGATCATGCTGTCGTATGCGATAATTACGGTGGTTCTGAACGTCTTTGGAAAAGGGCCGGGGTCGGAGGAGGCGGCGAGGCAGAGAGAGGAAGAAGAGCTGCAGAAAAATCTGGAAAAAGATTTTCCAGTGTCAGCCGAGCCTTCAGATGTTGAAAAAGCGAAAGCGGAAATCGCGCAGATAATGAAAGAGATTCAGCAAATCGATGAAAGCATTGTTGATTATGAACGACTCAGAGATACTGCAGTAACCCCTTTGTTTGCAGAACGTTGGCAAAATGAAATCAATCAATTACAGCAAAAGAAGGAGGCTTTAATGGAAAGAGCAGTCGTTTTATACGGAAAATTACCATAAGAAATTATAAAGATGTAACCTTTGCATTAAGGATAAAGGGGTCTATGAAATATTTACGGGCAATCTCTTTTACGATAATATTTTTATTTGGTATTGGGTATATTGGGACATTACAAGCGCATGCCCAAGGCGGCGCCGTGTTTGATGCGTTCGGGAAAAAAGCGGGGCTGGAACGCACGGTACGGGTGCCATTGCAGGTTCGCATCGCGGAAATCATAGCCATGTTGCTGAATTTCGTCGGCATGATCGCGATCATTGTCATCCTCTACGGCGGATTCGTCTACATGACTTCTCAAGGTGAAGATGAAAAAATCAACCAATCCAAGCAAATCATCAAAAACGGGATATTGGGAATCCTTGTCGTCATGATGTCCTATGGAATCGCACAATTCACCATCAACTCCATACGTTTCGGCTCGGGCGATCAATGCTCCCCCGGTCAGGTGGCGCAAGACAGCCTCGCGAATTTTCTGACGCTCGGACTGTATCGCGCCCCCTGCATGGAAAGAGATATCCCGATAGAGTATTTTTTCAATTCAGAAACGTAGCGAGATGCTTCTGGGGATAGTTGCCCTCATCGGCTGTGATATAATCAATAGTATGAAACGAATTTCATCCGGCATATTGTTTTTCTTCATCATTTTGAGCTCATTTCTTTTCACCCGCTCCCACTCAATGGCGGCCGCCGATCTGGGACAGCTTCTCAATAACGCCGCGGTCGCCTATGATACGAGTGCAGGTGCGGCGGATCCCCTTGCCATCGTGGGTATGGTCATCGTCACCTTGCTGGGTTTTCTCGGCATAGCGGCGGCCGGTTACATGATCTACGGAGGATATATATGGCTCATGGCGCGAGGCAATGAAGAGGAGGTGAAGCGAGGGAAAAAAATCATCTGGAATGCGACGGTGGGTATGGTCATCATCCTCTCGGCATACGCTTTATCAAATTTCATCTTGAGCGGCATACAAACTGCCACACAATAATACATCACTATGAAAAAGATCTTTTCTTTTTTAATCGCATCAAGCATTGCGGTTATGAGTTTTTCAATATCAGTAGCGCCGGTCGGAGCCGTTGAGCTTTTGGAAAATTTGAATAAAGCAGCAAATGCGTCGTTTGAAACGACAAAAAACGACCCCATTGAAATCGTCTCTACGGTCATCAATACTTTGCTGGCGTTTCTCGGGATCGGCGCCACGGCACTGGTCATTTACGGCGGGTTCATCTGGCTTACGGCGCGAGGCAATGAAGAAGAAGTGAAAAAAGGTCAGACCATCATACGCAATGCCATCATCGGGCTCATCATCATCATGAGTGCCTACGCTCTCGCGAATTTCATCATCACAAATCTTTCCACTGCCACGGGAGTGAAATAGGTTTCGCCTCGCGCGCTCTGAAGGCTTTGCATAAGACACCGCGTCCGATATTCTCATCACCGAGAGTCCTCGCGATGAATCTCTTCACTATGAAAAAAATATTTTTGTGCATGTTTGTTGTATTATCGACTTTCGTTTCTTTTCACTCCACCCCCGCCTTTGCCGCCGTGGATATCTCTTCGGAGCTGAAAAAGGCGGCCGCCGAATCGTATAGCGAGCCAAGGGGTGGAGCCATCGATATCGTGGGGCGAGTTATCGGAGGGCTGTTCGGATTTCTCGGCATCGGCGCCGCGGCACTCATGATTTACGGCGGATACGTATGGTTTGGAGCGCAGGGAAACGAGGAGCAGGTAAAAAAGGCCAAGGATATCATCCGTGACGCTTTTATCGGGCTTATCATCCTTACGAGCGCTTATGCGTTGACGAGGTTTGTGATCGATCAGGTGCAGAAAAGAATCATCAATCAACAGACGAAGTAAAGAGATCGACGCTGAAGAAAAGTCATTATTTTTCATTCAGAGCCAGATTCTTTTTCATGGGTGTCGTGGTGAGAATAGCAGGCTCTCAGTACGAGTTTTAAAGGGATTCAGGGAAATTCATGATTTCATGGAAGGAGAGGCGGTAAGAACTCGGAGTGACGATTTGCACGGAAGCGATGACATACATGCAGGCAAGAGAGTCGGTTTCAAATTCGCTCATAAAGTATGATGCCACAAGCATCATGTTTTTTATTTTGCGGCTGGTGACTGCTTCATAGGGTTTGCCGTAGGCATGTCCGGAACGAGTTTTGACTTCGATGAAATAGAGACATTGTTCAAACGACGCGATGATATCGATTTCTTTCCTCTGAAAACGAAAGTTACGTTTTACAATGATGAACCCTCGTTTGCGAAGATACTCGCAAACGAGGGTTTCTCCATGTCTCCCCTGTTCATGGTTATCGGCAAATTCGTGGACAAACATAAAAGCAGGCTTTCGCCTACTGATATGAGAAAAATATTGGACAATGATGATGTTAACGCTTCCCCTTTGTTTTTGGGAGATACTTTTCAAACGTATCCATATCCGTGATATGCACCGGATCGGCTGGGAAATATTTGAAAAAATATCGAATCAAATATATCCCCCAGACGATCATGCCCAAGCCAAGAAGCAAATACCAGAGTCGAATGCCAAAAAACGGAACCCTTTGCCATCCGAAAAAAACGAGAACAAGACCCATGATGCCGACCGTCAGAAGAAAATGGGATTTTCTTCTGAAAAAAGGTCGATACCATGATACGACCCGGTATTGCAAAAGCAGCTTGAGAACAAGCCCCGAAACACTCAACATCGCAAAAATGATGAAGCCTATCATCACCCCTTGATCAGAAAGAGCTTTTTCCGCCGTCCAATACGAAAATGTGGTAAATCTTCCCATATATCCTCTCTATTGGAGTTATTCTAGGTTTTTGAAAAAATCCCGTCAAGCGACCCGATTGAACTATCAAAAGGTAATATAAATGACTCCCATGTTTAGAAAATATCCCCTTTTTACGGAGGATGAGTGACGAACCTCAGTTTGTAGCCACCGGCTCATCAAAAAGTATAATCATGCTTTCTTGTATCTCAATCCATGAATATCCTGAAGAAATTCAAGTGTAGCTTGAACTGATGAGTTATCAGTATTTTTAAGGACAACGCGATCTCCATACTTACGAATGAGAGGCGTTAAAAATTCATCTCCCCATGAAGGTGCGAAGCTCATCACGTTCAAGAAATCGATTTCAATGGGTTCATTTTCCACCAGCGTCGCAAAACTTGGCTGCATGGCAAGGTATGATTCTCTTCCAAGTTGTCTGGATGTCAAAATATTTCCAAATTTTTTTAATTCAATAATCATATTCTCCCGTCAAAATTAATGAGGGCGATACACCCTGGAATTTTTTTTTCACTTATTTTTATTTGTAATGAATCACTCTTCTTGCTATTCAAGTTGAGGACGGCGTTTCCGGATTGAAAGTGCAATCTCATATTTTTACTCCCGACAACACTTCTCACATACTTTAAACCATTACCGCGATTTTCGGGAGCCCTGCCGGAGAGTACTTCTGAAAATGCCGTTTTCAGAGCTTCAGCGTCGCTTTGAAGTTCTGGCTTTACCTGTCGAAGCGTTTGTAAAATTCCACGGCCGCGATCTGCCAGAACAATGCTTCTTTGTTCAATCTTATAAGCAAAAAAAACGCCTGCAATATCCGGCCAGTTTCCGATATTGTGATCGAATGAATTATTTCCTATTTCTCCAGCGATAGCAATGAGCAGTGGAGACATTTCTTGCAATGCAGGAACGTTCGACAGTTGAGAGCCAAATGCTGAAAGTCGCGCGTTGAATATCGAAGCATCCGGACAAAAATAATCATTCAATGGTTCAAATGCACTTTGAGATGAACTCCATCGCATCGCATATGCAAAGAGATCGATCGATCGTAAATAACTTTCCAAATCTGATATGCTGTACATCCGATGCTTCATTGTCCCGTGTGCGCGCGGAAGCGGCGGAATTTTTTTTGTTCGATCCCAACGACGCAAAGTGTCGACGGAGACACCAAGCATTTTTGCCGCAAGCCCGATGGTCAGTGCTTTATCCATAATTTATGAGTATAGGCTGATTAAATCACATTCCATGAATCTGTGCAAATTGCGTCTACAAAAAAACATAATTGGCTAAGAAATAATAAAATAAGGAATACGGATTATCTTGTATCTATGTAAAATGAAAGAATCCTTGAGCTCAAGGATTCATTTTATCTTATTTCGTGAAAATCATTCCAAAGTGGTATGGTCCTGCGTCAAATTCCTTGTGCAATATCAGATTCAGCTCGAGGATGAAGCTTTTCACTTTTTCCGAGTCAATGCGATCTATTTCTTTCGGACCAAAAGGCGTTCCCGAAATTTTCCAGTCGATGATCAAAAGTTTTCCTCCGGGTTTGATGAGTCGGATGGCTTCTCGGATAACATTTTCCAGCGGTTTCGTCTGAAAAAGCACATTGATGAGCATCGCTATGTCCAGGGTATCATTTGCGATTTTCGTGGCGCCGTAAATCTCGAGATTGGTCCATACGGTTTCGATGTTGATGAAGCCGTCGACACGAGCGCGGTTTTCGACGGTTTCAAGGACGCTTTTGAGGATATCGGCCGCAAAAACTTTACCGCTATCCCCCACCCGCTTGGCCGCGGGAAACACAAAGTGTCCCGCCGTGCCGCATCCGAGGTCGGCGACAAGCATACCCTGTTTGATATCAAGCTCATCCATGATTTTCTCGGCGCCGATAAGCTGATTCCCTCCGGAAAGATGCATATTTTTTTCGATAGAATCGTAAACAAGAGAGTTCCCTTTGATGTCATTGTAATGAATCTTTCACTTCCAATCAATCATGATTGCCGGCTTGCCGGATTTTTCTTGCAAATATTTATACGTTTCCAGCGCGGCTTTGGCCCCCTCTCCAGCGGAAATCACCACCTGCTTATAGGGGATATTCGTGACATCTCCGCAGGCGAACACACCTTCACGCGACGTGCGGCATCGGGTGTCAATCTGAATTTCCCCTTTTTCCGTAAGCTGTACAAAATTTGATAAAAATTTTGTAGCCGTAGAAAAACCTATTTTTTCAAAAACATAATCGCAGAGAATCTCCTTTTCCTTATTGTCTGAAGAGATAATGAGCTTCTCAAGGGTTTTTTCCCCGCGCATGCCTAAAACGGTGGTATCATAGTGAATCTCAATATTTTTTTGCTTCCACACTTTTTCAATGAGAACGGCTTCCGCAGAGAAACTTGTTTTCCTGTGGATGAGATGAACCTGCTTGGCGTGCATGGAGACAAAAAGAGCCGCTGCAAGTGCCGAATTCCCGCCGCCTACGACGATAGTCACCGTTCCCTTGATCCGGCGTTCCAAGGGTTGCGGGTCATGAAACACGGAAATGCCGAAAAACTTTTTTTCTCCGGGCACCTCGAGGCTTTTGGGGGTGAGGCCAAATGAAAAAATTATAGATTTTGCATCAAATAAGCCGATACTCGTATTCACCGAATGGACACCCTTTGATTTTTCAAGAATGGAGAGGATTTCCGCGCATACGATCTTCCCTCCATACTTGATCGATTGATCTCGCATGTTCTCTATGAGGTTTGGGCCGGATATGATCGGAATCCCGGGATAATTTTCAATGCGATCCGTGGTGGAGGTTTGCCCTCCGATGTCCTTGGTGATGATAAGGGTGGAGAGGTGGCGTCGCCCGGTAAAAATGCTTGCCGTAAGTCCCGCCGCTCCTGCGCCGATGATGATAACGTCGTACATAGAGATATTTATAGAGTCAGTATAGCCTTATTTGTCAGGAACTTGAAGAAGTAAGGAGGGATGGATTTTTTTGATGTGATTATTAAGAAAATTATAGAATATTAAATTCAAAATAAAACAATTCCTATGGCATGTTTCGCGTGAATAGTGATTTAATATCTTGCGTATTCCATAAAATTAACAAGAATTTATAAAAAATTTCACTGCATGAAATGTTTCACGTGAAACATTTTGACGGGGGGGGGTGCTGACGAGTCCTGTCTTCCTTCGGCAGGCTCAGGGTGACAGGAGGGGCGTGTAAGAGGAGAAATAAACAGGGAGGAAGTGGAGGGAGGAACACATAGGTTCCTCCCTCCACTTCCTAGGGTGTCAGCCCTCATGCTCGGAGTTAATGATGTTTTTGTGCAAGACATGATGTTGATAGCGATGCTAACGGCGGGTTGTAACCCGCCGTTAGCCGTGGAGTAGGCATGAAATGTTTCACGTGAAACATTTTACGAGGGGGGTGCTGACGGGTTCTGTCTTCCTTCGACAGGCTCACCCTTCGGCAGGCTCAGGGTGACAGGGGGGACGTGTAAGGGAAAGGGATAAATGGGTAGGAATGAACCTCTGTGTTCATCCCTTCCTCCAAGAATGTTTCACGTGAAACATTTTTACGATTGATTCATTTGATTAGATTGGTATACTGGAAATAGGAATTCATAGAGAGTTGTTGTTTAGGGGAGGCAAAGTCATGAGTGAATATCTGAATGTTCCTATTAAAATCACGGTGAAAAGGGTTGAAGATGGATGGTTTGATGGCTATATTGACATCATGAGGAGGAGATTTCAATTTCATGTGGGATTGGCTCTTTCAGCGGAGGCATTTTTGCAGGCGCATTTTTTAAATCAATGCACCGAGCATTTCATGTATGAGCATAGTTGTATTGTTTTCCATGATGAGACTATCAATGATCATGCAATTGTAAAAGATGTGCTTTTTCAGATCATTCTTCCGACGGTATTATGGTATGCATATAATATTGACGGATATGATGCAGGTATAGCGAATCTTATCTATTATGATGATGAGAGAGAATGTGAAGTCACTGCAAAAGATTTTCAAACCCTTGCCAAGGCCCTTTTATAAAAAACCTGATGAAGTCAGGTTTTTTTGTTTCACGTGAAACATTTTGACGGGGTATTGTTGACGGGTACTGCTCATCCTTCGGCATGCTCAGGATGACAGGGGGGCGGGGACGTGTAAGGGAGGGATAAACAAGATGGATGGGTAAGGAGGAACACACAAGTTCCTCCCTACCCATCCATCCTTCCTTCCCTATGTGTTCATCCCTACTTCCAGAAATGTTTCACGTGAAACATTTCGTAAATTAAAAGGGAGCTTCTCTATTGGATGCTCCCATGGACCAGAATGAAAAGTTTTTGACGTTACTTCTTCTCATGACGAAGGTGCGCTTCTCTCATTTTCATCAGGAGAACATTTTCCCCAGACGGTAGAGAAGGGTCTGCCTTTCCAACCCCTTGAGAAGAAATTTCGCACCGATTTGCTTTGCTTGAGCGCGTAAACTATCCTCGTTTGAGGCCGAATAAAGACAGATGAGGATGCCTTTCCCCTTAAGAGTATCGGAGTAAATACTTGCGATATCGTTTCCCTTCATACCCGGCATATTGAGATCGATCAGGAGCAGATCAAAGGCGCTTTGCTTCGCAAAAATGAGCTTATTCGCTTCCGCCATATTTTCCACCCATGAAATCACATAATCAGTACCCGCAAGTTGATATACCAGGAGCTCATAGGAGTCCCGTGAGTCGTCGATCAGTAAAATACGTTTCATAAAACTTCCTCCTGAAAATAACGCGAATAGTTCCCACATGGAATTGTAGGTTTTTTTATAAAAAAAGCAAAGAGTCATGTTTCACATGAAACATTTTGATGTGGGACGTGCAGGTGACGGGTCCTGTCTTCCTTCGACAGGCTCAGGATGACAGGGGGGCGGGGACGTGTAAGGGAGGGATAAACAAGAAGGATGGGTAGGGAGGAACATACAAGTTCCTTCCTACCCATCCATCCATCCTTCCTTCCCTATGTGTTCATCCCTACCTTCTTCCATAAAGTTAAGAGGACGTTAAAGTGGATATACTGTGGAAAAGTAGCACACTAGAATGTTTTTTTATACTTTAGTCAAATTTATCACTTTCATATCATGATGCATCAAATATCCATTTCATCGTCGATCATGATATTCTGCACTTTTCAGGGAGATAGTTTTTTTGGCTTATTGAAAGCAATTTTTTTGAGTACACCAGCATTGTTTCGAAGCGTGAAACGATGTCGCTTGGAGAAGGAATGGCATGATTTTGAAGGATATTTATTTTCGGTTTTAAAATTCATTTATCCACAGGTCTTGTGGATGGATAATTCAGAGGGATGGTTATTTTATGAAAAAAAATCGCGGGAAGCGATTTTTTTTAAAAAACGGATGGTTCGTGGAGACTTCCTCACTTCGTATAGAGAAGCGGGTTTTTTCTGGTTCCATTGATGACAACCTCGAAGTGAAGATGCGACCCGGTGGACCATCCCGTGGATCCCATGCGGCAGATGGTCTCTCCTCGGGAAACTTCTTGACCGACATTGACGTAGAGTTCACTGCAATGAGCATATCTGGTTTGCATACCGTTGCCGTGATCAATGACGATATGAAGTCCATAGCCCGTTCCCCAGCCGGAACGCGTTATTTTTCCGGCCTCCGCGGCGAAGATCGGAGAGGTGAAGTCGCCGTCGATATCGAGTCCGGTATGACGCCAGTTGAAATACTGTGTGATCACACGACCGGGAGTGGGCCAAAGAAGGACGGAATCGCTTCTTTCCGTGGAACGGGGAGGCACGAGAACTTTTTTGATTTTCGCGACCTTGCTTTCCGGCGCGGTGAGCGATGGAGCCGGCTTGCGACCCCGTGGAATGATGAGTGTGTCTCCGGCGATAAGGTCATCGCTGGAAAAAAGGTTATTGAAGCTCAGGACATCCTCCTCCTGTGCATCGTATTTTTCAGAGATGCCTTTGATTGTATCGCCCTTCTGCACTTTATGCGACACACCGGTTACCGGAAGAATACGGAGTTTTTGACCCAGTTTTATGACGCTTTGGTAGGAGAGATTATTTTCCCACAGCAACGTATTGGTCGTGACTCCAAAGGTTGCGGCTATGCTGCTGACCGTGTCTCCGGTTTGAACGGTATAAATTTCGATTTTTTTTCTTTCCGTTTGCGCGGTATCGGTGGCGAGAATTTCCGGTTTTACGACGGCACCTCCTTGTGTGATGGCTGGTGTTCCTTCTGGCGTTTGAAATTGTACGGGTTCCAAAGATGGCAAAGTTGATACTCCCGACGTTTGTGAAAGCAGCTGCTGCGTTTGTTCCGGAAGACGGTTGGAAGCGAATTCCTCGATCTCGACGTTTTCATTGAGATAGATGAATATCATGCTTTTTTTTCCTATCTCGCTGTTTCCTTTCGCTTGAATGCTGTCGGCCATAATAATGATCGCTAGGAACACAATGGTAATGTGAACGAGTGATTTTGAATGAAATGGGATAAGGATTTTATTTTTTGCCGGCGCAAAAATTTTATAAATCGGTTTGCGGAATGCGAGATACAATTTATAAATATAGAAAATTATTTTTCGAAGAAAAAAACGATAGACAAGTCGAAGAGGGGAGATGATGATTTTTGAAAATATCCATACAAAAATATCCAGCGCTTTTTTAAAAAGACGCAAGAGTATGGCGAGAAATCGAATGGAGAATTTTTTTACAAAAAAAATATGGATTTGCTCAAAAATTAAAAAAGGGGATCATTTCCCCAGTAACCGTAACGTTTTCGCGAGGAGCAGTCAATGATCCGTAAATGTCAGAAATTGATTTTTTTCGCTTATTTCATTACACTTTCGAACATGAATCGCGCAATCGTTTACTGAAAGGTTTGGAAACGCTATTCTGGGAAAGATGGCGCAATTGCGATTTATTTTTTTTAAGTCGGTCACGTAGCCAAGCGGTAAGGCAGCGGTTTGCAAAACCGTTATTCGTGGGTTCGATCCCCACCGTGACCTTACATACATTATCATCTTGATCGGTTACCTATGGATCACTCATATTACTCGCCGAAAAACATTGAAAATAAATGGCAAGATTTTTGGGAACAAGAGAAGATTTTTCATTTTGACGAGAAGTCGGGAAAAGAAAAAAAATACATACTCGACATGTTCCCGTATCCATCGGCGGCAGGTCTTCATGTCGGGCATCCGGAGGGCTACACGGGGACGGATATCCTTTCGCGATCTTTACATATGGATGGGTGGGATGGTTTGCACCCGCTGG
>CAZAJQ010000005.1:0-82401 GCA_964485795.1 uncultured Gammaproteobacteria bacterium
CGCGCGGCGTGAATAGTGAAGCCCAGCATTTCTTTACATTTTCAAGCAAATTTTCCTCCGTGGTATTGAGATAACTTTCGAGTTGTCCTGCCCACGACGCGCTTTCGGAATCTTCGGCGGTAGCTGAAGATCTGACTGCTACATATTTCGCACCAAGTTTCTTGAAACATTTTTTGATTTCTTCTGCAATATCTTCCGGCGTTTCTGCGCCAATAACTAACGTCTTTATTTTTTCGGAAGCGTCTTCTACAGTATGAATTTTTTTGTGATTTACAGAATCGAGAATTGCCTCAATTTCCACATTCAGGTCAGTTTCTTTTAAAAATTCTTCAAAAGCGGTTGATAGAATTACAAAACCGGGCGGTACTGGTATTCCCGCCCTTGTCATCTCTCCGAGAGATGCACCTTTACCCCCGGCCAACACAATATCGCCCTTGCCGAGTTTTGCGAAATCAAGCAATAATTCCATAATTCATTACATCTTATCAGGTTTTCTTGTTTTTCTCTTCATCATTATCCTTGCGTTTCATGGAAATGGCGAAATTCACAGTATCTTCCAAAGATCCAGATAGCGATGAGGGTTCTTCGAAGGGAACTCCCAAAAACGCCGCGATATCCCTTGCGGACTGAATATGCGTCGCCATGTTGGTGTTCTCTTCCGGAATGAGTGAAATCGCACTCGCATCTTTCATGCGAAACGCAAGATTATAATACATCTTCCCTTTATAGCTGCTGGCATGAGCGACAAAAAGCGACTCGATATTTTTTATGAAAAATTCCGTGATCGCATTTCCAAAAAGCGATGATACCCGAACCGTTCCGCATATCGTATCAAACTTCCTCGATTTTTTGCAATGTTGGCTCATGATAACCGTAAAATGATTTTTTCAAGCGGCGACAGATCCGTCTCGATATATCCTTCCGACGATTTCCTCGACGGGCTCGTCATTGATCAAAATGTCGTCCACCGGCAATCGCATCATGATCTCCGACGCTTTTTGTTTCACCGTATCCAAAGTCACATGCAGTACGGCATGCTTGGGGGAATAAAAATGGATTTCCCCGAACCGAGAAAGATTTTTTTTCAAAACTTTTTCCGTGAAGGTGATTTCAAGCACCTTATGGCGCGAATATTTTTTGAGAAGTTCTTTGAAATCTCCGTTGTAAATGATTTTCCCCCGATTCATGACCATCACGTCTTCGCATAACGCGGAAACGTCCTCCATATAATGAGACGTGAGCAGGATGGTGATGCGAAATTTTTTATTGTAATCCAAAAGAAATTCCCGAATGGCGCTTTGCGCGTTCACGTCAAGACCCAAAGTGGGTTCGTCCAAAAAAAGCACCTTGGGATCGTGTATCAGAGCCGCAATCAACTCGGCTTTCATGCGCTGCCCCAGTGAAAGCTTGCGCACCGGCACCTGCAAAAAATCATTCATGTCGAGCAAAGACGCCAATTCATCGAGTTTCTTTTCATAGTCCCGTGTCGGAATCTCATAAATCGCACGATTGAGCGCAAGCGTATCCACGGCCGGCAAATCCCACCACAGCTGATTTTTATTGCCCATGACCACCGCAATGTTTTTTTTGAAAGCGTTTTTTCTTTCCCACGGAGTGTATCCGAGCACCGAAGCTTTCCCGCCGCTCGGATACAAAATACCCGAAAGCATCTTGATCAGACTCGTTTTCCCGGCGCCGTTTGGCCCCAGAAGCCCCACGATACTTCCCTCCGAAATCGTAAAGCTGACATCATCCACGGCCGTGGCGAACTTTTTTTTTGGGAAAAGGAATAGCCGAAAAGCCTCGTTCAAACCTTCCCGTTTGGTATGAAATTCGTAGCGCTTGGTAAGATTTTGTACGGAGATAATGGACATGGAAGAATCATTAAAAATTCAAATCTCAATTTTCCCGCGATTCGCGTTTGAACTTTTCTTCAGCTCGACGCGCTTGCGTATTTCATCATGCTTTGACGCCAGACAAAAAGCGAGAAGGCGAAAAAATACGCGGCCACCGAAACCGCGATGAAAAATTCTCGCAAGCCGATATCGCCCAGCAACGCACGCGTGGGAAAAGAAACGATCACCACGATGGGAATGACATACGTGAAAAACGAAATCATCTTGGCCGACAGAATTTCCGGAGGAAAACGTCCCAGCGTCATGCTCTCGCGGTACATCCATATGACGTTTTCGCTTTCAGATGTCCAAACCGTCATGGCCAAAGAAAGGATATGAAATCCCGCGATGATCAAAAAGCTCATGGTCAAAAAACCCGCGAAAGCCGCAAGGGAGGCGAAATGAAAAACAATCCCCATTTTTACGAGCAAAACGATCAGCAATACGGTGATGGGAATGATAAACAAGGTATCGAGGAAATCAATCATGCGCGACAATGAATAAAACAAGGCGTTGACCGGCTTGATCAAGGTATAATCAAGCGATCCCAGACGAATATCATGCTTGAACACATAGACGCCGCGGAAAAAAACCTGGGTCATGACGTCAATGAAATTGAACGTCAAAAAAAAGAGCAGCACCTCGTCTCGAGAATATCCGGCCAATGAATCCGTATGGCGAAAAATGCTGACGATGAACAGCAAAAAAAATCCGAACCGCAATACCTTTCCAAGCAAATACGTGATACCGTCGATGCGATTTGAAAGCATGCTGGAAAAAGAATTTGACATGAGGCGGTACCAGATGCGAAAGTATTTCATACCCGTGATTTTTATACGCTTTGAATTCTCATTTTTTCCGGCTACGCTACATTCCCTCACCCGTATAGCGCTTCAACCCTCGGCTGTAGATCTGCCATGTCAGGATGCCGGAAAAAAACAACCATAGGAACTGAATCATAAAAGAAATTGCCAGCGCCTCGGGGGACAATTTGCCGAGGTACGTCATCAACGGCACGAAAAGCATATAAAAAAATGGCGTGAAAGCGGCGGCGATGAAAAATCCTTGACTGAGGATATTGAGCGGGAAATACGCGCCCGAGGAAAATTCCAGAATCCATTCATACAAAAAACGAGGACCCATGGCTTCCCTTGACCAAAACGCGACCATGCTAACGGCGAAAGAGAGGATGAAATACAGAAAATGGGCAAGGAGCAAAGACCCCAAAAATGCGAGCGTCAGAAACCCCGAATCGGGGAAAAGAACATGCGCGCCAGTAATGGCAACAAACACCGCAATCTCGACAATGGCGCTGATCACATTGACGAACCGCACCGCGAGTTCCTGAAAATAGCAGTAGGACAAAACGTTCATGGGTTTGAGCACATATGAAGAAAAAAGCCCGCTATTGATGTCCATCGCGATTTTTCGGGATTGAGTCCCGAAGACAAACGCTTTTGCGGCATGCCCGACGACAATATAGGTAACGAGCTCATCGAGCGTAAACATCGCAAAACGTCCGGTTTTTCTCCCGATTTCAGACCAGAGAAAGTACAAAATCACGAGAGCCACCACATTGCGCAGCCGTTCCATGAAAAAATTCAGACGATATGTGAAAAGCTGAGACAAACTGGCGACGAAAACGAAGTAATATTTTTCAAGATACACATCATTGTTTTGATCCGGTGAACGTTCCGCTGACCGGTGACTCCGGCTTCCCCGGGTTCACCACCGATTGACCGGGACAATACTTCGACGGAAGCTGGTAGCTGCCGCTTACCGACGGCTTTCCCGAGTTACCCAGAGATATCGTGCCGGTAATGACGAGATTCTCGACGGTGTCTCCGTCTTTTATGGTCCACGTCCCGCCCGCGTCTTTCATGGCGATGATATCAGACAGCACTGCGTTTTCACTGTCATAGATCATGCCTTTCAAATCCGTGTCATTCTCTCCGCTGGGATTCTCAAAGCTGGACGTCCACGACGTGCTCCCTCCGGAGCAGTACCCGAGCACGGGAAGTGTCATGGTTCCCGCCCATCTCCCCGAAATTTGGTTTGCTGCGATGCCCGCGGAGGGCGCTTGATCCGGAGCTTTCTCGGTTTCCGTTTTCCCCGTATCCGATGTCGGACTCGGGACGATGCCTTGATTGGTATTTGAAGTCGGAGACGGCTTCGCGGGCAATGAGACGTTCTTGAGCGTGGTCGAAGGATTGGGAGGCGGCAAAGGGACATCCTTTCCCGTGCTCACTCCCGGACCGCTGGGAACGGCTTTTGACGCATCCGGAGAAATCATGTCCGACGGAGGCGATACCGTCGGTTTTCCGGGTCGTGTGGCGATATACGCGCCGATCGTCACGATCGCGAGCCCTCCGGCCGCGGCAACCGCGATTTGCCACAAAGAAAATTTGGACATAGGGATTTTTATTAAAAAAGTTCTCAGTACTCAGTTCACAGTGCTCAGTACATTGTTAAGCTTCACTGAGTTATTCCCATGCTTCAATCATAACACGAAGCTTTGTAACGAAGAAAATCATCGCTACTAGTTTATGAGTTTCGGATTTGCAAGTACCGGATGGATGGGAAACAAGAGATTCCACGATTCTTTCCAAATTTTGCATACCAAAACTTTTCTCTTATTCGAAGCGATCAAACGTGGTTTTTTTTGTCCCCGTCATTATCTTTGCGTCTCAAGGAAATGGACAAATTCAAAGTGTCTTTCAAAGATCCGGACAATGATGAGGGCTCTTCAAACGGAACTCCCAAAAACGCGGCGATATCCCTTGCGGTTTGGACATGCGTCGCCATGATGGTGTTCTCTTCGGGAGTGAGTGAAACCGCACTCGCATCTTTCATGCGAAACGCAAGATTATAATACGTCTTCCCTTTATAGCTGCTGGCATGAGCGACAAAAAGCGACTCGATATTTTTTATGAAAAATTCCGTGATTGAATTTCCAAAAAGCGATGATACCCGAACCGTTCCCATATTGCCGAGCTTGTCGAGACGGATATCATGACGCTTGTTTGTCGCGATGACCAAAACTCCGAATCCGAGCATGAGAAAAGCCATGAAATATTCTATATTTTGCGATACTTGCCTCACTATGGAGACACCGGCAAACAAAAAAACGGCGCCGAGAAAATAAGCGCCGTAATTGTTTTTTCGCAATGTCATCGTGACATCGTCTTTTGCGACGACCTTCATGGAAGATGACGTAAACGTCTGAGCTTTGAGAGCCATAGAGTGATAACAATGAAATGCGTCAGAAATTTTTTTCCATCATTTTTTTTAAAAAATCCTCGCCGCGCCTACTTTGTTCCCTCCTCCATCATCTCCATCAACATTGTGAGGCACTCGGGCAAGGTAAAAAACCCGGCGCTGCCGTTCAAATGCTCCCCGCCTGAAATGACGACAAGCTTGCAGCGGCATTTTTCGGATAAAACCTTTGCATGCTTCAAAGGCACCACCGTGTCATTATCCCCATGGATAACGCCGAATTTTTGACAATTCGCTCGGATGGTCTCAAAGTCGAAATCATGTTCAAAAAATGAATGAAGCTTTTCATTGTCGGTTTTCTCGCAAGGACCGGAAACGAGTATCGCGCCACTGATCGGTGAAATATCATTTTCCAAGAATCTCAAAATCGCCGGTACTCCGAGAGAATGCCCGATAAGGTATATTTCATCGTCTGCGTGAATCTCTCTTCGCTGCCTTGCGATCTCGGCCACCCATTCGCTGCATACCGGAGCTTCCGGCGAAGGCATGGGAAGGGCGCAGGCGTAAACGTCTTTTTTCATGAGTTCCGACATAAGCCACGGCCTCCATCCCCCGTTTGGCCGGCCTTCAAATCCATGGATAAGAAATACTTTTTTCATATGCACTCTGAACTCATTTCACCTTCAAGTGATAAATTCAAAATAATTATCTTGGTGGATTATTTCTACCCTCGACTCGGGATACAGCTCCAAAAATCGTTCCGGAATAGGGAATTTTTCTTTGTTCAACTTGATCTCGTAGGCGAAAATTTTCCCGTCACCTTCTTCGATCCAATCAATTTCTTTTTGATCATAGCTCCGCCAAAAATAAAAGTTATAATAGCTTCCTTTATAGCTGTTTCTCTTGATTCTCTCCATAATGAGAAAATTTTCCCACAGCTCTCCACGATCATTTCTCTCTTCAAAGGAGTTGAATTGGCCTATAACCGCATTGCGGATGCCATTGTCAAAAAAATAATATTTACGTTTTTTGGCGATTTCTTTTCTCAGATTCCTACCAAAACTGCCAAGTGACTTTATGACAAATGCTTTCTCGAGAAGATCAAGGTATCTTTCCACGGTTCGAGAATTCAATCCCACCTGCGTGGCCAATTCGCTGATTGAAACTGGCTTCCCGATTTGAAACGCGAGAAGCTTGACGAGCTTCATGAGTGCATTTGGATTTCGCACATTGTCGAGCGATAAAATATCCTTAAACAGATAAGACTCCGCTATTTCTTTGAGAATCTTTATCTTCTCCTCTTTCGACTTCGCAACAACCACCTCGGGATATGAACCAAAAACAAGGAAATCTTCTTTTTTTTGCTTCAGCTCGAAAACGTTGTGCTGATTCAAAAGCTCCATCTGAGCAATCGGAAAAAGCGTAAGGGTGGTTTTACGTCCCGTAAGGGGCTCGCCGATTTTATTGGCGAGGTCAAAGGAAGAAGATCCAGTCGCGATGACTTGAATGTCGGGATGTTGATCAATGATGATTTTCAATCCCATTCCAACATCAGGTATTTGCTGAGCCTCATCAATCACAATGAGCTCATATCCGGAAACATAATCGGCAATCTGTCGAAAATCTTGGGAGCTCAAAACCTTGCGAGCAGCAACACTGTCGCCCGAATCAACGAGATATTTCTTTGTGACTTTTAAAAGATATTGCTCAAGAAGCGTCGTCTTCCCGATTCGTCGAGGGCCATAAATAACCAATACCCTTCCGGCTTTCATAAAACTATTCAAATTGTTGTAAAATCTCTGAATCATATATTCCCATGATACACGAACTGCAAATTTTTGTCAAAATATTTGTATTAGTACTACAAAAATTTGGCTGAATATTTGTAGTAGAACTTAAGCAGACATACAATAGATAGATGGAAAGATTTTATCTCACTATGTTGAGGTTTTGACAAAAATCCTCGTTTTGTGTGTTAAATGTATAGGTTTTGTGTATCAATGTTGAGGTTTTTCGAATTCATGCCGGGAGCGGGACTCGAACCCGCAAGGAGTTTCCTCCAAGAGATTTTAAGTCTCTCGTGTCTACCAGTTTCACCATCCCGGCAATACAATTTTTCACCCTTTACCTGAAATCCTTGTTGAAAAAAAATCTTACGGATTCACCCATTCATCGCTGATAACTTTCAACACGCCGTCCACCTTCTCTTTTCGGACGACGCGGAATTGCTGTTTTTCGATATCCCAATTTTGATCAATCTCCGAAATACGTTCAAAATCTCCTTCATCCATCCAATGGTACACTTCGTCGATGAAAATAGATCCTGCCATTCCAAGATTATGATGCGTTTTAACGACTTTATTCTTTTCATCCGCAAAAGGAGACGATAATCCATTGAGCTTGGTATTCAATACAAAGTCCTTTTTCTTTTCATCGAAAATCCAATATTGATATCCCCGATTTCCGCTTCCTACCCAAGACAACAATCGAATATCTCCAAATCCATCAAAATTAATATCTTCAATCTTTACAAAATCGTCTTCGAAAAACAAATTTTCAGCAAGCGCCAAATCATGCTCAAACTCCAGATCTAGATCAAAATCAGTATTACTGTTCATGAGTATTCTCATCATGCTCAAGGGAACCTCCCTTTTATCAAAAAAAATAATATTCACACGATAATCCCTGTCGGTAGAAGCATAATTTTGGGGGCTTATGGAGCCAAAAGAACATTGCATCACAGGTTTTAGGCTTTCCGTTTCATAATAATAAAGACCCACCGATTCTTTGTCGCGATTACATTTCTCATTGAATCCTTCGACCGTATTTTCAGATACATCCGCAGTTTCCTGAAATACCTTCATATCCGAACTTTGAAATAAATCCTTTTCAAATTTTGCAAACAAAAAACCGCCCCCTCCGATAACCAAAAATACCGATACCCAAAGCGCTATTTTCCATTGACGCGACATGATCATAAGTGTGAATCAATTTTTCACACTCAATCTATCACTTTTTATGCCGATTTACAATAAACTTAGCTTTTTTTTTCGCGTCCTTTTGCGAGAAGAGCCGCGGGTAAAATCCCCGTCAAAAATGTGAGATTGTAATTTCGGACTGACAATTCGATTTGAAAAATTGACCAAAATCCACAATCTGCTATCTTGCTTGAATGCCGATTTGGATTGTCGTTCTATTTTTTTTAAAAAAACCTTTATACAAAGGAGTTCTTTATGGGAAACGATGGAAAGAAAAAAAGGGTCGTGAAGTCCGGCGAGGGAAGAAAAAAATGGACACGAACAAAGTCCAATCAGTCGTCAAAGGCTCCCCTCAAATGCCCCTCTCACGCTGATGAATCGTTTGAAAGTGATGATGACTACACACCAAGGCAGAAATTTGCATCAAGCGACAGCGGCAAAATCTGCTGGTTATCAAAATTTTCAGACCAATTTTACGACTAGGACACCCTTTCAAAAGCTCCTTGATCATAAAAGCCCTTGCTTTGGCGGCTACAAGGGCTTTTTTTATTTCATTATGATTCTACTACTCCTGCCAAAGACAGGCAGGCCTCTGCCCTTCGGGCATCTCCCCTTGTCCAAGGGGAGAACTCAAATGGTATGGGTTTCCATCAACACAGTCTTCAAACTAGTTTGCCGGTGCGGGAATCAATCCCCCGCGCTCGGGCGCCACACCTTTTTCAAAAAAGCCGGTGCAAAGCTGAAAGCCGCTTGCGCGGTCGATGCCTAACAAAGTAATCTTGTTTTTATCCGCGCTAAACTTGATCTTTGCGAGATTATTCGTGGGCGACTCGATATCCCCGGGAAATAAGGCCACATGTGTGGCTTGGTAACTTGGAAATCCGCCCCTGAAAACGACAATGCCATTTTCAGGATTGGTTTCGGGAAGCAAAGTCAGCCGCACTTCTTCGGTATCGATGGCGCTTTCCAAAATAGCCTCCTCAAAACCGCAAGAAAACCCACCGTACGAAATTTTTTTTGATTCAACCTTTCTCGGCTCGACGGCGGGAGCATTAACCGGCTTGGTGTCCTTTTTCAGACCGGTTACCACATCGTCTTCATTGTTGTCTTCCGGTTCATCATCATTGTCGGCGGACTCGACAAAAGCTTCATGAAACAGGGCATCCGAATTTTTTTGCGATACGGCCGCATCGATCTCAATCATAAGCTTTATTTCAAAGCTTTCCTGAGGATTCAAAATATCGACACCGCAAATCGGAAGGCCAAAAAAAACCGTCGAACAATAACCCAATGTCGTAGAGACGGATTTCACCCCGGCTCCCAACGGGAGATAATCCGTGATGATCACGTCGCTTGCCACTCCGAGTCCGAGATTGGTCACTTTTATGGTATACATGAGCGTATCTCCGAGCTGTACCGTATCTTTGTCGGCCGTCATCTCCAGCGAGAGATCGGCGATTTTCGAAGGAGGAGGAATTGGCAAGGGTTGCTTTTTCTGCACCGGCACATTCGCTTGTTTAGTGTCGTCTTTTTGCAAACCCGTGATGAGGTCGGCTCGATTGTTCTCTTTGGGATCCTTGTCATTGCCGCTTGAGGCGACACGCGCGGTATTCACCAGGGTTGTCGCAGCTTCTTCCACCGTAACCGTCAGCAGGACGGAAACGCTTTGATCGGGTGATAAGCTCTCAAAATCGCATATCGGAACCCCCACGATGGTGATGCATTCTCCCCCGGCGGCGGAAAGGGACTTTACGGTCACGCCAAACGGGAGATTATCCGTCACCGTTACATTCTTTGCGGTTTCGGGACCTCTATTCGTAACCGTCATCGTATATGTCAGGGTATCCCCGGCTTTCACACGGTCTTTATCGGCCGTCTTTTTGATCTCCAAATCCGCGACACCGGCATTATCGGGAGTTTTTTTATAGAGAAAAAAAATTCCGGTCGCAAGAATAGCGATGGAAATTCCTAAATAGATGAATTTTTTCATATCGAATTTTTCCATAGTATGGTACTCAAACCTAATATTCAACCTCACTTTTTCTCTTCGTATTTCGTTGCTTTAAACATGGAAAAAAATGAAGCTGCACTGTTAAGTCAATTATTCATAAGGCATCAAGAAATAAAAGGATAATTTTTTTAAAAAAAAATGACTCACCGAGCGGATTGATTTTTCACCACTCTCACTCATTTTCGGTGAAAACATTGAAAAATTCCTGACATCACCTGCCATGCAACCATTTCTCAAAATCTTTCGCGTTTTGGGTATTGATAATATCTTTTTTCTCCGCCCAACCGCGTCGAGCCTGCCCCACTCCCATCTCCAGCTGATCCATCTGCGCTACGGCATGACTGTCGGAACAAAGAATCATTGAGACGCCGATTTCCTTTGCCATTCGTATCAGCGTGTCATGGAGATCAAGTCGTTCTGGTGATGCGTTGATCTCGATCGCCTTGTTTTTCATTTTCGCAAAAGTGAAGACTTGTTTCCAATCGCACTCGATGGGTTCGCGCGAAAAAATTTTTCGCGCCGTCGGATGTCCAAGTATACGGACATGAGGATTTCTCAATGCCACGATCAGTCGCTTCGTATTTGCTCTACCGGTCATGCGAAAACTCGAATGCACCGCGGCGACGATACCGTCAAATCGAGCCATTTTTTCATCCGACACTTTCAATTTCCCATCTTTTTCGATATCCACTTCGCCACCGGCAAAAACTTGTATCTTTTCATTGGAGCATGATTTCACCGCATGAAGATACGAGGTGATTCGACTTTCTTTCACCGCATCGGCAATCGCCGGACCGAGGATATGATCGGTGATCATGATATATTCATACCCGAGCAAAATCGCTTTTCTGGTCATTTCTTCCGGAGTATTCATGCCGTCCGAAAAAGTGGTATGAAGCTGACAATCTCCTTTCACGTCTTTCAATGTCAAAAGCGCTGGAAGCACTCCTTGCAAACTCGCTTCGATCTCACCGGTATCCGTACGCAGCTCGGGGTCCATCCATCGCATGCCCAAAGCCTCGTAAACGGATTTTTCATCACTCCCCGCGATGCGTTTTTTCCCTTTCCAAAGGCCGTATTCATTGAGCTTCATGCCTTTTTTATGTGCGATAGTACGGAGATGGACATTGTGTCGCTTATCTCCCGTGAAATACAACAACGCCGAACCGTACTGCTCGTCCGGAATCACGAGCATGTCGGCATCAATGCCGATTTTCAAACGCACCGAAGCGCGGGTGGGACCAAAAGACATCACTTCTTTCACTTCCGGCAAATGGGTAAAAACGTTCAAAAAAGATTCCTGATCTTTTGACGAAGCGATCAAATCCATATCGCCGACCGTTTCCTGAAATCTCCGGAGCGACCCGGCCATATCGATCCTTTTGACCCCTGCAATCGCACGTAACCTTGCGATAATTCTTCGCGCCAATGGCATGACCTCTCCCAGAAGCATACGTCCCTTCGAAGCCAAGTAAAGCTCTATCGCATGACGAATCTTGGCTTCCGACCTGTTTCCGAAGTGTCTCAAGGTCGCGATTTTGTGTCGTTGCACGACCTTTTGAAGGTCGGAAAGATTTCTGACATGAAGCTCATCATAGAGCTTTCGAACGGTTTTTGGACCGATGCCTTCGATGGCGAGAAGTTCTTCGAGCTTTACCGGACACTTTTTTTTCAACGCTTCATCGAGGGAAATCTTTCCGGTTTCGATATACTCGGCAATCTTGTCCGCAATGCCGCTCCCGATGGTCGGCAAATCCGCGAGAGCCTTTTTTCCGCCTTCATGGTAAAGCTTGGCCATGTCTTCCGCCGTATTTTCAAGATATTGCGCCACCCGACGATACGCACGAGGTTTGAAAGCGATGTCGTCGAATTCGAGATAATCGGCGATCCCTGAAAAAATCTTTGCAAGTTCAAAATTTTTCATGTTACGCGCATACTCTGAAAAGAGATATTCTCCCGCCATTCCTTATTTTATTCTATCTCTTTCCGGTGAACGTATCTACCCCCACGCTTCAAAGGAAGATGGCTTTTGAAAAACTCATGGAGTTTTCAACATCATTCTCTTGACGCGATCATCTGTCGTGTTTATAGTGAATGAACATTTATGTTAAAAAATTTCCAGCAGTCATTTTGGTTTATTCTTATGCACCTGCCTCAAGCTGGAATCGGTTTGCGCTAAATCATAGCATCAAAGTATCAAAAACCGTCCTTCCAGCAAAGGGCGGTTTTTTGTGTCATGGGGGGTATACACGCAACGTGAAAGAAAGCCGATGCCTCGCACTCAAACGTTTCAAAAAAGATTGATCCATGGGAGCCGGACATGAGCTTTCAAGAGTCAGAAAGCCGTTCTTTTCATCATTCAATCACAGGAGGTTTATCACATGAATCTATCGCTTCACATGAATGGGACAGCCGTCGTCACTGCTCCCCTCGGTGATATCGTAGTACACGATATCAAATCGTCACTCGGTCATTTTTGTACGTTGCCAAATTTCGTGACCCGGTATCCCGAAGTGGTCATCAAGGCGCTCGAAAAAATTTACCTGGAATACAACGGCGCTTTTTCCCCGCTTGTGGAAAGGAATCGCGAATGGGAAAACGATTACCGATACTGCATATACGGCGGAAAATTCGAAAATGTCGCGGTTCAGATCGATATGGTCGGTCTGACCGACGCCATGCTCGAAACGCTCTCCCGCTTATCCATGGAAGAAGTTATTTCACTGCTCAAAAATTCGATCTTTGAAATCGAAAACTCTCTGGCAATGTACCAGCTTCTCGAAAAGCAATTTCGAAGAGATGTAGAAAAGTCTTTTTTCAGCCTTCGATTTCGCACAGTTCTCAATCACCTGAGACAAACACATCGGATGCCCATCGCATTGCTGGCCGTCACACGATCAAAATACGAAGGAATGTTGACTTCGGAGTTTGGCAAAAAGCCCGATGAGGAGATCACCGATGCCGAAGTCTTTGAACTTTCCGGGTTTGACGCCTTTTTCTCTCCGGAACGATTCGCTCGATACATCCGTGAAAACGGAAATCGATGCGAATACTTGCTCTATGCGAGAACGTCGGATCCCATAAACAAGCTCAAAGATTCCACCCGAAAAAACGAGTACTCGTTGCTCGAAGACGCAACGCTCCGCGAAATCATAAAACGGCATGCGATCACCTGCAACATTGATGCACCGGACATGGATTACCGGAAAAAAATCAATGATACCAAAGAATATCTTCATCCCATGAATATGGCTTATGAAATCAAAGGCATGAAAGATATCATGTCCGAACATTTTCTCAATGTTCTCGAAAAACGCAGAAACAACCGAGGGAGAATCGATCCCGATGAAAATCTTTTCGGAAATTTCTATCCGGAAGACTTGAAAAAGTTTCTGCTGGCGCGGGGAATCAACCAAAATGCCATCGATGCGGGCAAAGTCACTCTCTGATGCAAACCCGCCAAAGGGACCTACGGATGCTATGGACATGTTTCCGGAACGATTGCGGATAAAAATTTTCGTAGCGATCTAAAAAAAGAAATCCATCGACGCGGACACTATGTCGTCCAGCCCGAAATTCCCGCATCCGTCATTTCCAATGAAACGACCGGAGAAACATACACCTTCATTGATCGAATTTTCTTCGGTATCATCGAAGGGAATCCTCTCTTCCTCGGCGGTATGAGAAATCTCATGCCGCAAGAGAGCATTGAAAATAAAAAAGGAAGGATACACGGCAACTCAAAAGCCGTGTATGCCGAAATCGTGTGCTGAATCGTTTTATCATGAGTTCTTTCTTTCTATCGGGCCAGCGTTTATACTCTATATGCTAGTATAAACGCATGGCCTCTTTTTTTATGAATACCGACATACTTTCGCTTTCGAAACAATTCATATCCATCCGATCCACGGCCGCAAATCCCAAAGAACGCGAACAAATATTGACACTGGCTTTATCGCATCTTACCGGATATACCGCTGAAACGTTTGAACGCAACGGCGTCAAAAGCGCTTTGATTTATAATTTTACCAAAAGGCCGAAAAAATTCAGATTGCTTCTCAACGGTCATCTGGACGTGATCCCGGCGAAAGAACATCAATTTACTCCAAAAATCGAAAACGACAGGCTTTATGGAGCCGGCTCCATGGACATGAAGGCCAATGCCGCATGCTTGATCGAAGCTTTTGCCATGACTGCGCATCAAGTTTCTTACCCACTTGCGCTTCAG
This sequence comes from uncultured Gammaproteobacteria bacterium, assembly GCA_964485795.1. Lineage (GTDB taxonomy): Bacteria > Patescibacteriota > Patescibacteriia > VMEV01 > CAZAJQ01 > CAZAJQ01. The sequence goes on from CAZAJQ010000005.1 coordinate 14,329, forward strand.
CTCGTCACCGATGAAGAAATTGGCGGGTTTGACGGAACCAAATATCAGGTGGAGCAAGGCGTTTCCGCGGACTTTGTGATCGCCGGAGAACCGACGAATTTTGACATCGTGCACATGGCCAAGGGTATTTTACAGCTCAAAATTTCCGCAGCCGGAAAAACGGCTCATGGAGCTTACCCGTGGAGAGGAGAAAATGCGGTTTGGAAAATGAAAAAAGTTTTGGACATATTGCAAAAAAAATTTCCCATTCCAAAAAAAGAAGTCTGGGAAACGACTTTAAACTTGAGCAGCATCGAGTCGTCAAACAGAACGTTCAATAAAATCCCGGACGACTGCACGGTTTGGCTTGACGTACGATTTGTACCCGAAGACGCAAAACATATTCTCAAAGATATCAAATCGTTGCTTCCAGAGGGATTCAGCGTTTTCGTGAACACCGATGAAGCGGCGCTCATGACCCCAAAAGACACCCCTGATATCCAGACTCTCAAAAAAATCACCGAGCGAATATTCGGCGACGCCATCAAACTCCGCGGTGCGAACGGCTCTTCGGACGCGCGCCACTATTCGAAGGTGGGCTGCCGCGGCATCGAATTCGGCCCCATCGGAGGAGGTATAGGCAGCGATGAGGAATGGGTGGACATACCCAGCCTGGAAACGTATTGTAAAATTCTGAAAGAATTCGTAATGACCATGAAATGACACGACGTTGACGGCACCCTCGTCAACGGAATGAACACCCAGGTTCATCCCTCCCGTTCATACACCCCTGTTAAACATGATCATTCCGTTCTTATTTGCTTGATCCGCAAAATGTATTGTGAAGCCAGGCAACCAACCAGGTGCCGATATAGGTATAAATGACCGCTTGCAATAGGCCGGCGATAAAACCGCCGAAAGTTATCGCGACATCGCCGGCAAATTTCTCCACATTGACCAAATGAATGAGCCAGCCGAGCAGTTGAAGCGAAAAATCCGGCCACAGTGTGACGATGACTGCGCAGAGCACATACAGTCCGCCCATTACGCCGCCTGCCGCCAAAGCAAATCCATTTTTATTGATCTGACAATAGTGCTTTTCGTTGTTCATAGATTTATTGTTTTGTTGGTTATTCTGTTTTCAACCGTTACTTCAGACGGAACATCAACTGCAATATGGTCCCAGCGACAATCATAAAAATGCCTGCTATCGTTAGCGTCCGCTCTTTCTTCATTGTCCGAAGCACGTCCGCATCTATTTTACGTTCTTTAAAAACATGCATGTGCACCATAAACACAGCAAAACCGATCGCTATCTCTCCCATGGTATTCAATAGAAAACCTATCGTGAACAGATTCATGTTCTATTTTTTTAATTCGTCAAATTTCTTTTTGAATTGATCTTCGGTTGCTCCGCCGAACGCAAAAAACTCATCATTCACAAGAATTCCGGGACTTGAGAGGATATCGTATTTTTGCACCAATGCTTGGCCTTCAGGGGTAATCATGTCAATTTCTTCAATCGCAAGCTCCGGATAATCTTTTTTCATTTTCTCAAGAGTGGCTTTCACCGCTATGCAATGCTGACAACCGGGGGGATGGATAAGGGTTACTTTAATCATAAATTTGGTTATTGATTGCTTCTTATACTTTGCTTATTCGCATTCGACCTCGCGCGAATCGCTCGTGCAATGATACCTGCGCCGACAATGACGATAATGGCTACGAAGGGGCCAATCCAATCAGCTTCGGCAAGATTGGATACCTCCGTTTCCTCTTCGTGGGCAAACACCTGCGGCGCCGAGGAAAGCAAGAGTGCAAGAGCGGTAAGAAGTATTTTCATAGATTTGTCGTTTCTGCTTTTTGTTTGCGAAAAGCATCCCAGAGGATAATGGCACCAATAATTCCGGCGAAGACAAGCCACGGGACGATTCCGCCGGTTCCCTGCGGGAGATTGAGCGATGATTCAATGACCGCGGACTCGGCAATTTTGGGAAATGTTATTTCCAAAAATCTGTTCCAGCCCTGATGAACAATTGAATCTTCAAACCACGCCATTCCGAAAAATCCATAATTGAAGATAAAAGCACCAAGCCCGACTAAAGCCCAAGCAACCAGGCCTTTCACTTTGTCTTGATATGCGGAGAGCTTATTCATCGCGTTCACGCCTAATAGAGCAAGAACAACAAGAAAAAAAAGAGGAACGATTCGTCCGAGACCATGAAGCGCGCCAAGCGACGCGCCGACAGTCGGGATGCCGAGAGTCGCTACATATCCAAAGAGAATATAGAAAGCGGGGTTGGGGCAGCCTACGCCGGCATTGCCGAGAAAAAATCCCAAGAAAAAACTGCGTATATAATCGTTTTTATCCTGCAGAAAAGTCGGAAGAATAGTCTGCTTGAAGGGCAATTTGAATTTGATCAGATTGAGCTCTGAAATACCGAATGTCAGTGCCGCAACACCACCAAGAATAAGCATCCAGCTGATAACCCGATAGAGCTCCACGAATCCTCCAAGCCAGCCAAGAGCCATCCCGTAGAGAGCGAAAGTTACGGTAAGCCCTGCGCCGAAAAGAAACGCCATCATTAGTCCCTTGCCGATTTTCTTTGAGAGCGCGAGCGGCACGATGACAAATACCAAGGGGAAAGTGCACGGCAAAAAAATCATGGAAAGGCCCGCGAGGAACGACAAAGAGTATCCGGGGATGAATTCCGGAGATGTCCACAAGCTAAAAAACCCGATAATGATTATTGAAAAGAGGATGAAGGCGGCGGATACCAGCCAGATTTTAAGGGTTTTTGAATTCATAACTTTTCACAAAGTTTTATCCTCTATCTTTTTGCAAAACGCATGAATATGGATATTCCATCGCGTATCATTGCCAAGGATAAAAAAATATTTCATGGGATTCGTGAACAAATCACTTCATCATATGAATGGTAATTCATATATGCTGCTATGGCAAATAACGGATTGTCCGCATTCATGACAAAGGACTTCCCATACTCAAATTCAACCGCTCAATTGGGAAATATCCTCGATGAATGATAAGACAACGATTTTTATTGCCTCTGAACGATGTGGGAACATCGTAAAGAATTCACCGCATCGTCAATCATGTTTTTGTTAAATAAAATGATAATGGCAGCAGAAGCGTCATTTGCAGGACTGGCGTAAGACCAACTTGAAAGAATTCGTAATGACGATGAAATGACACGAAAAAGGAGGGGTATCCCCCCCCCTCCCGATTCATCCTCCTGTTTAACGCCCCCCTGTCATCCTGAGCCTGTCGAAGGATGACAGGACTCGTCAGTACCCCCCTCCTTCGAATAGGTAAATGAACGGATTTTCGGAGCGGCAGACCGGATTCGAACCGGCGACCTTCTCCTTGGCAAGGAGACGTTCTACCAACTGAACTACTACCGCATGAAATGAGATTCACTCACGAACCTAGCCATTCCGAGGACGTAAGAATATTGTAAAGGTATTTCTTATTTTGTCAAAGAATGGCCGTTTTTTTTGACTCTGTGAGTCTTTCATGTTACATTCAATGGCACATGAAAAATTGCAGAAAGCCGCAAAAGTTTTTTTATTTTATAAATATTTTTTTTCGAATTCTTCATTGAATTCATATCCATCCCCACCATGAACGTCACCGAACTCGCACGCAGGCTCAAAATCCCACCGCAGGAACTTCGAGAAACTTTGCCGAAGATGGGTTTTGATTTTGGAGGAAAAGCCGTCAAAATTCCCGACCATGTGGCCTATAAAATCATGCGTGAATGGGATCATCTCATGAAAAAATTTTTTCCCGCTCAAGTCAAAAAACTCGAAGAAAAAATAATTTCCGAACCCCATGAAATCCAAGAAATAAAAATCCCGAAAATCATCACCGTCAAAGACTTTGCGGCCAAGATGAATACACCGGTCGTCAAAGTTCTGGAAAAACTCATGGCAAACGGCATTTTTGTCTCCCTCAATGAGCGCATTGATTTTGACACCGCCAGCATCATCGCCGATGATTTCCATTTTAAAGTGCTCGAAGACACCGCCACCCGTATCGAAGAATCCGATGACGAAAAAAAACTCGCATCCATTCTCGAAGGTGAAAAAAAATCCGCTCTCAAAAAACGCCCGCCGGTGGTGGTCATCATGGGACATGTGGATCATGGCAAAACTTCGTTGCTGGATGCCATCCGAAAAACCAATGTCGCAAGCGGAGAAGCGGGCGGCATCACGCAACATATCGGCGCTTATCAAGCCGAAAAAAATCGCAAAAAGATCACATTCATCGACACTCCCGGACATGAAGCGTTCACCGCCATGCGTTCGCGCGGAGCGAAAGTCGCAGATATCGCGATTCTCGTGGTGGCAGCCGATGACTCCATCAAACCGCAAACCGTGGAAGCCATCAAAATCATCGAGCAGGCCAAGCTTCCTCTCATCGTCGCCATCAACAAAATCGACAAACCAGACGCCAATATCGATAAGGTGAAGCAGGATCTCGCGCAAATGAACCTCATCCCCGAAGATTGGGGGGGCAACACCGTCATCGTCTTGGTATCAGCTCTCAAAGGAACCGGGATTCCGGAATTGCTCGACATGATTTTGCTTGTGGCGGATTTGCACAAAAACGATATACGCGCCAATCCAAAAAGAAACGCCCTTGGAACCATCATCGAGTCGCGTGTGAATAAAAATATCGGCGCCGTCGCAACGGCCGTGATACAGGCTGGCACCCTCCATATCGGCGACTCACTCGTGGTGCAAAACGCTTTGGCAGGCAAAGTGCGAGCCATGGAAGATTGGAACGGAAAATCCGTCGATGAAGCCGCCCCATCCATGCCGATTAGGATCATCGGTTTTAAAATCGCCCCGAAAGTCGGCGATATCCTCGAAGCGACCGAAGACACCAAAGGGCTCAAAAAACAAACCAAACGTTTTGAAAAGCAGGCTGTGGTGGTAATCAAAAAGGAAGAGGGCGAAACCAAAAAAGAAACGATCAATATCGTTTTAAAAACCGATGTTTTGGGATCGTTGGAAGCCATCATGGAATCTTTGGAAAAAATTCATCATCCGGACATATCCGTAAAAATCATTTCCAAAGGATTGGGGAACATCTCCGAAAACAATGTTCTCGAAGCTCAAACCGCCGATGCTCTTTTACTCGCATTCAACGTCAAAACGGCTCAGGGTGCGGAGAAATTGGCGAAGGAAAAAAATATTCCCGTTCGTTTTCATAAAATCATCTACCATCTTATCGATGAAGTGAAAAAGGAAATGCAAAAAAAACTTTCTCCGCAAGTCATTCGCACCATTGTGGGAAAAATGAAAATATTGTCGATTTTTCGCACCGAAAAAGACATGCAAATCTTCGGAGGAAAAATCCTTGAAGGCAAGGCGATGGAAAAAGCGAAAATCGACATTTATAAAAATGAAAACTTCAAAGCCTCAGGTGAAATTTTTCAATTGCAAGCGGGAAAAGAAAAAGTGCGTGAAGTTTCCGCCGGACAGTCCTGCGGCATCGAATATCGAGGTCCTGCGATCGTCGAGGCCGAAGACACGGGTGTGATCTACACCGAAGAGAGCAAGGAACAAACAATCGTTTGATAAGCCGCTATGCTGAAAACAACCGAGCAAATCAATGCGTATCTCCAAAAAACGCTGGCCGAAATCATCCAAAAATGGGTGGATATCCCCGATGAAACGCTCTTCACCATCACGAGAGTGCAAACCAGCCCGGATCATAAGCATGCGAAAATTTTTTTTACTGTATTTCCTGAAATCAGGGAAAATACGGTATTTGATATTCTGAAAAAAAACATTTATTCGCTGCAGAAGCAGATAAATCAAAACTTCGCGTCAAAAAAAGCTCCCCAGATCTTTTTCACTCCCGATCTTCACGTGAAAACCGCGTACGCCATCGACACAATTTTGGATTCGCATTCTTCCGAGCAATCGTGAGATTTTACAAAATGGTTTGAGCGACTTCGATGTCGCCTGTTTCTTCCCGTAGGGAAGATTTTTTGTTTCATTGAAACGAAAACTACTCGCGCTTATCGACAAAGCTCACCCCTGCCCGACTCGAAATTCACCCCTCCGTCATCCTCCGCTGCGCTCCGGATGGCACCTCCCCTTGTCCAAGGGAAGGTGCCCGAAGGGCGGAGGGGTGAGTTCCGTCGATAAGCGCGCGTTAAAGCGGTCTCCCGCTTACCGGCTTTTTCACGAAAAATTGACAAGGTATTTCGGATACCGTATCTTTGATAGTTCTCTATACATCGGACTATGCAAGAATTTGAAATACTTCACAAAAAACTTCACGATGACATGCTCGAATCCGTGCACGTTCTCATCGTCATTCACCAGATGCCCGATTCGGACTGCATCGGAGCCGCGCTCGCTTTCAGCATGTATCTTGATACGCTGAAAAAAAAGAATCGCATCTTTTGCAAAAACAAACCCGGAAAACAATTTGATTTTTTGAAAAAAATAAAAAACATCTCAGATGACATGAATTTTTTTCGTGAAAAACGCTTTTCCCATATCGTGGTTTTGGACTGTAGCGACCTGCACTATGCCGGAGTCGCGGATTTCGTCCCGCAGCTTGAATGGAAACCTCGCCCAAAAATCATCAATCTCGATCACCATGTCACCAACGAGTATTTCGGAAATCTCAATCTCGTGGATCCATTCTCTTCATCCACGTGTCAAATACTTTACGATTTTTTCAGAAACAATCAGGTTCGCATCGACAAAGACATGGCAACCGCGCTTTTGTCCGGAGTCATCGGAGACACGGACTCCTTTTCCAATCCCGCCACCACGTTTTCATCGCTTGAATGCGCTTCTCATCTTCTCAAGCTCGGCGCGCATTTTTTCAAAGTCAGCAATCATTCTTTCAAAAACAAAACCGTTTCATCTCTTCGCGTATGGGGGAAAGTTTTGGCTCGTCTGCAGCTCAATCCGAAACTCGGCATCGCATCCACCGTCATCACACGGGAAGATCTTTCCGAATGCGGGTCATCCGAAGAGACGTCACTTGGCATCACCAATTTTTTGAATAATCTCAATGGAAGCAAGGCCGTGCTCGTGCTCAAGGAAACCGGCGACGGAAAAATCAAAGGCAGTCTTCGAACCACTCGCGGAAACATCGACGTTTCAAAAATCGCAAAGATTTTCGGAGGAGGAGGACACAAGAAAGCCGCAGGTTTTTCTCTTGCGGCAAAGATTCAGAAAAACGGGAAAGGATGGGAAGTCGTGTAAAGCCACTCTCGAAAAATACTTTTTTTTCATACATTCAAGAGTACGTGAAAAACCACCTTCTTAAGAAAGTAGACTTTTCCAAAAAAAATCGCTACAATACTGAAATCCCCCAAACTTCTTGAGGGATTTTTTTATTGAAAGCCTTTTTTGTTTTTCTTACATTATGCGAAGCGATCTCCCCCACCTTTTGGCCCTGAGCCAATGTCCGCTTGTCGGAAATACGTCCCTCCAAAAAATGAAAAAACATTTCGGCGATTTCGACGCGGCGTCGAAGGCGGCAATGACCGAGCTGCAAAAAGCGGGACTCAATGCAAAACAAATCGAAAACTTGTCGCAACACAAAAAGACCTTTGATTCATCGGCGTATTTTGCGGAAACGAAACGAAAAAACATCCGCATCACAACGCTCTGGGACAGTGACTTTCCGAAACTCCTCAAAGAAATTTATCGTCCGCCAAGCATACTCTACAGCAAAGGAAATTTTTCACTCTGCGACTCCGTATGCGTGGCCGTGGTGGGGTCTCGGAAAATGACGCCTTACGGGAAAAAAGTAGTCACCAAAATCACGGAAAAACTTTGCGAACACGGTATCACGGTGGTCAGCGGCTTGGCTCTCGGAATCGACGGCGAGGCTCATAGCGTTTGCCTGCAAAACGGCGGCAACACCATCGGCGTTTTGGCTTCGGGAATCGAAACCGTTTATCCGTCAGCGCATCACCCTCTGGCGAATCAAATCTCGCAAAAAGGGCTTCTCCTTTCCGAATTTCCCATACATGCCAAACCCGCCAAAGAATACTTCCCCATCCGCAATCGCATCATCGCGGGACTTGCAAAAGCCACCATCATCGTGGAGGCCAAAGAAAGGTCCGGAGCGCTTATCACGGCGTACAGCGCGCTCGAAAACAATCGCGAAGTGGTGAGCGTCCCGGGAAATATCGACCAGCCCGGATCAAAAGGGACCAATGAACTCATCTCCAAGGGCGCAAAAATGTATCGCTCGTTTCAAGACATTCTCGACATTCTCAATATCGATCCCCGTCCGAGCGCGACACCTCGATATATTGCGGAAAATGAAATTGAGAAGTATATTTTAAAACGTCTTTCGGACGGCATGCTCGAAGTGAACTTGCTTTTGGCCGACGCCGCGTATCCGAAGTCTCAAATGCTCGCAACCATTTCACTGCTGGAGCTCAAAGAAGTGATCGCAAAAAACGGCACCGCCGTTTCGATGAAATCCATGACATAGCCCTTTATGTTCGAAAAATATTTCCAAGCCGTACAATACTTGCGCTCGCTGCACAATCTCGGCGATCAACCGGATTATATGAAAGGAAATCCTCGCCCCGAGATTTTCAATCTTCGTTTGCGTCATTTTTTGGCGCTTATCGGCGATCCTCACAAAAATCAACGTTATATCCATATCACCGGCACCAGCGGGAAAGGATCGGTCACGGCCATGACGCAGAGCATACTTGCCTCGGCGGGGTTCAGATGCGGCGCTTTTTTTTCACCCTTTCCGACGACAACGATCGAGCTTATCAAAATCAACGATCAATACATCGCTCCGGACGAGTTAGCCGACTTGCTCGAAAGCATGAAACCCTCAATAGAAAAATGCTACTTCAAGTCGCCCTTCGGCAGACCGTCGTATTATGAAATCGTCTTCGCTCTCGCCTTGTTGTATTTCAAAAAACGTCAATGCGACTTCATCTGTCTCGAAGTCATGTGCGGTGGGAAATACGACGCGACCAATATCATCGAAAATCCGCTTATCACCGTCATCACGAATATCGGACTCGATCATATGAAAATATTGGGGAATACGAGAAAAAAAATCGCGACCGACAAAGCCGGAATCATTAAAAAGGGATCGATGTGCATCACTGCGGAAAAACGAAAATCGTTGCGGAATATTTTTCAAAATGTTTGTAACGTTCAAAAAGCGAATTTTACGTTTATTGACGGCAGCGTCTCAAATGTTCAAACATTTAAGGACCGAACGGAATTTCATTTCCGCGAGAAACCTTATACCGTATCGCTGCTGGGCGAGCATCAAGCGGAAAATGCCGGTATCGCGATCGAAACGGCGCATCATCTCGGAATGAAACAAAAGGATATCGTCAGAGGACTTTTCGAAACTTTTATCCCGATTCGAATGGAAATCATTGAGTCGAAGCCGCTGACGATCATCGACGGCGCGCATAACTCGGAAAAAATATCTGCCATGATAGAAACGCTTTCCACTTTTTCATATCAAAATCTGCATCTCGTTTTCACACTTTCCGAAGGAAAGCCGCTCCGAGACATCATCAAACAACTTTCACTTCTCAAACCTCAAGTGTATCTCACGCGATTTGAAACCCAACATCGAAATATCGAAAGCATGAAAAAAATGAAAAATGAATTTGAACGAAACGGGATAACAAAAATTCACACTTTTTTTGAGCCTGCCCGCGCCCTGAAAACGGCAAAAAAAAACGCGGAGAGAAACGATCTTATTCTCATCACCGGCTCCATGTACCTGTGCGGAGAGCTTCGAACGCATTGGATTTCAGAACATGATATATTAAAAAAACGCGCATCAAGATGATTTGACAGGAATTTTGCAAACGTGTTATGAATGACGCTCGCAAGTAAAAAAATCAGTTCACAACCGCATACATTAACAAGCATTATAAAAGTCTGCATAGGGGAATCGCCGACAAAGGCGAAGACCCTTACGAAATTCCTGTCGGCCGACTATAAGGTCATATCGTCGTTTGGTCATGTGCGCGATTTGCCGAAATCAAAAATCGGCGTGGATGTGGAACATGATTTCACGCCGCAATACGTGATCCCCCCCAAGGCAAAAAAACATGTCAAAGAAATCCATGAACTCGCTCAAAAAGCCGATGAAGTCATCCTCGCCACCGATGAAGACCGCGAAGGAGAAGCGATCGCTTGGCATCTGCTTACGGCCGCAAAACTCGAGGCAAAGCCCCATCAGCGCATCGTATTCCATGAAATCACCAAGAAAGCCATCGAAGCGGCCCTCAAAAATCCGCGAACGATACAGATGGATCTGGTGAACGCCCAGCAGGCGCGAAGAATCCTCGATCGTCTCGTGGGTTACGAACTTTCTCCTCTGCTTTGGAAAAAAATCGCTCGAGGCCTCTCGGCGGGACGCGTACAATCCGTGGCCGTGCGTCTCATCGTGGAACGCGAACGCGAAATAGAACAATTCAAACCTCAGGAATATTGGTCCATAAACGCGAATTTTCAAAAAGACGGCATTGATTTTTCCGCATCGCTCGTCAAAAAAGACGGAAAAAAACTGGATAAATTCGCGATTCCGTCGCAAACCGACACGCAAATGATCGTCAATGACCTCTCAGGGTCGAAATATATCGTGTCAACGATCGATAAAAAGGAAATCAAAAAACGTCCTCTGCCTCCCTATACGACGAGTACCTTGCAGCAGGATGCCTCCAATAAACTCGGCTACTCGGCCAAGCAAACCATGATGCTGGCGCAAAAACTTTACGAATCCGGATATATCACCTATATGAGAACGGATTCGCAAAACCTTTCCGCCGACGCGGTCGCCAATGCAAGAACCTTCATCGAAAATAATTTTGGAGCCGCGTACCTGCCGGATGCTCCGATATTCTATAAAACTTCAAAAAAAGGAGCGCAGGAAGCCCATGAAGCCATTCGCCCAACAAATCCGACCGCGAAAAAAATCGATAATCTCGAGCCCAAACAAGCCAAAATCTATGATCTTATCTGGAGCCGCATGATGGCCTGCCAAATGACCCCGGCGATTTTTGATTCGACGGCCGTCGAGATCAGTGCGAGCAACTACACTTTCAAAGCCAATGGATCAATTTTGAAATTTGACGGCTATCAAAAAGTCTATCGCATGCAAAGCAAAGAAACCGTCTTGCCCGCATTGAAAACGCAAGAAATTTTGGACTTCAAATCTTTGACTCCGGAGCAACACCACACCGAACCGCCCGCTCGATACACCGAGGCCGGACTTGTCAAAACTCTCGAAGAATACGGAATAGGCCGCCCGTCGACCTATGCGCCCACGATCAGCACGATTCAGGAACGCAATTATGTCATCAAAAACGAAGACAAGCGCTTCGTACCGACGGATATCGGAAAAACCGTGAATGATATGCTGGTGGAACATTTCCCAAACATCGTCGATAGGGAATTTACCGCTCACATGGAAGAAGATCTTGACGCGATCGCCGAGCACGGGAAAAACTGGGTGAATATTCTTCAAAATTTTTACCGACCTTTCAAAAGCAACCTTGCGGAAAAAGAGAATATCCTCTCAAAAAAAGAACTTACCGAACAGAAAACCGATGAACTCTGCGACAAATGCGGATCGCCGATGGTGATCAAAGTCGGAAGGTTCGGAAAATTTCTGGCTTGCAGCAACTATCCGGACTGCAAGAATACCAAACCGCTCGGCGAGGACGGGAAAAAAGAAGAACCCGAAGTGACCGAAGAAAAGTGCGACAAATGCGGGTCGCCGATGGTGATCAAGCATGGCAGATACGGGAAATTCCTCGGGTGCAGCCGCTATCCTGAATGCAAAAACATCAAAGCCATCACCAAAGGAACCGGGGTCGCATGTGCCAAATGCGGCGTCGGTGAAATCGTCGAAAAGAAAAGTAAAAAAGGTCGCATGTTTTATGCTTGCAATCAATATCCCTCCTGTGACTTTGCGTTGTGGTCCAAGCCTACCGGTGACAAATGTAAAATCTGCGGATCTCTCATGATCGCGGCTGGAAAAAATAAGACAAAATGCTCAAACAAGGAATGCGAAAAATCCAAATAATGCCCGACCATCAAGCGGCGATTATTTTTTAAAAAAAATTGAAACAAAAAAATCAGCGAGTGTTCGGATTCGGTGATGAATAATTTTATTTATCTATGAAACTTTCAAGCCCTGCGTTTCAAAATGGCGCCCCCATCCCGTCGAAATACACTTGTGACGGAAAAAATGTAAATCCGGAATTCCAAATCTCCGAAGTCCCCGAAGACGCAAAAAGCCTTGCTTTTGTCATGGATGATCCCGATTCCCCGAGCGGGACTTTTGTGCATTGGACATTGTGGGACATGCATCCCAAAACGCCGGAAATTCTTGTTGACAGCGTTCCCTTGGCCACGGAAGGCATGACGAGCTTTGGAAAACCGGGATATGGAGGACCATGCCCTCAAAGCGGCGAACATCGCTATTTCTTCAAACTTTACGCGCTTGATACGGCACTCAACCTTCCTTCATCGACGGACGTGAAAACATTGATGCAGTCCATGCAAGGACATATCCTGTCACAGGTAGAACTGATGGGGCGATACGCGAGGGGAAAAAAATCTTAAACCTAAAAACTCTCCAGCATCACACGAAACGATTCTTATTATTCCGCTTCGTTTCAAAAAAATCCGAAGATCATGAATTTCGTCAGTACCCGAAGGAAACCAAAAAATCAGGGTCGCTGGAATTTTTTTGCGAGTTCATCCCATGTGATATTCCACATGCAGGGTCTTCCGTGGGGACAAGAGATGACGCGATGTTTCCGAATATCTGAAAGCAAGGCGACTTGTTCCGCTGAAGTGAGACGATCGCCGAATTTTACCGCCGCACGACATGCGGCGGATTTTTTTATGGCCTCTTTTTTTTCTTCGACGCTCGAAAGTTTCGCGAACGATTCGTCGCTGATATCCTCCACCATGTCAATGATTACTTTTTTGACGTCTTTGATCACGATCGCGGACGGAACGCCGGAAATCAGAAAAGTGTTGACGCCAAAAACTTCGATATCAAACCCCACCCCCTTCATCGCGGAAACATGTTCACCGAGGACGGACATTTCTTGCGCCGAAACCTCAAGCGTGATCGGCAACAAAAGCGCTTGAATTTGCGCATCGACGGTTTCATCGGACATCCGGTCAAAAAGAATACGCTCGGCCGCGGCATGCTGATCGATGATCATGAGATGATGGCACACCTCCACAAGCAGATACGAATCGTGAATCTGCCCCAAGAGCCGCCATTCATCTTGACTCTCGGTGATCGACGATTGGATCTTTGGCGTTTCCGAAACGATATCGGTGTCTTGCAACAATGCTTTCTGAAATTTCATTGTTTCGGAAATCGTAACTTGCGAGAAATTTTTCGGCCCGCGCCCAGAGTCTGAAGTTGAAAAGGATCCGATTACGGGCGCAGATGGCATTGCTTGCGAATATTGCGACACGGGATTCGTACGAAATGAAAAAACGTCTCTTTTGAAATTTTCGGACTTTCCGTCATTTTTCATTTTTTCCTCGACCGCCGAAACGATCAACCGATACACGGTCTGAGGCGCCAAAAATTTCACTTCGCTTTTTCGCGGATGCACATTCACATCGAGCAAATGCGGGGAAACATCCAAACGACAAACAAAAACGGGATATTCGCCTTTGGGTATCACGTTCGCAAAGGCATCTTTGAAGGCTCTTGATATCATCGCATCAAATACCGATCTTTGATTGACAAAGAGAAATTGGCTTTGCCGATGGGCTCGATGAATGCGAGGATCCGCAAAAAATCCGGAGACCTCATAGTCCGCAATTTTTTTTTGAAATGAAACGAGATTCTTTCCAACTTCGGAGCCGAGCACCTCTTTCACCCTTTCCATCCAAAGGTTTTGAGGAAAATAATGAACGACTTTTTTCCCGTTGTGAAAACATTGAAAACCTTTTTGAAAAAATAAAAGGGAAAAATCCGTAAAAATTTTCAAGCAATGCGAAAATTCGGTGCTTTCGTTTTTCAAAAATTTTTTTCGAGCCGGAATATTGTAAAAAAGATCATCCACGATCACCGTCGTTCCGTCCGGCAAGGCACTTTCGCTGAAGCGTCTTTCTCCTCCGTCCATGCTCGCTTGGGATCCGGTCAGGTCGCTTCGAGATTTGGTTTGCAAGGTGAATTTCGAGACGCTTGATATGGAAGCCAACGCTTCGCCTCGAAACCCAAACGTATTCAATCGATAAAGATCATCGATACTTTCGATCTTGCTCGTCGCATACCGCTCAAGACCGTTGATCACGTCATCGCGACGCATGCCGATGCCATCATCCGTCATGCGAATAAACCGTTTTCCGCCGTCTCGCAGCTCGAGGATGATGTTACTCGCTTGGGCATCAAGCGCGTTTTCGATGAGCTCTTTCACGACGCTTCCGGGTCTTTCCACGACCTCGCCGGCCGCGATTTTATTGATAACGTCTTGGGAAAGTTTTGTTATGGGCATACTTGTCCGATAAACGAATACGCTCTTTTTTCCAAAGAGCGTATTCAAAGTGAAAAAATGGTTGCATCGCTACAGGACGGACTGTTTTTTCATAGCGACATCGACATTGACGATGGCCTCGTCTTTTTTGATGTCCAGCACTTGATTGGCCTTGTACACAGGGTGGTCGCTTCTCAAAGCCTTTGCCTCCGACAGAGGTTCATATCCGGTCTTTTTCACCTGCAGCTGATACTTCCCGGCTTTCGGCAGAAAATGGTACCTCCCCTCATAATCCGTAAGCCTTGATTTTAAGAGCTTCCCATACTCCGCGTCAATAATATTGATCACCGCCAGCGCTATCGGCATCCTTGTGGCTGCATCGTACACCACTCCCCATGAACGGAGCGCCTTGGGACTGAATACCTTTTGCGCCAACCCAAACATCACGTACAGCCAGAGTATCACCGTATTCGTCAGATTGAAACTTCCATACGTCAGAAGCACGCTTCCCGTCAACCCTATCCACAGTACCGGGCCGGATACCTTCCGTA
The DNA here is from genome assembly GCA_964485795.1 of uncultured Gammaproteobacteria bacterium. Lineage (GTDB taxonomy): Bacteria > Patescibacteriota > Patescibacteriia > VMEV01 > CAZAJQ01 > CAZAJQ01. The sequence goes on from CAZAJQ010000005.1 coordinate 29,384, forward strand.
TGGCCGCCTTCATCTCGTACCATATATTCCCAAGAACGCTCATCGCAAGCTTTTCTTCCTTCACATCCGTCGGGTCTATCGGAATATTCACTCGTATGGTCACTCCTTCCCTCCCCAGCGTCAACGCTCCTCCAAGGTACAAATCTTCATATCCCGCATCCGCTCTCGTTCCAGCGGGAATCAGCTTCGATATCCCGGCATATCCCTGCTTTTGCACCTCAAGTCGATACCTTCCCTCCTTCACGAGGAATCCCAATCGACCTTGTCCGTCGGTGACGGTCGTGGAAATCAGACGCGGTTTGGCGTTTGGCGTAGCCGTATCAACGCTGTACAATCTCACGATGGCCAATGACACCGGTTCCTTCGTGATGCTGTCATACACGACTCCCCAAGGTTGTTTCTTCTTCTTGATCCCCAGTACCGAGAGCAGCCATGAGATGAAATGATACAGGTATGCCCAGATATGCGGAATATTCGCCGCTATCGCGGGGTTCAGCAACGTCACCACCGGCGCTATAGCGATCAAGGCCACCTGGCTTGGCTTCTCCACCTTTTGTATATTCTCTTTCACTGCCAATGCGCTCTCTTTGAGTATCCTCACCGCTTCCTGCGCCGTGATTTGCACCAAACTTTGTTCTTCCGGAATCGATATTTCCTTCCATCTCACCAGTCCTTCGAGGCTTGCGTTTCCCAAAGTGACTCTTTCGCTTCTCAGTCTTCCTTTTCGCAGCTCCGCCGTCACCGCTACGCTCTTTCGCTTTTGCGCTTCCTCCGACGTGATCGCAATCTCATCATAGGGCACATACAGTTTCCAATTCCCATTTTCATCACTTTGCACTCGGAACGTCCCGTATTCTCCAAACGTCACATACACTTCGCTTCCCGGCGTCGCCGTTCCGGACATGGTAAATCCTTCGCTTCCGGCGTCTATGCTTCCAGTGATCGAGAATCCTTCTTCGATCAACGCCTGCTCCTCGGCCGTCGCATCTTGCGGCAATTCACCGACTCCGATACCTCCGTTTTCAAACGTTGTTTGCCCTTGCGGGTATCCTCCGACAGGGCCTTCTCCTCCCGGCTGCGTCCCGGGCTCGCTTCCCGGCTTCTTGCCGGCTTCTTCGCTCGGCGGGGATACCGGCTCGGGCGGCACTTCCGCAACAGTTTGCGGCTTGGGTGCTTCCACGATATCCACCCCTACCGGCGTTTCTATCACTCTTTCCTGCGGAACCTCCTCCGTCGGAGGCGCTTCCTCACTCGGCACTTCGGGTTGCGGTGGACAATTTTCTTTACACGGTTCGGTCGGCAACGGCGATATCGGCAGCTGCGACGGCGGTATCACGCTTCTCTCTATCCCGCTTTCCGTGATCCCAAAGTACTTGCTCGTCACAGCGATCCCCGCTCTTCTCGCGTTCGGGTTATTGGGATCCAGCGGCGGATTCAAAGGATTCATCACCAGATTCGAAAACACCGTATTGAACCCTTCCGCATAATTTACACTTGCTTGATTGATCAATATCCCGGGCGTTCCCACATTGCTCGGTAATTGTATTTTAAATTCCACATACCCGATCTGATTCACATTCACATTTCCGATGGTCCATACGCTCGCTCCTCCGGCCGTTGTTCCTCCGTCTCCCACATTTTGTCCGTCTTGCACTCTCGATCCGCTCACATACCCGACCTTGCTTGAAATCGGGTTGGTGATCACCACTCCCGTGGCTTTTGCGCTTCCCACGTTCTTGTACTGGATCTGATACACGATCGTATCCCCGGGGATCACTTCTTCTCCATTGTCCGCATACACCTGCTGCGCATACGTTCCCTGTTTCAGAAACATGATTCCCAAGATACCTTCCGCCATTACAACGACGCTTGCTATCCCCACCCATGCATGCACCAAACGATGATGTCTTCTATGCACTCCGAAACTGCTGAAAAACGTCCCGTTCTTGTGTCTCTTCGCCACACTCTCAAACACCTCCACCGGATTTCCCGTCACGATTTGTTTTTTAAACTTCATCACCAGCTTCATCTTCTGCCACCACGTGTATTTCCTTCTCCCGCTCAACAGTCCGGCGTTCTTGATCAATATTCTCATCGAGTGCAACACCCCGTACAGCAATCCGCAGAGAACCATTCCGAGGATGATGAAAAGTATTTTCCCCCACTCTTTCTGAAAAGCGTATCCTGACACTTTCGCACGTTTCACCGTCTCTCTTGCGTTTGAAAGCTGTGCATCGACAACTTCTTCGGCCGCTTGCGCTTCGGGGATTTGCCCGAGCTGAGCACTGACTACTGATTGCTGACTCGGTATCACCCCCACATTCAGCGCTATCACCATCCTCGGGGGATTGATCTGCTGAGTTTTGACCGGAAGTTTGAAGCTGTACACCGTCTCCAATCCGTCCCCGTTTCTTGTCTTCACTCGAAATTCATACACCGTATTGGGTGTCAGATTGCTGAATTTGTAAAAACTCTTCTGCAGCCATCCGCTCGTCTGGATATTCCCGTTGCTCGTATTCACCGCTTCATAGAAATATGCCGTTTGTCCTCGGTAATCCTGCACTTGCTTGAGCACATCTCCTTCCGTGATCTGCTCCACATCCGCGGTGATGGTGTACCCGGCCGCTTGCGCTTGCGAGACGTCTATCACTCCATCCACTTGTATCTCGATTTCCCTGTCGCTGACCTGGATCGGTTGCACTCCTTTGGGAACTTCCGCGAGGGTGTACACGGTGGCGGTGTTTGACGCAGACGAGCTCCCCACCACGTTGAACGATTTCACTCGTCTCGTGTATTTCGTATTGGCTTTGAGTCCGGTTTCTTCGAGGAAGGAAAGATCGCTCGTCGCATTCGGCAACGTGTCCAGAACTTTATTCCCGTTCGCATCCTCCAGTATGAATCCCGTTTCATTGCTCGCCGTATCCGTGAAATTCCATCGTATCACGCTGCCGCTCAAGGGTGTCGGAACTCCGATAACCGGTCCCGACGGCGCGCTCGGCACCACGGGTATGCTTCCTCCCTTCGTGTAATTGAATGATGACGTTTGTCCGCATACTCCGATATTCCCGTCATTTGGCTCTATGGCAAAGATCAGATTTTGCTGACTGCTCGTGAAATCCACTCCCGTATTCCACACGTATACATGGTCGGCTCCGGGCGTAAGCGCCGTGCTCAAACTCGTCACTCCTTGCGATGCAGGGCTGGTCGCCGCCGTGTCTTCCGTAAGCGGGCTGACAAAGGTCGTACCTCCGTCCAATGAATACTTCGGCGTGATATTCGCCGTTCCCACCACCGTGTCGATGAGCTTGTAATTCATCACCACGCTCGATCCGCTCGCCGACGTCGGCGTCGTGATCGTCGCACTTGCGGGGTTGTTGTTATTCAGCTTAAACGTATTCGTCGTTCCGGCGGTTCCGGCTCCGTTCAATGCGTCCGAGGGGGTGATGCGAAACTTCATCGTGCTGTTCACCGTACTCGGCAAATTCGTCGCCGAGGCCCAGATGAAGGTATGCGACACTCCCGCCACGGAACTTGCCAGTCCCGATGTCCCGTCTCCTCCTCCGGACGTCGCCGTATTCCAGCTGCTCCCGTTATCCGTCGAATACTGCGCCACTATGCTCAGGCTGTCCGAGTTCGCATCCACAAGGCTGTAGGTGATCGTGATATTTCCGTTCACCGCTCCGCATGATGTCAGATTCGTCACCGTCGCCACCGGCGCGTTGTTGTTGTCCACTCGAAAATTCCCCGTCTCTCCGGCCACGCTTCCCCCGTTCAAAGGCGTTACTCGGATGCGGATCAAACTGTTATCCGTGTTCGGCGCATCCGTCATCGACGCCCATTGAAACGTTTTACTCGGCGTTCCGTTTGGCGTCGTCGTCTGCGAAATCGTACACGGTACCGATGATCCCGACGTCGCGCGGCAGCTGTCTCCTCCCGCCGACGTCGCCGCGCTCCAGGTGCTCCCTCCGTTCGTCGAATACTCGATATTGATGCTTGTGGATGCCGATCCCACGTCTGACAATGTGTAGCTGATCGGGATCGTGCCGCTTTGGCTTCCACTCGGCGTCGTCACCGTCGCATAGACCCCTCCGCTGCCGGTTCCGGACAAAACGATTTGAAACCCATCTCCTATAGGGTTCTTTTTCGCCCTCATCCTCAAAAGCGCACTCGCGCAACCCGAACACTGTGCGCTTGCGTCCCACACGAACACATGGGCAGTGCCTGTTCCGGCCGTCGCCGTCAATCCCACTTTGCCTTCCGACGCTCCTCCGCCGTCCGTGGCTGTCGTCCACGTCACTCCGCTGTCCGTCGAGAATTCCGGTGTGATGTCGTAGGAATTGGTAAATCCGGTGTCCTCGGTGAACAAACGGTGGTTGAAAGTGATATCCGTTGTTCCTAAAGTTCCCGACGTTGATGTCAATGTCGATCCGATCGTGTCGATGTAGGCCGTGCCTGCGCTACCACCTCCCGCACCGTTCGCAGTGATGTTGCTTGGTGTTAAACCCAACGCCGTATTCGCGGCATTGTAAATAATGGCAACTCGACCACCGCCTCCATTGCCGGCGCCTCCTGCAGTAACCGTTCCCGCACCCGTTATGGTGCCGCTTGAAGTTAAAAGTTTCACCGTACCTCCGGCTCCATTCCCTGATCCATCTGCCCGAATCCCTCCGCTCACGGTAATGTTCGTAGCGGAAATATTGACAATGCCACCTCCATTTCCACTCGTACCTCCGGAACCGGGTAACGTTGGATTCTCTACGGAATCATAGACTCGGGTTCCCGACGCGCCACTGCCTGTACCTCCATGACTTCCGTTCGTATCAGCGACAGAATCGCACAATCCGTTGGCGGTATTCAATCGCGCGGTAGGACAGCCTCGCGCGTTCACATCGATCAAACCATTCGTATTGACCGTAAGCGCATTCACCACCGTCAAATCCAATTTTCTCGTAACCGTCGACGTGGACGGTAAATGGGTAAGAGCATTGTTTCCGACGCCACCGGGATCGTTGATGGTGACATTTTTAAAAGTAATCGCTCCTTCGAGATTTACATATCCAAAAGAAACCGCTAGATTAACGGTGTTTGGATTGATCGTCGCAAACATGCTCGATTTTATCATTATCGACCCGGATGCCAACCCGCTGTGATATGTAATACTGTTTGTATCCGTCGTCGTGTTCCGTAAAAGCACGGTTCCTCCGCCGGTCCCGGCTTTATCCGTGCCCGATGACCATGAAAAAGCATTAAGCGTAGTCAGAGCATTATCAGTCGTACCCTGAATGAAAATACGTCCGCCACCTCCTCCACCGGTATCAGTCCTCGCTTCAACGGTTCCTGTGCCTGTGAATGATCCGGTCGCAACCAATTTAATCGCGCCACCGGCAGCATCTCCGCTGCCTCTATTTGCGCGAATTGTCCCATTGACGACTATATTCCCCCCGGCTGAAATGCGTATCACTCCACCGCCTGCCGCGCCGGCAGCGGAACCGGATCCGGGATATGAAGGATCATCAATAAAATCGTATGTACGATCAATGATATCCGCCGTAGCGACTGAATGTCCGGCGGCACCATGACTCCCATACGTATCGGCCGCCAAACTGCATTTCAAATCGCTCAACGATGGATTAAATCGAGTAGCTCCGGGACAGCCTAACCCATTCGCATCAATAAACTCTCCAGAGTCTACCGTTAAATCATTCACGACCGTCAAATCCAATTTGTTCGTCTGTGTAGCCGTGCTTGCGAAATGCGATAATTTCGAAAACCCCCCGCTCGATACCACATGTACAGTCTTAAACGTTATCGCCGAAGGAAGTTTAATAATCCCAAAATTGATATTCAAATCAACGAGATTCGAATTTAACGCGCTAAACATCGATGGCGTATACGTCGCATATGCGTTACCATTCCCCGTATGCATATCCATGGTGTACGTACTCGCTGTCGTGTTTCTCACCAGGACGCTGCCTCCACCTCCGCCGGGATTCATATTCGCATAAGCAGTTCGTAACCCGGTATGTGTAATGGTTGCCGCCTCAATGTATAAACGACCGGCTCCGCCGGTTCCCGATGCAGCCGTTCTGACTGTAATTTCACCAGCCCCACTCAATGTTCCGGAAACGATAAGTTTGATACTTCCTCCCGCCCCGGATCCGCTACCGGTACCTGCTCGTATCGTTCCGCTCGCCACGATGTTCGCTGCAGTAATTTTTATTACACCATCACCCGCGGACGTTGCTGAGCCGGATCCGGGATATTGCGGATCATCTATATAATCATAAATTCTACTTAAAGCATTCGCTTCCGTGATACTCACCCCAACTCCTCCATGACTCCCTTCACTGTCCGCAGCCAAACTACACTTATTATCACCTCCCGCCGATGAAGGATTGAATCGAGTCGTAGAAGGACAGCCGAGCCCATTCGCATCAATAAATTCTCCAGAGTCTACCGTTAAATCATTCACGACCGTCAAATCCAATTTGTTCGTCTGTGTAGCCGTGCTTGCGAAATGCGATAATTTCGAAAACCCCCCGCTCGATACCACATGTACAGTCTTAAACGTTATCGCCGAAGGAAGTTTAATAATCCCAAAATTGATATTCAAATCAACGAGATTCGAATTTAACGCGCTAAACATCGATGGCGTATACGTCGCATATGCGTTACCATTCCCCGTATGCATATCCATGGTGTACGTACTCGCTGTCGTGTTTCTCACCAGGACGCTGCCTCCACCTCCGCCGGGATTCATATTCGCATAAGCAGTTCGTAACCCGGTATGTGTAATGGTTGCCGCCTCAATGTATAAACGACCGGCTCCGCCGGTTCCCGATGCAGCCGTTCTGACTGTAATTTCACCAGCCCCACTCAATGTTCCGGAAACGATAAGTTTGATACTTCCTCCCGCCCCGGATCCGCTACCGGTACCTGCTCGTATCGTTCCGCTCGCCACGATGTTCGCTGCAGTAATTTTTATTACACCATCACCCGCGGACGTTGCTGAGCCGGATCCGGGATATTGCGGATCATCTATATAATCATAAATTCTACTTAAAGCATTCGCTTCCGTGATACTCACCCCAACTCCTCCATGACTCCCTTCACTGTCCGCAGCCAAACTACACTTTAAGTCTCCACTATCCGGATTAAATCTTGCACCTATTGGACAGCCTCTCCCATCGCCCGTAACCGTCCCATTCGTATTCACGGTCAACGTCTGCACCACCGTCAAATCCATCTTCCGAGTCACGGTCGCGGTTGACGGCAAATGCGTCAAACTGTTATTCGCGCCGCCCGTATCGATCATGGTGACATTTTTGAAAGTAATCGCTCCCTCCAGATTCACATGTCCAAAAGAAATCGACAAGTTCACCGTATTGGGATTGATGGTTGCAAACATCGAGGACTTGATGAGGAGTGACCCAACAGCCAACCCACTATGATAGGTGATGCTATTCGTATCACTCGTCGTATTGCGAAGAAAAACAGTACCTCCGCCAGTGCCGATCTTCGCCGCGCCGGCTGACCATGAAAAAGCATTCAACGTTGTCAACGAATTATCCGTTGTTCCTTGTATAAAAATTCTTCCTCCTCCTCCGGTTCCCGTGTCGGTTCTCGCTTCAACCGTGCCTGTTCCGGTGAATGATCCGGTAGCAACTAATTTAATCGCACCGCCGGCAGCATTTCCGCTCCCTCGATTCGCACGGATCGTGCCATTCACAACCATGTTTCCGCCCGCGGAAATTCTGATAACCCCGCCGCCGGCCGTTGCGTCAGACGCGCCCGATCCAGGGTACAAAGGATTATCAATGAAATCATAAACTCGATCCTCGATGTCGGCGATTCCGACATCATTCCCTGCACCCCCGTGACTGCCTTGAGCATCGGCTAATTCGCTGCAAATAAAAGTTGTTTTATTGAATCTCTTTGAGGCTGGGCAACCCTTACCATTCGCATCAATGAATGTTCCCGCGTTCACCGTCAAATTCCCTGTCAAAACGATGTCCATCTTTTTATACGTCGTGCTCGAATCCGAAATCGTGTGCGTCAAAATCGCCGCGTTCTGCAATGTCAAACTCGCAAACCCGTTCGCACCGGTAAAATCTCCCGTCATGTTTACCGTAATTCCGTCAATCACTATGTCGTCACCGGCAAATGTTCCCGGCGTGACCGTGCATTCTACGGCCGCGCAATTCGCCGTTTTCCAAGCGGCGTCGAGCGTCTGAATCGCGGCTATATGAAAATCTCGTTTCTTCTCTCCACTTTCTTCGAAAAACGATACATGCTCTCCTTCGTTCAAGAGATTTTCAAATATACCCATCACTTTCCCTTGCAAACCTTCTCTTTCCAGCGGTAAATATGTTTCACCGAAAAACGCCGCCGCTTCAAAAACGCTTCTTGAAGCATCCATACGACTCAAAACAAAAAAACCTCCCACCATGATGCATCCAAGGGTGAAGGTTTTTAGAATTTTTTTGAAATCTCTTTTTTTATTTTTACGATTCACCATAATATAAAAAAATATTCCGCGACATCCAGTCACATTTTTATCGCCCCAGTCTTTTCTCCTTTCATGGTATCATTCTTTTTCTTTTTTTTCACTCTTCTCTACTCCTTTTTCAGATGGTACTTTCAAATATCCTTTACTCTTCAAGGATTGGAGACAGAAGGCTGACTTTCCGTGGGAGCGATCGTATCCTCGGGAGCCGGGATGTCGATATTGATCGGGGCGTCGGGGGAAACATCGGTATCGGTGTTTACTGGAGGTTCGGTATCCGCCGCTTCGGGTTTGCTTTCATCGTTCGGAGTTCCTTCCGGCTTGTTGTCACCCTCGGTGCCTTGCGCGCCGTCAGCTCCTTCCGGAGGCAACACAGCGGGATCGGTACCTCCGATGAGGCAAACTTCCTGCCATGGACGATAATGGCTTTGAAACGTTTCGGTATTGACTCGTCCGTCGGCGTAAACGACGGTTCGAGTAAAATATGCGTCGGCGCCATTGTGTGCGGATTCGGTGCATTTTCTTTTTCCCGCCGGCAAATCGGGAGTATAGACGATTTTCGTCGGAGGAGGACGACGGATATTGTAAATGACGGGATCGGTTTGCTCGACCTTTCGCTTGTCCGACGTTCCCCAAAACGTAAAAATCAAATCATTTCCCTCAATGCTCGTGTGCAGCAAAAGATGCTTGCCCGTATCGTTTTTAAAACGAAAATCCGGCGCTGGATCGTAAATCGTCGCATCGGTTCCCGCCGGCTCATAATACCTCACTCGATACGAGTGATTTTTTCTTTCCAGCACCGGAAGTCCGGCATTGAGCACGGCTCGAAAAAGCGTCGTCCCGATCTGACACAAACCTCCCCCGTATTCCGGTACGGTCTTGTCGCCTTTGATGACGAGCTCGGGCAAATACCCCGACTTGGCGTTGATATCCCCGAGTGCGGCGAGCAGTGAAAATTCCTCATCGGGTTTTATCAAAATACCGGTCAACGCATCGGCTCCCACGCTGATGTTGTGACGCCGATTTTGCGGAGATCCCCAGAAATTGGATTTTCCTCGACCCACCATTTCGCGTATGCCGAAATTGCCTTCGGTTTCGGTTTGATCGGGCGCCACGTCGAGAACGACGAGCTCCATTTCAGTTTTCGAGTTTTTCAAGATCTCATCGTTCATCCTCGTCAAAGTCGTGACGATATCGAGCTTTCTTCCGCTTTCTTCGACGGAAAACTCTCTCACTTTTCCGCTTGAGTCGATTTCAAACTTCGCTTTTTTCGGAGATTTATTGACGCTCGCGGAAACGACGGCATTGAAATAATCCAAAGCCTTTTCGGATCCGAAGGAAAGCATCGTCTCTTCGCTTTTTTTCTCGAGAAAAAGAAACGAAACCAATTGAGGCGCTGATACCGTAAATGATTGATCGAGGTAATGGAGACGTGTGGCGGTGAATCGGTTTGCCAGTCGCAAAATTTCTTCTCGATGTTTCTCGATATCGCTTGCCGTCACGGCGGGATAATCATTGACGATGCGAAGCTCTACGGGAGTATTGTCAATGACTCTCAATTTTTCTCTCAAGCGCGCAAGAATATCCGGATAATGAAAATTTTTTCCCTCTTTTTCGGGAATGATGGTGATGGCTCCGTTTTCATAGTCAAAAAAAGCGTTTTGAGCCGGAGTCACCATGCCGGAAAAATTCAGACTCAAAATCTTGAGAAGCTGTTCTTCATCGAGGGTAAATTCGGCATCATGATACGCTCCAAAGATGAAAGCGTACATCGCGTCAAACGCGCCTCTCCTTCCGCTTTGAAAAGCTTGCGAGATGGTTTCATTGTTGTGGAATTCGAGGACGTCATGGGTAATGTCCGGATCGGCGGGCGAAGTCACGATGGAGTCGATCTCGACTTTTTTCCCCTGCGCTATGAACGTAAACCCCGAAGTTTCAAAGGCACCGGTCGCATCTTGCAATTTCGCATACGCTTCATGCGGCAGCAGTCCTCCCACGGCCACATTGCCGATGAAAACGCGAGGAAAAAATCTCCCCTGATAATAATTCCAAAGCAAAAAAAAGCTTACTCCGATGCCAAAAATCATGAATATTGCGGAAACGAAAAAATACCACCACAACGGCTGGATTTGTCCGATTTTTTTTGCCTTGATTTTTTTTATAAAATCGGAAAGATGTTGACGAGAAACGTTTCTTATTTTCTTGATCATTTTTTTTCAGAAAAAATCTTCATTGAAACCTTTGCCGGAATCTATCCTTGAAACGTGCAAGAATATCTGACTTTCAGCTTTCTTGACCGTTTTGAAGTATTTCATTGAGTACGGCCTTGGCGATATGCGCTTTTTCCTCTTCGTCGGTTTTGGCGGTGCTGATGATCAGACGTATTTCACTGCCCTTTTTGGCGTCATCGGGAAGCTTTTTGATAGGCCAGATAACGGTCGCATCGTTTTCAAGACGCAAAACCGCGGAAGTGTCTTCAAACCGATCCACTTTCCCCTTGATATCATAGCGCTTGTTCGATATGGAATCCATCATACCCCCATCTATTATTTACCCGCCCCAACAATGCCCCGAGTACTGAGAACTGTGAACTGAGCACTGTATACTGAGCCCTGCGTTTCCTTCATGAAGCCTGAGCAGAACATCTATTCATACCCATGATTAAGCTCCTTGTCAATCTTTGCATGCCTCAAGGATTTTCGTTCATGAGCTTCAAACCTCCTTCGTCAAAATACCAATAATAGATTTGCTTTCCTTGATTATGCTCCAAAAAATCTTGAGAAAACCTGACCGTCACCCGAGAGCCTCGGAAAAAACGATCGTAATCAAGTATTTCCACCTCCACATCTTGGCTTGTGATTTTTTGCGGTCCGGAGAATAAAAAATCGTCTTTTTTTGACCTCCATAGCCAACCATCGGTTATTTTTATGAATTCAAAATTTCTCATGCCGACATTTTCAGCATCAAGCACCGTATACAATGGCAGTACAATGGCATCAAGATCGTATTTCGGATAATGATACTTCAAAGCCTGACGCAAAGAATTGCGAAAAACAGGCGCACTTTCATAACTTTCGGGGAGAAAAAGAAACACATGACCGGCGTTCGAATTTGACCTGTCAACCACCGCGCCAAACGTTTCAACGATATTTTGGGCGATGACGGCGGCGGTTTTATAATGCACAATCTTTGGAACCCCGATCCATATCCATACTATGATAAGCGCCATCAAAACCGCTGATTCAAAACACCCCGTCTTTATGCTCCGTTTCAAAGCGCGATTCTTTTCCGCGGCGATGTTTTCAAAACGTTCAATCATAGCGACCAGTGCACTGGCGATGAAAATGAAAAGCACGGCGGACGGCAAATAAAAATATCGTTCTCCCTCATTGTTCAAAGGGTTCAAACTCAGCGGAAGATAGGGCAAAAAAGGTATGCAAAGCAATGCGATTCCGAGTACAAAATGTCGAAACAATGACCGATAAAAGGCGCCGACAAATATCGCGATTCCGGCGCATATGACGATGATATCCGTCAGATGATGAGCAATGAATGCTTGCACTCCCACTCTCCATGAACCCGTCACAAACATATTCCCCAGCATCTGCGCCAGATGCAGGGCATAGACTCGCCACTCGAAAAAAAAGCTTTTCTCGCCGTAATACCCGAACAGTGCACCCGTGGTTTTATAACGAATCAAAAGAAACCCGGCTATCGCAAGAAAAAAAAGTGCCGTGTCAAAAAACAACCTTCTCCTTTGCGGTGAAATTTCCTTTTTCCATATCAAGATCCAAAGCAGCTGCAGAGGAAAACTCATGGCAATCTCCTTGGTAATCAAAGCGAGGAAATAAACAAACAGGCTCAAAAAAAAGAACGCGTTTTTTTTGCTTTCAAAATATCGCAAAAAAAGATACCAGCAAACGAGATAAAAAAACGTGGCCAATAGATGCACCAGGGCGGATATCCATACAACGGCTTCGATACTTTGAAAAAAGAAAAGAAAAGCCGCCGAAGCCGCGAAGCCCACTTTTTGAGAAAAGAGTTTTTTTCCTATCAAAAAAATCAATAATCCGTTTGCAACATGCAAAAAAACACTCGCAAGATGGAACCCCAAAGAACCTCCTCCGAAAAGCCGAGAAACGGTAAAGAAAATGAGATTCACAAGCGGAGCGTAACTGCCTCCGTCATGATGACCGGCATAATTGGAAAAGAAAAACGTCATCGGATGTCGATCCGTGGAAGATAACAACCAGTCGTAATCGTCGGATATGAAAGGAGAGAAAAAAGCGGGAGAATAAAAAAGCATGCTGAAAAAAGCCATCCCGAGAAAAAAAACAAGTGATCCGTTTTTCAAAAAGAATGTCTTCATAAACTCGCGCAACCGCTTTTTACTCCATATTTTGGCTATCATAACAATACTTGACGCTCCATACAAAATTCCTTATTCTGGTTCTATTGCGGAAAAATTCGTAATTTTTTATTTTGCCCCTATCGTCTAGTGGTTAGGACATCAGGTTTTCATCCTGGTAACCGGGGTTCGATTCCCCGTAGGGGTGCAAAAAAATAGCGTAACGCTTCTATCTTCATTGATTTTCATCATGTCCATTTCTCTTCTCTCCCTCATTGCCATTGTCTTTCTTTTTCTCTTCTTTTTTGTCGCAAAAAAATCAATTTTCTACGGGATTCTCCTTATCTCCGCCACCATGCCAAGCTATCTTGTGAGGCTTCATATCGGAACGGTTCCCACGACCTGGCTCGAACTTCAAATCATCATCTTGTTTTTTTTGTGGATTTTTGAAAAAAAAATAACGCCAAAGGAATTCCTTCGCTTCTTCCTATCCTTGGAAATATGGCCGATATTTCTGCTTCTTTTTTTCGCATCTTCGATTTCCGTGCTTTCTTCACCAGACGTACCGGCGGCGCTCGGTATATGGAAAGCCTATTTTCTCGAACCGATGATTTTTCTTCTTATTCTCATTCATACGGTGAGATTCAAACAAATCCGTCATTTCATGTGGCCGTTTTGCTTTACCGTTTTTTTCATAAGCGTCATCGCATGCTATCAAAAATTGACGGCTTGGAATATACCGCTTCCCGAATGGCGGGTAGAAGCCACTCGACGCGTTACGTTTTTTTTCGATTCCCCAAACGCCGTGGGACTTTTACTGGCTCCCATGGTCGCATTTATTTTCGCCATCTTTGCGTCTGAAATCCGAACGAATCAATCAAAACCCATTTCAAATCCATGGCAGAGCTTCTATCAGCTCCTCATGCTCGCTTCGATGGTCATGGGAGCGCTGGCGATATGGTTTGCAAGATCCCGGGCGGCATTGATTGCCGTCGGAATATCGGCTCTTTTCATCGTATACCATGTCTGGCCAAAAAAAATCGTCTTTTCGCTGCTTGCACTCATGCTTGGAATCATCGTTGTCATCACTCCGATACGAAGTGCATTTCTGGATCTCGCGACATTTCAAGTGGCATCGGGTCGACATCGTCTCATGCTCTATGAAAACACTTGGAACATGTTGAAAGACAACGTTTTTTACGGAGCCGGATTGGCCGGATTCCCATTTTTTTATGATCAGTATCGAAGCCCAAAGCATACCGAAAAGCTCATTTACCCGCACAATTTTTTTCTCAATTTTTGGAGCGAAACGGGCTTGCTTGGGATGCTCTCCATCACCGCACTTTTGATGTATTTCTTTTTCATAAGCTTTCAAGAAATTCGAAAAAAAAATCCCGTCGCCATCGCATTGACCTCCTCCATGATGGCGATTCTCATTCACGGAATGGTGGATGTTCCGTATTTCAAAAACGATCTCGCTATTCTTTTTTGGCTGATCTATGGGCTGGCTTATATCGTTTGGAAAAATGACCATGCTACAATGAGCGAATCAGCCACGCTCCCTCCTCCCCTTGTCACCCTGAGCCTGCCGAAGGGTGTCGAAGGGTCATTTTTTCAAACCAATGCGCATCCTTGCCATCGAAACATCCTGCGATGAAACCGCCGCAAGCCTTCTTTCGGGTAACGAGAAGGGTTTTACGCTGCATTCAAATATCGTCGCTTCGCAATCAAAAATCCATGAACCGTTTGGCGGGGTGGTTCCGGAAGTCGCGGCTCGCAATCATGTCGAAACGATCATTCCCGTGATAAAAAAAAGCTTGGGAACATGGCCTCTGCAGTCGCTTGACGCCGTCGCGGTAACGTACGGTCCCGGCTTGCTGCCTTCACTGCTCATCGGAGTCTGGACCGCTTCCGGACTTTCTAAAATGCTTGGTATCCGCCTTCTCGCCATCAACCACATCGAAGCGCATCTGCTTTCGCCGTTTCTGCAAAAAAACTTCGATATTCATACCATCCCGTCCATGCTGCCCGCTTTGGCTCTGGTGGTATCCGGAGGACACACCGAGCTGATCCTCGTGAAAAAAATAGGAGTTTACGAAATCATCGGGCACACCCTCGATGATGCGGCCGGAGAATGTTTTGACAAGGTGGCGAAAATGCTTCATCTCCCCTATCCCGGAGGTCCGGTGATTTCTCGCTTGGCCGAATCAGGAGACAAAAACGCAATCGCGTTTCCCCGACCCATGATCGGCGCAAAAAATTTTCATTTTTCATTTTCCGGACTCAAAACCGCCGTGCGATATTTCATCGAAGACAAAAAAACTTTTTTACGAGAAAAAAGGGGAGTTTTGGATACCGGATTGCAAAAAAGAGAAAAAAAACTTCTCAAAAACATTTGCGCTTCTTTCGAGCAATCGGTGATAGACTGCTTGATCGCAAAGACGGTGATGGCCGCAAAGACCTATCCCGTTCACTCGATACTCCTCTCGGGAGGCGTCTCGGCAAACAAGGAGCTGAGAAAACAGCTTCGTGAAAGGGTCAAAAACGAAATCCCACAAAAAACTCCGGCGGTGTTTTTGGCTCCAAAACCATACACCGGCGATAATGCTGCCATGATAGCCTTTTGCGCGTATTTGAAAACCTTGCACAAAAATGATTTTCCAAAATCATTTTCAGCCGATCCAAGCCTCACATTGTGATTCCTCTCCCGCGTCAACGATTGACGCGAGGTCGATCAAGAACATTCTTATTCCTTCGCCATGAAAACCTTTTCTTCAAAAGAAACCCTGCTCTGGGCAAAAAAATTCGCAAAGACGCTCTCCGGCGGGCAGATTATCGCGCTGTCCGGCGATCTTGGAACCGGAAAAACCTTGATAAGCCAAGGGATATTGCGAAGTTTGGGCGTCAAAGACAGTATCTCAAGCCCCACATACACCGTGATGAGACACTATAAGATTCACGCCAAGGGTATGAACCAAGCTATCCATGTGGATGCCTATCGGCTCGAAAATGAGAAGGCGCTTGAAACGCTGGGGCTGGATGAATGGCTGGACGAAAACACCATCCTTATCATCGAATGGGCGGACAAAATAAAAGCTTATTTGAAAGGAAAAAAGGTTATTTGGATTCATATTGCCGACGGAAAGAATCGCAATGAAAGAGTGATTACCGTTGGGTCAAAGGTCATTGAGCAATAAAAAATGAAAACTTGCGTTATTTTTGAAAATATTGTATAGTTCGTACTCGTGTAATGATTGTTACTTAAAAAAAATTTCTTTTAAAAGAAGGGAGGCGGCAATGGCAAAGAAAAAACCGAAAAAAAGTTTGAAAAAAAAGCTGAAACGCAAGTTTCAGCAGGTGCAAAAAAAGTGCGAAAGGTTGAAAAAAAAGATCATCGCTCAGCAGAAAACTCTTGTGAAACGCAACGCGAAAATACAAAAAAAATTTTCGCAGAATTTTTTTTCTCACCCGAAATTTCTCACTTCTTCAAGTTTGAAGATGAGGTACCGCGCTTACCGCGCTTTGCGGCGGCAGAAACTCGAGCTGCTTACGAAACTTGGGGAATACAAAACCCGGGAAGCATGTTACTTCCCGCGGGATATGGAAAATAGGACAAAGAAGGCCAAGTAATCGTATCGCTTGGCTGAAACATTTTTTTTGAAAGGACTTTGAAATGAAGAAGAAAAACACAGTAACTACCGATTCCGGAAAACATATTAAGCTTGATTTTACACGCGATCCGGAAAGTCTCAAAAAACAACAGGAGATTGAACAATTGGACATGGGTGATTTCATGGACACGGTTTTCGGAAAATCGACTCCCGATCTGGAACAAACCGCCACCGCTAAGATAAAATCGCCGGCGGCTGATGATCTGGGCAAAACGAAAACAGCTCGGAAAAAAAGAGCATATCCCACAAAAACCTATTCCGAAGGAAATTCAAAAAAGCCAATGAAAAAGAAAATCACCTCCGAGCATGACGTATATAAAGAGCTCCATGGGGTGACTGTCAGCATTGTAACTCTTGAATCCAAAGAAAAGAAAATTGAATCCAATCTCAAAAAGCGAATCGAAAAAATTCGTAAAGAGATGGAAAAACAAATCTCAAAAGCAGAAAAAGAAGCCATGAAGGAGCTGAACGGCCTAAAAACCAAGGCCGGAAAAACCAAAAAACAGCTGCTCGCCATGAAAGAGAAGCTGCAAAAAAAACTCAAAAAATAGCTAAAAATCCCGTTTTCTTCTCTACAAGAAGTATATTCTCAATAATATACTTCTTTTTTTTTGCCTATCGGATGCGAATCTTTTACAATAACTATCATGAATCATTTCAAGAATATGGGTTTATCGGCATCGACAGAGAGTGATTCTCAAATCATTGACAGCGAGATTTCCTGAATATCACCGTATGACATTTATTCTCTCCGCCCTCTACCTTGCCCTGCCGGCCTATATCGCCAATATGGCGCCGGTTCTTGCGAAAAAATGGAATCTGCCATTTGGCGCACCGATCTCAAGGAAATGGTTTGGCGCGTCAAAAACCTATCGGGGATTCATATTCGGCATTATCGGTGCGATACTCATGGTTTTCTTGCAAAATCTCCTGCTCTCCGTCGATTTTTTTGAAAACCTTTCTCTCATCGATTATTCAAATAATACCATTTTTTTAGGCTTTCTCTTTGGCTTTGGCGCTTTATTCGGAGATCTGGTCAAATCTTTTTTCAAACGCAGACTGCATCGACCTCCGGGATCGCCTTTCGTCCCCTTTGATCAGATGGACTTCATCATCGGCGCCCTGATTCTGATATACTGGTATCAGCCCATTCCCGATGAAATCATCATCTTTCTGCTCATCATAACTCCTTTTTTGCATTTTATGGTCAACGTGGTAGGATATTTGCTCAAGATCAAGGATCGATGGTGGTGAAAAAAAAGGTTCTCAGCAAAGAACGCCAAACGCAAGTTATAAATATCACCGGCGGGTATGCCCCTCGCATCTCTATAGGCGGCGGGATTGCCCGCCGAAGTTCGCACCTTTTGGGGCGAACATAGGCGGGTATCGTATAGTGGCTATTATGCTAGCCTTCCAAGCTGGAGAGGCGGGTTCGATTCCCGCTACCCGCTCCAAAGTTGTAAATTTCAGTTTTTATTTTCTTTTTTTCACTGTATCATGATTTGATCGACAAAAAAATCTCGGCAATCCCGAGTTTTTTTGTTTCATACGTAACTTTGATGATTCTATGATTCCTTCCAAACTCATTTTATACCATGATTTTCAAATTTTACTTGACATTTCCAGCTGCTTTATTATATTGTCACTCGAATCATCAATGTTTTTTTTAAAAAAAAGTTGTGAAATTCGGATTGTTCTTAAAATATTTTTTCTCAAAGGAGAAATGCCATGAACGTAAAAATACTCGTACATGTGGGGATAAATATCCCACCGACTGCAGAAATGGATCATCATTTTGCTGCTATTAAGTATAGATGGAAAAAAATACATACCGATTACAGAATCATGCAACTAGGAGGAGGAAATGTTCTCTATATGATTACCTGTACCATACAATCAAAAAATGTATGTTCAAATGTTACCCCAGCCGATCATGATATCGTGTATGACCTGAGCAATGAGCAAGTGAAGATGTTCCCAACCCCAATAGATATGGGGCAACTTAACAAACGGGCTCAGAAAGTTATAAAAAAACTCGATATCAAAACAGTGGGGCAGCTCTACTGCAGAGGAGAGTTTTATCTCTTGGAAACCCCTTATTGCGGCTTCGATACTGTATTACGGCTCAAATTCCTACTTGAAAAGTGTGATCTCGCCTTACCTTGGATGGTAACATCGATTCATAGAGGACTCTATCCCCCATTCGCACTTCTTCACCAAGAATTCAATCATGCAGAGCTTAGTTCTAGCGCACAAAAAAATCTTTCTCGATTAAAGATAAAAAATCTTGGGGATTATTTAATGCGTCCCCCTTCTTTATTTCTCAAGAATAGAAAACATGATGTAATCGATGAATTGGATCAGTATGTATGGCGTTATGGACTCGGAAGAACTCCTAGAGAATATGAAATGGCACCTTGATGGAAAATAAAAAAGAATAACATTTACTTGAGATTCATAAAAAAGGAAATTCATAATAGTTTCCTTTTTTTTATTACTCATGATCGATTCATGACAAAAAGCTCTTTCATCCGATTCTTTTTTTCTCACTCCTCTTCTATAATGATCGCAAGAATCAATACGCGCATTGATATTCTATTCATTCAAGCATTCCCATTCCTATGCAAAACTTCAAGAAACCCCTTCTTCAATGGTTCCAAGAATTCGGACGCCGTGAGCTTCCTTGGAGAAAAAAAGACATCACGCCTTATGAAGTCTGGGTCAGTGAAATCATGCTGCAGCAAACCCAAGTTTCTCGCGTCATAGGATATTATGACCGTTTCATAGAGCGATTCCCCGACATCTTTTCTCTCGCGAAAAGCGATTGGAGTGATTTTCTCCCTTATTATCAGGGGCTCGGCTACTATCGTCGAGGAAGAAACATGCTTGAAACCGCAAAAACACTCGTGGCAAATCATGGAGGAAAATTTCCAAAAAATAAGATACTCCTCTCAAAGCTTCCGGGCATCGGCGAATACACGGCCTGCGCCATTTTGAGCTTTGGGTACGGATTGCCGCATATCGCCTTTGACACGAATGTAAAAAAAGTCATTGCACGCTATCTGTATGGAACCAGGTTTGCAACTCTCGATAATGAAAGCGTTCAAAAAAAAATCGGCTCATCGGCTCCCTCCATCAATGCCGCCATCATGGACCTCGCAAATCTTGTTTGTATGGCGAAACCTCGCTGCGAGGATTGCCCCATACGCAGGCATTGCGAGTACAATCGTCAGCTCGGTATCAATGAAATAAGGCCAAAACCTCTCATCACTCGAAAATTTCCCATGAAGAAGGCCCATGTATGCCTCTTTCTCCACGAAAATCACAAGAAATATTTCAGTAAAAATGATAAGAAATTTGAGCCTTTCAAGCTTCCCCCTTCAATGAATACCCGCGAGCGGCTCAAGCGGTATTTTCTCGAAACCTTCGGGCTGAATCTCTCCATCCGCCCCCCTCATAAAAAAATCCTTCTCCGAGGCCTCCCCACCCTTTTCATCAACGCTCAAATTCTTTCCGGGAACCATCATTTTTTTGAATATCCAGCAGGGGCTGTAAAAAAATAAGCTGCCAATATTCTTTCTAATCTCATGGCGGCACTCATCATGACCTGAAAGTTATGATGAAGTTGCGTCAAATGGTGCGCTTTGAATCAAGTCGCTGGGTATAAAATTCGTTTTATCATTACACTTCCTTGTCTCTCTTCATCTTTTCCTTCCATTCATGCATCTTCTGGAGAGCCAAAAATGGAGTCATGTGTTCGACTTCAATGCATGAAAGCTCCTCGAGGACGGGATGAGAAGCGCGAACAACCGTATTCAGCGGAAGAGGAAGCTGCCCGACGGGCATTTTTTTTTGATCGCGCTCCAATTGTTTCAGAATACTTTTCGCTCGCTCGACAACTTTTTGCGACATGCCCGCAAGCTTGGCCACTTCGACGCCATAGCTCTTATCGATGCCTCCGGGAACCACCTTGCGCAAAAAAAGAACGCCATCCTTGTCGTTTTCTTTCACGAGTACGCAATAATTTTTCACTGCGGATAAATCGTTTGAAACCGCCATAAGCTCATGATAATGCGTCGCAAAAAGCACACGAGCCCGAATATCGTCGTGCAAATGCTCCATCAAAGCCCAAGCGATGGCAACCCCGTCATAGGTGCTCGTACCGCGCCCCACCTCATCCAAAATGATAAAGCTTTTATGGGTCGCCTGCGCCACAATGGCGGCGGCTTCCTGCATTTCGACCATAAAAGTGGATCTTCCGGATACCAGATTATCCGAAGCTCCCACCCTCGTGAAAATACGATCAACCGGAGCGATTTCGGCGGTCGATGCCGGAACAAAGGCTCCCATATGAGCCATTAATACTATCAAGGCGTTTTGTCGCAAAAAACTTGATTTTCCCGCCATATTCGGCCCGGTGAGCAGCATGAGCCGGCAATCGTCATCCATGAGCAAATCATTGGGTATATAGGCTTCTTTTTGCAAAGTTTCGATGACCGGATGCCTTCCGCCGACGATTCTCAAAGGCTTCCCCTCGTCCACGATCTTTGGCCGCACATAGGATCGCTCGCGGGCAAGGCAAGCGAAATCGGAAAGGACGTCGATTTCCGCTATCACGGAAGTCGTTTTTTGCATATTTCTCAGTGAAAGAGAAATTCTTTGTATCAATGCATCAAAGATTTTGCTTTCCAAAGCGTACATCTTTTCTTCGGCTCCCAAAATTTTTTCTTCATATGCCTTGAGCTCGGGAGTGACGAATCTTTCGGCATTCACCAAGGTTTGCTTGCGAATATAGTCTTTGGGCACATCCTTTGCGGCCGCTTTTGAAATTTCAATATAGTATCCGAAGACTTTATTAAACTTGATTTTCAAAGTCGAAATTTTGGTTCTTTCCACTTCTCTTTTTTTCATCTCCGAAAGGTAGGCCATGCCTCCGCGAGAAATGTTTCTCAATGCATCCAGCTCGGCGTCAAACCCGTCGGCAATGGCCCCCAATGAAGGCATCAGGGCCGGTGGTTCGGAATGCAACGTTTTTTCTATCATGGAAACGACGTCTTCGTGAAGAAAAAAATTTTCCAAAAGCGTCTTGGCTCTTTCGGATACGAAATTCGAAAGCAATGCGCGAAGCTCGGGCAATATCACAAGGCTGTGTTTGAGCGCTAGGATATCTCTGGGCGAAGCCCTTCTGCTGCCGATCTTGCCCATAAGCCTTTCCATATCCGAAATCTTTCTCAGCAGATCGCATGTTTCTTTTCGAACGTCACTTTTTTGCACCCATTCCTCCACCAGATCAAGTCGAGATTCGATTTCGTTTTTTGAAAGCAGGGGATGAAGCATCCATTGACGAAGCATTCTTCCTCCCATGGCAGTGCAGGTTTTATCAAGCGTTGAAATCAAGCTTCCCTCATAAGCGCCGGTCTGCGAAGTGAACAGCAATTCCAAGTTTCGAATCGTGGTCTCGTCAAGAATCATGCCGCGATCAAAATTCGCCAAGCGCACCTGCGTGAGATGCGGTAAAGTCGTCTTTTGAGTTTCCACCAGATAAGAAAAAAGATGTATGGCGGCCAAAAGGCCTACGGGCACTTGATTGAATCCGTATTGACCGAAATCCGCGATATGAAAATGTCGCTGAAATGTTTCTTTCGGATCCGGCCAGCTGCCCGGCGCATAGCTCTGAAAAGGAATGTTTTTTATGATTTCAATGGCCTCCGGATGCTTGGAAAGTCCTTCGGAAACGATCATTTCCGATGGTTGCATGAGAAATATTTGATTTTTCAGAGTTTCAAAAGCGAC
Organism: uncultured Gammaproteobacteria bacterium; assembly: GCA_964485795.1. Taxonomy (GTDB): domain Bacteria; phylum Patescibacteriota; class Patescibacteriia; order VMEV01; family CAZAJQ01; genus CAZAJQ01. Next base: position 51,702 of record CAZAJQ010000005.1, read on the forward strand.
GGTTTCGGCGATGCAAAATTCACCGGTGCTGAAGTCGGCCCAAGCCACTCCCCATGTGTTTTTTTCTCTGAGAAGACTGACCAAATAGTGATTTTTCTTTCGTTCAAGGATTGCCTCTGAAAAAGTGGTGCCCGGGGTGATTATCCTTGTCACGGCGCGATCGACGATACCCTTTTGACTCGGATCCGAAACCTGTTCGCATATGGCGACCTTTTTTCCGGCGGCCGTAAGCTTGCTCACATAATTTTCGGCCGCATGATGGGGAACGCCGCACATGGGGATCTCGTGTTCGGTGCCTCGATTTCGCGAAGTGAGGGTGATATTCAATATTTTTGACGCCAGCATAGCATCATCTCCGAACATCTCATAAAAATCGCCCAAGCGAAAAAAAAGGATGGCATTCTTGTGCTTTTTTTTTATTTCAAAATATTGGGCGAGCATGGGCGTCATATGCATGTGTGGAAACTTTTTTGTATTAAAGTCCGCCATCCCATCTCTTGAGGGTAGAGAGAAAACGGCAGACAGGTCAAATGGTCATGAAAAAGCCATACTCGAAAACATTGTTCGGAAGGAAGTTTCACGCTATAATATTGCCACCTTGCATGATTTTTCGCTATGCCCGTAGATGAAATCGATCAGCGCATCATCACCACTTCCCCACTGCCGAGCGATTCGGATGCTCCCGTTTCTTTGCGTCCGCAGCTGCTCGATGACTTCATCGGACAAGAAAAAAACAAAAAACAGCTATCCATATTCATACAAGCCGCCAAGCAAAGAAAGGAACCCATAGAACATACCTTGCTCTATGGCCCCCCGGGACTCGGGAAAACCACCTTGGCGCATATTCTTGCGAAGGAAATGAACGTGAATATCCGCATCACGGCCGGACCCGCCATCGAAAAAAGCGGAGATCTGGCGGCGATCCTCACCAATCTTTCAGCGGGTGATATCCTCTTTATCGATGAAATCCATCGTCTCAATCGCATCATCGAGGAAATTCTCTACCCGGCCATGGAAGACTATGCTCTGGACATCATCATCGGCAAAGGGCCATCGGCGCGAACGCTTCGTCTGGATTTGCCGAAGTTCACGCTGATCGGCGCCACCACCAAGGTCAGCTCGCTTTCCGCGCCTCTTCGCGACCGATTCGGAGCCACGATTCATTTTCAATTTTATACCCAAGACGAAATGGAAAAAATTGTCCGTCGTTCCGCAAAAATCATGGATATCGAGCTTGAACCCGACGCGGCCAAAGAAATATCATCCCGATCAAGACGCACTCCGCGCATCGCAAACCGCATTTTGCGTCGCATACGCGATTTCGCACAAGTCAATGGAGATGGTATAATACGGCTTAACACGGCCGAGGAAGCCCTTGACATGCTTGAAATCGACGCAAGCGGCCTTGACGCCACGGATCGAAGCATCCTTTCCATCATCATCGAAAAATACAAAGGCGGTCCGGTGGGGCTCAATACTTTGGCGGCCGCAACCGGCGAAGAGCAAGAAACCATCGAAGACGTTTACGAACCGTACCTGATTCAAACCGGATTCCTCGAAAGAACCCCCCGCGGCAGAATGGCCACGATGAAATCCTACCAACATTTGGGACTCACCTTTCAACCCTTATGACGACCTCCATTCTCCTCGTCCCCTATATCTTTTTTGTCGGAATCTTCGCCATTTTTTCCGGATTTTCGATATACCACATGATCAAATTTTCCTTGGTCAATAAAATGAGCTTTATCGCCACTTTTCTTTTTGTCACGATGACCATCATCATTTTTCTGACCACATGGATATACGCAAGCACCGTTGACTGGACAAGGCCGCTTTTTGAATCCCAGCAATTCAGGTTTGACAATAAAGATTTGAGATTCTAAACGCCGTCTCACAACCGCCCCCTTATGTTCAGCATTGATCAGCTCCCCAATCCTCGCGAAGACGAAAAAATCGTCCTTTTTTTACGAAGGCATATTTTTGTTTTCATCGTGCAATGCTGTCTTTACGGCTTTCTCGCCATTATCCCTCTGCTCCTGTATTTTTTTTGGACGCAATTCATCGGACCGCTGGACGTGGCGCCAAATTTTTATGCCGTACTCGTGCTTTCGACGAGCATATATTACCTTTTCGTCTCGGTATTTTTGTATACGGCTTTTATGGACTACTTTCTGGACGTCTGGATACTCACGAACAATCGCATCATCAGCATCGAACAAAAAGGACTTTTCTCAAGATTCATAGCCGAGCATGACCTCGATGTGGTGCAGGACGTATCCGTGGAAATGCAAGGCATTCTTCCCACATTTTTGAAATACGGCGATATCCATATTCAGACCGCCGGCGCCACCCAGTATTTTATTTTTAAAGAAATTCCCTATCCGTTTGACGTATCCTCGACCGTCGGACGCGTGGTCAAGGAGTACAAAGAGAAAGTCCGCGGCATAACAAAAAAACCCGAGAGACTGGATGGCACGGGTTTGCAATAAACAGGAAAAAATCAAAAAACAAAAAAACAGAGAACACTCTGTTTTTTATTATTCATCATAAAAACGAACCCAAAACGCCGTTTCAATATCCTATAAACGTATCATCGCCAGATCTCCCCAATTTTTCCCGACTTTGGGCTCCACGATCAGAGGCACGCGAAGCTTGTACACGTTTTCCATGATATGTTTCATCAGCGCCGCCACCGGAAGAATCTTGTCTTCCCGTACTTCAAAAACCAATTCATCGTGCACCTGAAGAAGCATGAAAAAATCGTCTTTTTCAATACCTTCGGAATGCTTCATCCCCATCTGATATTCATGGATCGCAATCATGGCCATTTTTATGATGTCGGCATTCAATCCCTGAATCGGCATATTGATGGCCATTCTTTCGGCCGCGGCGCGTATCATCGGCACTCCGGAGTCTATTTCCGGCAAATAACGAATGCGTCCCATTTCGGTCTTTATATACTTATGCTGATGCGCAAATTCCTTGGCCGCCTCCATATAGAGCGCCACCCGACTGTAAAGCTCAAAATACTTCTTGATGAATTGCTGCGCTTCCTGCCTCGCGATACCCGTGCGCTGCGCAAGCGATGTGGCGCCCATGCCGTAAATGACTCCGAAATTCACTTCTTTTGCGTTTGATCGCATCTCTTTTGTCACCTCGCCCGCGGCAACCCCAAAAATCTTGGCGGCCGTGGTGACATGTATGTCCCCGCCCTTCTCGTAAACCTCCATCATATTCTGATCCTGGGATATCGAGGCCACGATGCGAAGCTCGATCTGGGAATAGTCGGCGGACAGGACCCGGTATCCGGGTCTTGCGCAAAAAGCCTTTCGCACCTCGCGACCCAAGGCGGTTCTTATCGGGATATTCTGCAGATTCGGATTGGACGATGAAAGCCTGCCCGTGGCGGCGACGGTTTGATTGAAACTCGTATGGACTCGATGCGTCACCGGATTGATAAGCCTTGGTAAGGCGATGATATAGGTGGAAAGCAGCTTCGCCAGCTCTCTGGCTTCAAAAATGGGTTCGATGATTGGATGCCTGCCCTGCAGCTTATCCAGCTCGCTTGCGGCCGTGGAAAGCCCGGTTTTTATTTTTTTTATGCCCTTGTCCGAAATTTTCAGCCGATCAAAAAGCACTTCCTTGAGTTGCTGCGGGGAATGAATGTTGAAATCCTGCCCGGCCATCTCATGAATCTTTTTTTCCACTTCGGCAAGTCTTTCTTCCGCTTTTTTTCGGAGCATCTCCAAAACCTGCACGTCGAGCATGATGCCCCGTTTTTCCATGGAAAAAAGAACGGGTATGAGCGGAATCTCAAGGTTTTGAAAAAAATCGTAGAGTTTTTTTTCTTTCAAATCCGCGGAGAGTACGGAAAATATTTGTGAAATCACAAGAACCCTTTCCGCACCTGCCGCCATGCGTTCTTTCTCGTCTGAAACATCTTCAAAGATCGTTTCCGCTTCCATGATATCCCGCTTGGTCAAGCTCAATCCCAAAGACTTGAGCGTATGATTTCGACTGCCGGGGTTGAGAAGATACGAAGCGATCATGGTATCAAAATACGGTTTGCAAGGCATTATTTTGCTTCCATCCAAAAAAGCCATCTGGCGCTTCATATCATGGCTCACTTTCAGAATATCCTGATCGTAAAATATTTCTCCGAAAAAAGTCATCCGTTCTTTTTTTATCATCACACTTTCATCCGAAACTCTCAGCGTCATACCCGATACTTCGGCTAAAAAGTCGGGAATGCCGCTCGCCGATATTTCAAAAAACATTTTTCCTTCTTTCTTGATGCTTGAAATGATCGCTTTCAAATCTTTTTCATCGGAAATGACCCGGATCGGCGCTTCGTCCTTTTTTTGTGTGTGGTCAATGTGAACGAAAAGGTCTCCTTGAGCGATGACGTTTTTTATGGACGGCTTTTTGGTTTCCGGCTCTGAAAGCGACGATGGGATCTTGTCCATCAAGGTGAGAAACTGATACTCGGAAAAAAGATCCACCAACGCTTTTTTGTCAAAATCACCGAATCGGCATGCTTCGATGTCAAAATCCAAAGGAACCCCTCGATCCATGGAAACGAGCTTCCGAGCCAAAAAGGCTTCATCCTTGTGTTTTTTCAAAAGTTCAAGGAATCGGGGTTTGATCACCGAAAGCACTGATGATTCGTCTCTTTCAACGGCTTCATAGAGGGCAGCCAAAGAACCGAAATGCGAAATGAGCTTGATGGCCGTCTTTTCTCCGATACCCGGAACGCCCGGGATATTGTCCGAAGGATCTCCTTTGAGAGCTTTGAAATCGATGAGCTGTTCCGGCTTGAGGCCGTAACGCTCCATGACCTTGGCAATATCGTAAATCACGGTGTCGGAAATCCCTTTTCTCATGGTATACACTCTTGTCGAGTCATCCACGAGCTGCAATGCGTCCAGATCGCCGGTGAGAATCAAGCATTGCATTTCACGCTCGCGAACTGCTCGATGTGAAACCAAAGTGCCGATAATATCATCCGCTTCGTATCCGGCCTTATCAAACGTTGGAACCTTGAGAGCTTTCAAAACTTTATAAATATAGGGTATCTGCTCATAGAGTTCATCGGGCTGTTTTTCGCGACCGGCTTTGTAGGCTTCGTATTCATCATGACGAAACGTCTTTTCCGCTCGGTCAAAAGCGGCGACAATATGGGTGGGTCTCAATTCCCTGATAACCCGAAAAAGGATGAGCAAAAAACCATACACGGCATTGACCACCACCCCATCCTTGGTGGTCAATGGCGGCAAGGCATGCCATGCTCGGTGCAAAAGGGCATTGCCGTCGATCACGACCAGCACTTCTTTTTTCTTCATATCAAAAATCAATGTCATCGGCTTTCAAAGAGAAAAAGGCCAATAATGAATAAAATCATTCGTATTGTAGCATGGGAAGACCGACGACGATAGAAGAGACGCTGCTTTCGTTTTCGACGATATCCTCCATCCATATTCACGGATCAAAACGCGATCCGCCCTCGATGAAAAACAAAAACACCCGCCATAATGACGGATGTTTTTGAAAAAGTCGAGGTTATTACGAATTGATGATCTTATTTTACGACTTGGACGCGAACTCTTTTTCTCCCATAGGCCAAAGCATCGCTTTTATCTCCCATCCAGACGTCAATCACCTTGTGATAACGTCTATTCATGCGATCTTCCACGATAAAAACCTGATCACCGAAAATATCGGGAAAACGGACCTTGGTTCCGAGAGGAAAATAATTGGAAGCCACGACACCGAAGCGAGTAAAAGTACCCGCAGCCGTAATATACGGACTTCCATCGGTTTGATTTGGAAGCGAGTTATAGGCGCTGGATTCCATGATATGCTGCCCCATCACACGATACTCTCTTTCAAGAAACGCGGGTCTATCGCGTTTCGTGATCGGCGCATAAGCCGGCAAAATCAAACTTCTGCGCTTTTCCATCGATTGCCGTGATACCAATCCCATACCGGATTCATTCACCTGCGAAGCCGCATAGACGAGCTGCCGCGGTGAAAAAAGCTCAAAAGCGATCACCGAAAGCACGGCTGACATTCGAAGAGTTTTTTGAAAACGTGAAAGGATATGACCGATGAGATATATCATAGATGTGATATAAATAAAAAATCCGCATGATTTGCGAACTTTTTAATATATCACAAATTGATAATTTTGTCAATACATTCGACAATATTTTGGCTCTATGAAGCGAAAAAAATACAAACTTTCATCTTATAAACTTCTTTTCAATATCCTTGCCACCACCTCCTCGCTCGCATGCGGCTTTGCGATGCCGGACGCTTTTTGACTCATATCCATGAGAATATCGGGATGATCAAGCATATACTGGAGTTTGAATTGAAGCTGCACTTCATCATAGGCTTCATAGCCGATTCCCTGTTCTTGAACAAAATCCGTATTGATTTCCTCTTGCCCGGGAACGGGGGCGATGATGAGCAAAGGTTTGCCCAATACCATGCATTCCGTAACCGTCAGCCCCCCCGCCTTGCTCACCACGATGTCAGCCGCTTTCATGTACTCGTGGATATTGTCGACAAATCCCAAAACTTTTTTTGTCACGAATTTCGGGAAACGTTTTTTTTGCAATCGTCGTCTGAGGGCGTCGTTTTTGCCGGTGATGATCGCCATGTGGCAGCTTCGTTTCATCGAGAGTATCGCATCAATGATTTTTGGCAATCTCCCCACTCCAAGTCCGCCGCTGAGAATCAAAAGCGCTGCCTTGTCCCCGTCAAAACCCAATTCACGCCGTATCGTTTGTTGCGTTTTTCCCAGCGTCAAAAATTTTCTCCGCACCGGTATGCCGGTGACGAAAACCTTGCTTTCATCGACTTTCATCTTATGCACGAGCGACCACTTCGCCAAATCGGACGCGACAAAATACGAATGAATGTGTGGGCGCACCCACAACGCATGAATGTCATAATCCGTGATCACCACGGAATGCGGAATGCTGCGGATGAAACGGCTTGTGAACGTCTGCAAAACGCCCGTGGAAAAAAAATGCGTAGAAATGATATGATCAGGCGCGAACTCTTTGATCATGCGGAGCAATTTTTGGGAATTGAGACGATCAAGAAAAGAAACGACCTTTTTCCTGATGCTGTCCTCTTCTTTTTTATCGAGAAATCCGTACAGCTGTCCCCAAATCTTTGGAGCGTAGTGGATCAAGGACGCATAGCCTCCGGTATAAACGTCTTTATACAGAATATTCGTATAATCCAAAACATCCACATTGCGCACCTCGCTTTTGGGGCTTTGTCTTCGGAATTCTTCTTCGAGCGCGGCCGCCACCGAAACATGCCCGGATCCGGCCGATACCGATAAAATAAGTATGCGTTTTTTTTCATTCATAGGAAAAGTATTATGTGCTTCTCCAAAGAGTGGAAGAATGGTACGGCTGCCGTAGCTTCTCTTTGATATTCCGAAGTATAGCATTTTGCATGAATGGTTTGACAAATATTTCTGACTCTCACATTATGACTTCAAGCATTTGATCCTTTATGAATAAAACTTTATTTTTTTTCCTCCTCTCTTCAGCCGTCGTCATCGCTGTCATTCTCGTATTGATCCCTCGGGATAACCCTCGGGACAATGCTCAAAAAAGATCCGATACCCCAAAAATCCAAATCGTCACAACGATATATCCTTTGGAATTTTTGGCCAAGAGCATAGGGGGAGATCATGTCGAGGTGAAAAATCTCACCGCCCAAGGAGGCGAGCCGCACGATTTTGAGGCTACGCCTCAAGACGCCATCACGCTTCAAAACGCGGATATGATCATCACCCTCGGTTACGGTATAGACGCATGGATACGCTTGCTCATTGAAGGTATTGATGCGAACAAACTTCTCATCATTCAGGATCATCCCCGACCGTTTTTGGATCAAACGGATCCTCATTTCTGGATGCATCCCATCTTTTTGGGAAAAGTCGGAGGAATCATCGAAGATTCATTGTCCAAAATCGATCAAAGACACGCGATGGACTATAAAAAAAATTTTGAAGATCTCGTATATAAACTCTCCGAATTTACAATGCTTGCCGAGCCTCATATTCCCCTCAAATGCGAAAATAAGACCATTATCGTAACCCATGACGCATTCGCTTACTTGGGGAGACTTTTCGGTTTTACCACCCTGCCGATCGCCTCTATCCATGACGAAGAACCAAGCGCCGGAAGAATCGCGGAAATTATCGAATTTGCAAAAAAGAACGGGATAAAAAAAGTATTCAGCGAATCCACCATTGATACAAGACTCGCCGATACCGTGGCGCAAGCCGTCGGCGGCGCAGTTCTTATCCTGCATCCGTTGGAGGCGCTCTCCGAGAAAGAGAGGGAAAACGGCGAGGACTATTTTTCCATCATGAAAAAAAATCTTATCAATATTGAGTTGGCATTCCAAGATTGCACGAGGATATGATTCAAACGCATGCGAATATCAATTTTGAACTCCGTGACGTGTCTTTTCGTTATGAAAAGGAGCTGATTCTCGAGGATATTTCATTTTCCATCAAACAAGGAGACTATGTGGGCATCATCGGACCAAACGGTTCGGGAAAAACGACGTTGCTCAAAATATTGCTCGGTATTCTTCAGCCGGTAAAGGGCGAGCTCAAAATCTTCGGAGAAATGAAGCCCGATCGGTTTCAAAGAAGCGGTATCGGCTATGTTCCGCAAAGGGCGTTTCAAACCGATTTTCCTTTTCCGGCAAATATCCATGAGATTGTCGCAAACGGACTTTTTCCCAAAAAAAAATTTGGACTTCTTTCGTCGGACGATAAAAAACGGATTCAAGACACCATGGAGATGACCGGACTCTGGAATATTCGAAGCGCAATGTTTCAAACCCTTTCCGGAGGACAAAAACAAAAAGTATACATGGCGCAAGCTCTTATCTCGAAGCCCAAAATTCTGATACTCGATGAACCGAGCACGGGAGTGGATATCAGTGCCGAACACACTTTTTTCAGATTCATCAAAACGCTCAACGAACAAAAAAACATCACGGTCATGCTCGTTTCGCATGATCTCGACATCATTACCAACGAAGTGAAGTACGTGATTTGCCTCAATCGCAAGCTTATGTGCCATACGCCGGTCAAAGAGTTCGTGTCCGGACACTATATCGAAAAACTCTACGGCCAAGGAACAAAATTCGTAAAACATCGTCACTGATATGCTGCAAATCTTCGAATACGATTTCATGATACGCGCTTTCGCTGCCGGATCGCTCATCGCGGCAATCGCGCCCCTTATAGGTCATTTTCTCGTGATCAAGCGCTACTCCGTGCTGTCGGATACGCTTTCGCATGTCGCGCTCGCGGGCATCGCCCTCGGATCATGGCTGCACATCGCACCGCTTTGGTCGGCTGTGGCGGCCTCGACGCTCGGAGCATGGGGACTTGAACATATCAAAAAAAAGGCGCATATCTTGGGTGATGCGGCGCTCGCGGTGCTTCTCTCCGGGAGTTTGGCCATCAGCGCCGCGGTCATGAGTCTGACGGGAAATTTCAATGCCGGGTTCCTTTCTCTTCTTTTCGGCAGCATTGTCTCGGTGCGGATGATGGATATCGTCATTCTCGCGATATGGAGCTCTGCGGTAATCCTCTCGATGCAGCTCTTTTATCGACATCTCTTTGCCATATCCTTTGACGAAGAAATAGCCGAAGCCAAAGGAGTCTCGGCGCAAAAATGGAACCTCGGCCTTATACTGATCGCGGGCTATACCATCGTGTTTTCCATAAAAATGTTCGGAGCCCTTCTGATCGGCGCCTTGATGATATTGCCGACGATTACGGCTTTTCAGCTGGCTCGAAGCTTCCGCGCCTCATTGATACTCTCCTCGTTCATTTCCATAACCGCCACCATCATCGGAATATTCCTGTCATTTTACGGAAATATCGCCGCCAGCGCCGCTATCGTGCTCACGCTCCTTGTCTTTTTCATGCTCAGTTTCGCATCAAAAAAGTTTTCTTAATGTTGCGGCGAACCTCTGTGTTCGCCAAACTTTAAAGTGTTTCGCCAATGTATTCGCACTTCTCAAGTGTGTTCGCCGCAACGAGTAAATGATATGCCGGCAAAAGCGACTCTATTCTGGGGTCGCTTTTAATTTTCACGTATATTACGGAAGGAATCAAGCCCTCCCGCAGACATCGCGAAAAGCCATATTCCCCCCAAAAAAAATCCGGCGAGAACGTCGCTTGCATAATGCACTCCGAGATATACCCTGCTCAGCCCGATGAGAAAGATAAGCGCTGCGCAAAAAACGATAGCGCTTTTTTTCCGAAAACTCGACATAAAAATTCTTGAAGCCATGACAGCCAAAAACCCGTAAAAAAACATCGACATCACAGCATGTCCGCTGGGAAAAGAAAAAAGATCCTCATTCACGAGAGCCCCAGATGCGTCCGGCCGCATGCGTCCGACAAAGATTTTCATGATATACATCGATAAAGCGCTCGAAATCATGCCAAAGAAAAAGACCCACGCCGTATGACGATGATTATTGAAAAGCAAGAAAAAAAAGGTCACAAGCGTCGCAAACACGAGAAATTCGATATCCCCGAGCGTCGTGATCAATGTAAAAAAAATATTCATGCCATTGCTTCGAAATCGCAAAACAAACTCGGAAAGCATGATATCCGCATCCATGACGCGAAGAAAAATCGTATCTCGAAACAAGGTCAAAAATACGATGATACCCGCGACAAAAAGGCCGGTTATCAGAATCGGGAAAAATCGCCGAACAAGATTTTTTCCTTTTGACATAACTTCAAATCATATCCACTATCATAGAGCAATGATTTTCGGAGGGGAAGGGTAGGGGCGGATCGCGACCCGCCCCTACCCTTCCCCTCTGTTTTCCATTTTAAAATCTTCTTTAACACCCAAAAACATTGACATAACTCTATATTGGGTTATAATACGAAGTTCTTGATTGTTTCTTTTATTTTCTTTTTTTAAAAAAAGGAGCTGCAGCATGTCCCAAACCAATCAAAAAGTTGTCTTGATCATCACTCATGGCGAAAAAATTCACCGGGATATGCTCATATTTTGACAGCCATGCAGCGATGCGATTGGATATATTGATATTTTCTTTTTGAAAATCCGCACCTTTAAACTCAACAAATCATACTGTGAATGATAAAGAGGAGTATGCTCATCGGGATAGGTAATTTCAGCGATAGTATGATCTGTTTTTGAAAGCTTACCACCGCTTTGTATTAAAAGAGTCCTCAAATACTCGGCACCAAAACGACCTATCGCCGCCGTAATCATCAACCCGGAACAAAATCTTCGATACTCTTGCAAAAAAACTTCCCATTTCTCCGGAGTGATAGACTTGCATGCTTCGAGCGATCGCAGAAATGTATCGGCAAACGAAAGATAGGTTTGTTTAAGGTCATCGATCCTTTCTCGAGAAATTATGAGCTGGCGTATCGCTTCATAATAGGCGTCCAAATTTTCCCGATAATAAAATACATGTGCATCGGTCCCTTGTGATATGAGCGAAAGCTGTTCCAAAGGGACATGCACTCCAAAATCAGCATTATGATGATAATGCCCATAATTGGAAAGACATTGATGCCAAAAAGACATGTTTCGACTCACGGCAAGTTCCCATGGTTTGTTTTCAAAGTTAAATATTCTTTGCATCATATATTTCCCGGTGCTGGTAATGATATCATTTGACTTGATATTCAGACACTTCAAAAAAAGCTTATAATAATCCATTTGATAAAAAGAATCAATCCATTCCAATCCTTTTTCTCCTCCCCAAAACACGCTATAATATACGAAGACATTCTCCCTTTTTTATGCTCAAAAAACACAAAAAAAAATTCATCTGGATCACCGTGATTCTCATTTTGGCTCTCATGGCCGGCGTCGGTGTTTGGCGATTCACAAGCAAAAAAGCGGTCGTCTATGAAACCGTCCCCGTCATCGAAGGACCCATCAAACAAACGGTATCCCTGACCGGAAAAGTCAAAGCATCCGAAATTTTGTCACTTACATTCGAGAAAACCGGAAAAATCGCTTCCATACCTGTCGAGGTGGGACAAAAGGTTCAAGAAAATGACATTCTCGCCGAGCTTGAAAACGCCGAGTTGCTGGCCGAAAAACAAAAAATCATAGCCGGCATTCAAAGCGCCAATGCGACGTTTCTGGAGCATCAGGCCGATCTCGATTATCAAAATGTCCGGCTTTCCGAAATCCTTTCCGGCGAAAGACCCGAAAGTATTCAAATCTACGCGACGAAGGTCCAAACCGCGAAAATCGCTTTTTCGGATGCCAAAAAAAATCTTACCGATACGAAAACCATGGCCGGATCCGAGCAGAAAAAAGCCGAGCAATCCTTGATTGACAGCCAAACGAAACTTCAAACCGTCATCGACAAAAACGCCACCGATCTTGCCAATGCATCCATCGGCGTCAAAGACACTCTCTATGACGCGGCAGCGAGGCTAGAAAATGCCGTGAAAGCCAAGATAAACGATCTCTTCCGAAATCGGGAGACGAGTTCCCCGGAGCTTTCTTTCACGACCACCAATAACTCCGCGAAAAGCATGGTTGAAAGTCGCCTTATTTTTGACGCCGATTTTGCGGTTTTGGAAATGCAAAAAAAAGCGGCCGATCTTTCGAGTCAAAGCACGGAAAATGACTTTGATTTTGCGCTTATCAAATCTTTGGCCTTCATGGACACGGGGCGCGAACTGCTGTCCCAAATTTCCTTGGCGCTTGACGATGCGATCGGGCTTTCATCATCGACGCTTGGCGGATATCGGGACAAAATTTCCCTCGCCTTTGGAGATATCAATACGGCTGCCTCACAAATCAGCGCCAAGCAGCAAAGCATCGCCGCGCAAAAAACAATAAATGCCAATACTCTCGCCGTGGCGCAAAATGAGGTGAACCTTGCCATTTCGACGCTTTCCTTGACCTTGACATCCAATCAAAGCAAGATCACGGCTGCGGAAACCAAGATCAATGAAACGGAAAATGCGCTTTTATCCGCTGAAAATGAACTTGCATTAAAAACGGCGGGACCCACAAGCCAAGAAATAGACTTGCAAAAAGCTCGCATACGACAAACCGAGGCCAATATCGCTTCGCAGCGAGCCGTCATAGCGCAAAATCAAGCGCAGCTTGCAAATATCGAAGTTCAGCTCGAAAAAGCGACCATGAAATCCCCGTTTTCGGGATTGATCACGAAAATCGACAAAAAAAAAGGAGAAATCGTCGCTCCCAATGACGCGGTGATTTCCCTCATATCCGACGCTGAGTTTGAGATCGAAAGCAATATTCCCGAGGTGGATATCGCCACCATACGCATCGGACAAAATGCGTCCGTAACGCTTGACGCCTATGGAAACGACATCGTATTTCCGGCGATCGTGATAAAAATAGATCCGGCGGAGACCATCATCGAAAACGTACCCACCTATTCGACCACTTTGCACTTTGTCGAAAAAGACGAACGCATCAGATCCGGCATGACGGCCAACATTGACATCATCACCGGTGAAAAAGACAGCGCCTTGCTGATTCCTCAGCGCGCCGTCTATTACCGCGGTGCGGAACGCTTTGTGCGTATTTTGGGAATCGCGCAAAAAAACCTTCGAATACCCCTCGAAATCAAGGTTACCACCGGCCTCCGAGGCGAAAGCGGCGAAATCGAAATCCTCTCCAGCCTCAAAAAAGACGATCCCGTCATACTGTTTTTTGAAGAAGAATAACCTTCATCGCGTCACGAATTTACTGCCGCCAGACCATGACAGTGGCATGCTGGAAAAAAAACGGTAACGCCAGTCGCGATCGAAATGCCCGACGGCTTCTCAACATCACGTCCCATGTCCCTCATTCATGTCAAAAATCTCAAAAAAAGTTATGAAAACGATGGTGTATCCACCAAAGTGCTTTTTGGCATTACTTTTGCCATAGAAAAAGGGGAATTCGTGGCCATCATGGGTCCATCCGGATCGGGAAAATCCACTTTGCTTCATATTTTGGGTTTTTTGGATCGTCCCAGCGAAGGGAAATATCTCTTTGAAGCAAAAGACTCCGATGAATACTCCGATGAAGAAGCTTCTCATATTCGCAATAAAAAAATGGGATTTGTTTTTCAAACGTTCAACCTTCTCCCGAAAACCGATGTTTACGACAATGTCAAACTCCCTCTCATCTACTCCGACGTGAAAGAATCGGAGTGGCACACTCTGGTAAAGCAAGCCGTCGAATCCGTCGGACTCACGCACCGCATGGATCATGAGCCTTCCCAGCTTTCCGGAGGTGAGCGGCAAAGGGTGGCCATCGCTCGCGCCCTCGTCAATCAGCCGGAAGTGATTTTTGCCGACGAACCCACGGGGAATCTCGATTCCAAATCCGGCCAACACGTCATGGAAATCCTCGAAAATCTCAATAAACGCAAAAAACACACCATCATCCTCATCACTCATGAAACCAGCACCGCCGAACATGCTCACCGCATCATCCGTCTCAAAGACGGGCTCATACTCTCGGATACGAAAGTGAAAAATCACCGCTACGCTGAGCATTTCTCAAAATAAACGATCAACCGGCCCGCCCTTCAAAGACCTGTCGCGGCAAATCTCCTTCTCTCCTTGAGACGGCACCCTCTATGCGCTTCAAACATGTCGTAGCCACGTCGTGGCAATCCCTGACTTCAAATAAAACGCGAGCCACGCTCACGATGCTGGGTATCGTCATAGGCATTACATCGCTCATCGTCATCATGTCGCTCGGAAAAGCCGCGAATATCGCCATCCTCTCGCAAGTCCAAGGAATCGGATCCAAATCCTTTATCATCGCCCCGGGTCGCGACGCTCCCGGACCCGCCGATTTCTCCGCGCTTTTTTTGGATTCTCTGAAAGAGCGCGAGCTTTTGGCCCTGCAAGAAAAAAAGAACGTCCCCACCTTACTGGACATATCGCCCGATATTCTCGTACCGGGATCGGTTTCCGCCGGAAACGAGACCTATGGCGCCACGGTGGTCGGCACCGGAATATCGTTTCCGGGAATTCTTGATATTTACCCCGATCAAGGACGATTTTTCGATCAACACGAGGTGGATACTTTCCAGCGTGTGGCGGTTATCGGGCATAAGGTGGAGCGCGAACTTTTCGCCAATGAAAGCGGACACAATAAAAAAATAAAAATCAAAGGCCAAAATTTTCAAGTCATCGGAGTTTTCAAATCATTGGGTACCATCGCTTTTTTCAATGTCGACGATGGTGTGCTTATCCCCTATTCATCCGCGCAAAAATACCTTACGGGTACGGATTACTACAACGAACTTTTCGCCCGCGCCGATTCCGAACGAAACATCGAAAGAACCGTCAGAGATATCACTCTCACCCTGCGCGAATTGCATGGCATCACGGATCCGGACAAAGACGATTTTCACATTCACACCCAAGCCGATTTGCAAAAAAGCGTCGGTCAAATCACGTCCATCTTGACCCTCCTTCTCTCGGGCATCGCCGCCATATCGCTGATCGTCGGCGGCATCGGGATCATGAATATCATGTACGTTTCGGTGAAAGAGAGAACCCGTGAAATCGGCATACGAAAGGCCCTTGGAGCGACACGATCCGATATATTGCGCCAATTTCTTTTTGAAGCGGTTCTTCTCACCCTTGTCGGAGGGATCGTGGGGATGGTGCTTGGATTGGGAATCTCCTCTCTCAGCCTTTGGGGAATCTCCTCTTTTTCCGGACTGTCACTCCCTTGGGTTATTTCCGAATCATCTCTGCTTCTCGGGGTCGGAACTTCGGCGGCCATCGGGCTTTCCTTCGGCATATTTCCGGCGCGAAACGCCGCCATGCTCCCTCCCATGAGCGCCCTGCGATACGAATGATATTTCCACATGTCCGATCCGGAAAATTTCAAACATATGAAATGGAAACACCTTTTTTCGACATCTTACGACGGTTTGAGAACCAATAAAAAAAGGTCATTTTTGACCATTTTGGGGATTGTCATCGGCGTCACATCCATCATTCTGATCATCGCAATGGGGGAGGCGGCGAAAAATCTCATCATCACCGAAATTCAGGGCATCGGCACCAAAACCCTCATCATCATTCCCGGACGGCAAATCAAAGGGCCTGCCGATATAGCGCAAACATTCGGTGATTCGCTCGGTGAGAAGGATCTGAAACTCTTGCAAAAAAAAGAATTGGTGCCGCATGCAAAAAAAATCATGCCCCTGCTCTTTGGCGCAAAGATAGCGTCGTTTCGAGGAGAAACCTATCAGGTGACCCTGCTTGGCGGATCGCAAGACATGCGCAGCATATTCAATCTAAAAACCGGTGAAGGCGATTTTTTTTCGGATGAAGATGTGTCGAAAAAAAATCAGGTGGCCGTCATCGGCGAAGAAGTGAAAAAAAATCTTTTTAAAAATGTTTCTCCGCTCGGAGAAAACGTGAGAATCGGGGAAAAAAAATTCACGGTGGTCGGTATTTTGCAAAGCAAAGGACAAGGATCGTTTGCGAATTTCGACGATTCCATTATCCTCCCGTATTCGAGCATGAAAGATTATATCCTCGGCATCGATTATTTCAATCGTATCGTGGTCGAAACCGACGATGAAAAAAATATCAGGGCCACGGTCGCGGATCTCGAAATCACGCTGCGAAACGGTCATGGAATCACCGATCCGGAAAAGGACGATTTTTTCATCGAATCACCGACGAGCATCGCAAACCGGCTGAAAACAATTACCGATACCCTCACCTTCTTTCTTGCGGCCGTTGCCGGCATTTCGCTTCTCGTGGGAGGCATCGGCATCATGAATATCATGCTCGTATCCGTCACCGAAAGAACTCAGGAAATAGGCCTGCGCAAAGCGCTCGGAGCCACTTCCAATATCGTATTGACGCAGTTTCTGCTCGAAGCCGTCATGATCACGTCTCTGGGAGGCATTTTCGGAATTCTGCTCGGCGCGACAGCGGCCTTGCTGATCAGCGTTTCGCTTCAATCCTTTGCTCACCTGAATTGGCACTTCATCTTTCCCACCTCGGCGGCAATGCTTGGCATCGCTTTTTCCACCCTGATAGGAATCGTATTCGGACTTTACCCCGCACGGAAAGCCGCGCAAAAAGACCCCATCGAAGCGATGAGGTTTGAATGATCCATAAAATGAGGTTCCTGGTGACAAAAATCAAGGCACGGGCTCTTCAACCGCGGGCAAAAATCGATTCAAGAGCTCAAAACTCGCTATGCGGCTGAGCTGTTGCGAAAAAACAAGCATTCCCAAGATGATCAGCACGATTCCAAAAACTATATTGATGAACCGTACCGCAAAAAGGTATTTGGAAATAAAAGCATGCGCCTGCGCCGCAAAAAGACCGACCAGCAAAAACGGAAATCCAAGCCCTAAAGCGTAGGCCAAGAGAAGTACGAAAGCCTTTGACGGATCCGTGGCGGCCAATGCCAAAATCGCTCCCAAAGCGGCTCCCACGCAAGGCGTCCAGCCGGCCGCGAAAGCGGCTCCAAACACGAAGGAAGTCATGTATCTCGATCGCAGTGGTTTGAGCGTGATCTTATGTTCTCGCTCCAAAAAAGGAATGCGCAGCAAACCCGTAAGAAAAAAGCCGAAAAAAATGATCAAAACGCCCCCAATGCGGCTCAGCCATATCTGCACGTCATAGGCCACCGCTTCAAGCAAAGTATTGAGCAGCACTCCCAAAAGAGCGAATACCGACGAAAATCCGAGTACAAAAAAAACGCTGTTCAAAAAAATTTCCTTCCGCTTCTTGGTAGACTCCGTAAGCGATGTCCCCGCCAA
Organism: uncultured Gammaproteobacteria bacterium; assembly: GCA_964485795.1. Taxonomy (GTDB): domain Bacteria; phylum Patescibacteriota; class Patescibacteriia; order VMEV01; family CAZAJQ01; genus CAZAJQ01. Next base: position 69,549 of record CAZAJQ010000005.1, read on the forward strand.
ATATGACAAAAATCCCGGAATAATCGGAAGTATGCACGGAGCGAGGAATGAAACCATGCCCGCGACAAATGCAACCGAGATGTTCACCGAAGAAGTCATACAGAAAACTTATGGTTTGACGGGTACTATATATCCCTCCAATACATGTACGCTCGGTGCCGCGTTGTTATCATCGGCCTCCAAGGTCAGGACGAAGAACTGGTGATCCAGCACATTGGAAGAAGATTGATAGAAGATTAGCGAAACATCGTCTTTTGACTCCGCTCTGCCGATGCTGATATATCGAAACGGATTGCTACGCACCACCCATCCTTCATAATAATATCCGCTTGGAGATGGAGGGAATCGTTTCATCTCCGCCATAAAAGAATATTCATTCGCCTTTTCATCAAAAACGGCTTTGAGTTGCCCCTCTCCTTTTCCTTCGGTGAGCAATCCGCTGACGTTTTGTTTGTCCGTCACATCAAAGGCATCCCCTCCGTGAGTAAACGACCTCTCGGTGATGATCGTTTTTTGCGCATCCGAAAGAATCTTCTTCCCGCGATCGATCTCGGGCTTTCCCTGCTCCATCAGCGTTTTTATGGCCTTGTTCTCCGGCAATTGACCGGATTGCTTAAAATCCAAATAGCTTTTGTCTCCAGAAACGATGTTTGACGCGTCCAATATTTTTTTGTCCGCAGAAATGTTCAAACTCGGAAGTCCGGACTTCGAGCCGAAAATAAAATACAGAGCCACGGCCGCCAAAAAAACAATGATAATGGCTCCAATGAGACGTATATGTTTTCGAAAAAGATAATCTTGATCGAGCATAGTTGCACGTATTTACGAAGTATATCATGTCCGCTAGTGAAGCGATATCAAACCGCGGCGAAGCACATGACGAAACGAACGATGGATGAAAATCAATGCCAACGACAGATACAAGAGATTCAAAACAAAACTCGTGGCAAGCATGCTGAAATCAAGCCCGTCGCCGGAAACTGCTTTTCGCATGCTTTCAAAAACATAGGTGGTGGGTATCCACCGGGCGATATTTTGCGCCCAGTCGGGCAATACGTCCGCAGGATAATAAATAGCTGAAAACGGAGAGATGATGGCGACGAAACTCCATGCCAAAGCCTGAAATTTCGTGCCCAAGCGCATTATTATGCCGGCTATGAAGCAGCCTATCGCCCAGCCGGTCATGAGCAAAAGTCCGAAAAGCGGAACGATATTCCATGCGATACGATAAATATTCGCGGAATACAAGATATACGCCATCAAAGAAGCGAAAAGAAAGCTCAAAAGAGCTTTGAAAAAGCCTATGAAAAGGAGCGCCAAAAGCCATTCGCGAAATTTCAGGGGCGTTCCGAAAATATTGAGCAAATTTCGATTCCACAATTCATCCAGCAACCCCAAGCCGATTTCATATTGCGCCCTCCAGACGAGTAGCCAAAAAACGATGCCCGACACCAAAAGCAGGAGATAAGAAACTCCCGTTTGCCCGTTTTTTTCAAAATACACGGCCGTCAAACCCCACAAAAAAAGATCGATGGTCGGCCAGTAAAAAGTATCGACGATCTTGTCCATTTGCCTCCTGAAGAGAAACAGATTCTTCAAAATAATGGCGTATACCCTATGAAAAGCCATAGATAAAGTTTATCGCGTCCGATCTCCCGATGTTTCCGCAGGAAGTTCGGAAACTTTTGCGATCTGGAGAAAATAATCCTGCAATGTCGGTTTTTCGATGCTGATCTCGTCGTATTCGATGCCGCGTTCCACCATTTCCGAAAGCAATCTTGGAATTTCGGATTCCAAGACGTAAACGAAATGCGCACCGGCCGTTTTTTTCACTTCCAGTCCCTTTCTTCCGCACAAAGCGAGAAATTTCGAGTCGTGACCCAAAAATCGAAATTCGACCCTCGCATAGAGAAGCTTCTTCGCGAGGTTGTTTGGCGTATCATTGTCAATGATTTTTCCGCGGCTGAGAATCAGTACGCGATCGCATACCTGCTCCACTTCGGCCATATTATGCGAGGTCCACAGGATGGAAAGTTTTTCTTTTTTTCTTTTGAGAAGCAGCATTTCCCGAATATAATCCGCAATATCCGGATCAAGGGAAGCCGTCGGCTCGTCAAGCAAAAGGACTTTGGGACTGTTGATGAAAGCCTTTGCCAGATTCACGCGCGTCCTCTGCCCGGCCGAAAGCTGATGGATCCGCTTGTGCCGAAAAGAGCTCAGTTTGAAATCATCGATCAGCTCATTCACTCGCTCCTTTCGGTTGCCGATACGATAGAGATAGGAAATATAGGTGAGATTTTCATGCACGCTCAGATCCCATGGCAAATCCGTATACGTCGAAGAAAAATTGACGCTTTCCATGATATCCGATCGGTTCGCGAGCAAATCTTTTCCGAAATACGAAACACTGCCGGCGGTCGGAAGCAAAACGCCGAAAAGCATTTGCATGGTGGTGGTTTTCCCGGCTCCGTTCACGCCCAAAAAACCGAGGATTTCACCTCGGTCAAGGTTGAAGCTTATCGAATTGACGGCGGTGAAATCGCCAAATCGCTTCGTGAGATTTTTCACCCGAAGAATGGCCATACGATCAATCGTTCTTGTTTATAAACAACCGTTTCACTTCATATGTCCCCTGATAAGACTTTCCAGCTCGCCGATATGCTCTTCCTTATCCTTGATCATCTTGCTCCAAAAAGCCTTGCAATCGACGCAGGAGGCGGAATCTTTCTGGTAAAGGTCGCGAATGCGCCAAAGACTCTTATGTTCTTCAGTCATCTGCATCATGAGGTTGTAGAGATGGTTGTCCATCATAGAAAGAAATTAATGATTGTATATCAAAAAAAAACTAGAGTCCGGATTTTCCAAGCCAGTATGCTTCGCTGAGCCATTGATCCATCTGATGTTCGCTGGGTCGCGTGGCGGAGGCGCATACCGTGCGCCGAACCGGAGAAAATCCCACAAAATTCAAAGTCGCCCCTTTCACAGAGCGCCAAAAACTGTCCCCGTACACGAGAAAAGTCGCCCAAAACGGACTCCCTTGGCTGTACATGATTCGCGCCGAGCGGCCTTTGAGAAATTTTTTCCATCGCATGCGGCTCGTGAATTTATATGCGAATCCCGGGGTCAATACCCGATCAAAATACCCTTTCAGGAGGGCAGGGGTGCCCATCCACCATACCGGCGTGGCGATCACGAGATGTTCGCACCATTTGAGAAGCTCTTGTTGCTTTTGCAAATCCCTTTCCATTTTCTGCTTCCCCTTGTATCCTCCGCGCAAAATGGGATCAAATTTCAGATCGCGAAGGTGCACCATCACCACCTCGTGCTTCCCATCCTTGGCACCCTGCAAATATTGATTGGCCATCTGCTCGCAAATGCTTCCCTTATCCGGATGACCGTTGAGAATGAGAATTTTCATAACATGATTGGTTTTTGTATTTTTTAAAAAAAGAAAATGATGAAGATGCCTCAACGTCCGCAATCATCACTCAAAGCAGCTGAAAATCATTGATGATCAGCTCAAAACGATGTTTCAGATACTTCGCCGCCGTACGACAATAGGTCATGCGCTCGGTGAATATCTCAAAATACTCGATGATTGCGACAAAATCCGTATCGATGTTGAGACGTAAAATAATGGTCTTTTCCTTTTGATTGACGGACAACTCGGAATACGTGGCGCCGTAATTCACGCGAGAATGAATTTCGGAACGAATTTCTTTGAGCGGCGCCTTGCGAACCCGTGAACGATGAACGTCGGACTTGTCGGCCAAGACGACGACGGCGGAAACGGCGTTCGTGAACTTGAGTTCGGTTTTATCGTGATTGGCGATGGCCTGCATGCAAACCATAAGTTCCGCGGGCTTCATCTCTGTCCGAAATATCTGGTGAAAAAGCAAGCTTCCCCAATAGTGATGATTGGTGCGGCCGAGAAAATTGCCCATATCATGGCAGAAACAAGCGATGGCCGACAATTCCTGATCGCGTTTTGAGAGCCCCACCGCCTCGGCGATGTTTTTGCCGCGTTTTGCTACGAGATCAAGATGTCGCAAACCGTGATCCGTATAGCCCAAAATCTCCAAGGCCTTATCGCTTTGACGTATGCATTCCAAAATCTCGGCGTGGTTGCGAACATCCTCAAACATGATCATAGGCGCAAACGTGTTTATTCGACGTCCTCATCATCTCTCATTTCATCCAAAAGATTATGATGCATGCCGTCCTCGCATTGGCACGCCTCTAAGGGCGCACCGTATTTCGGACAATTCTTGTCCTGACAATTCCCCGGATGCTCGGAAACTCCTCCGCAATCTCCGGTGCAAATATAATGCAACATATGAGTGGCTTAATGATAAAAAAAGGATCAATGAGCCTTCCTGAAAATATTGTAGCAAAATTCACCTTCTCAAAGAAGCGTCCGAAAATGGCTTATTTCAGTGTTTTCTTAAGTGTCTCTCTGTAAAATCCTTGATATTCCAAAGCCGACATGATATAAAAAGAGACTTTGTCCGAATGTCGGGCAAAGAAAAATCGTTTTTTTTATTGAAAGGGATAGAAATGAAAAATGATCCATTTATCGGTGTGCTGCTCGAATTGCGGGAAAGCATACCGCTGGAAAACATTGTTCGGCTCTTATCCAACCCCGACGAAGTTTTGATCTGGAAAGCCATACTCTCGGCTCCGGAAAAAATTTCCACGGATAGAAACTTCGTTCACGATGTAAGCAAGACGGTAGAGAAGGCTTTTATTTCTTCTTTAGCGGGAAAGGGTTAAAGACATGGAAAGAATGGGAAAATTTGAATTCACTGAAAATGCACTTTTTTGGATGCAAAGGACTTTCAGAAAACCAATGACTTTGACGGATCTTCAAAAAGCCAGAGAGGAAATCAGCGAATGTTACAGAAAATTATTGGACTTCATTTTGGAAAAACTTTATATCCCAAATGAATATGCCATCATGCTTGATACTGGCATCAAATTAAGTAATCTTCGCAGAATTCTCGTCAAATTCAAAAAAGACTTTTCAAACTTCCACCTTACTGACGCTCAAATAATAAGAGCCTATCGGTCTGGCAATTTATCGGAATTGACATACCTCAAAAAAATTTCAGCATGGGAAAAGAAATTTAATGATTTCTCTGATGAAGAAAAATCTGTATTCTACTCTTATGCGGATTTATTTTCTGAAGCATCATCCGAAGAAATCGCTCAATTCTTCAAGAAAAATACTACTTGGGCAAAAGATCAAATTCAAAAGCTGCCTGTTGTCATCCTTAAAGCCACCAAAAAAGAGCTTGAGTAACTCGAAATCTTGAGGATTGTCGGATAAAATGAACATATTCGGAAAGTATGGCCGACAATTCTCTTTAAAATTTAAAAGGTTGTTTTAGAGCTGATTCATATCCAAGAGATATCCCCGTATGAATCGCATGCGGACAAACAACCTTTTTTTTCCACCGTTCATTCTATCGAGAGTCGGATATTCTCCCCCTACTGATTATTGAAGCTTGCCGACTCTCCTTTTCCACACAAAAGAGTTTGTATACAGGACCCCCTCCTACCCCAGATTCCCTCCCAGTACTGGCGTATATACAACTCTTTTTTTAAAAAAATTGTGAGTCGTATCATTTTCCGACTTTGATGATGTTTTTTTCCAGATACGACTCATTTTCTTCATGCTCCTTGAGAGCTGTAACGCTTGATTGATTCGCCACAGACAGCGTCGTTACAGCTCTTTTTTTATTTCCAAACAAAAAAACCCATCGTTGGGGATGGAGTTTTTATTGAGCGTGGCGACGAGTGAAGCTACTTCACACGATCAAACCTCGCATGGGGTTTTTGCGGGACGGGACGGGGCTTATTTCGGAAAAACGACGGCGTGCGATAAGCCGGTCTACCGGGACGATTTCCGACTTTTGAATGTTGTTTCATAGCATGTGATTGTAAAAAAATTATTTCTTTCACCGCTGCCGAAGAAATGCCTCCTCGTCTTTCGCGCTTACCCACGAAACACTACCCATGCAACACAGTAATCCCCATGTTCACGGAGCTCAGCCCTCTGCCCTTCGGGCATCTCCCCTTGTCCAAGGGGAGAATACGTAATCATAAGGATTTCCTCCCCTTGCACAAGGGGAGGTGTCATCCGTAGCGCAGCGGAGGATGACGGAGGGGTGAGCTCCGTGAACATGGGAGCTTAGCATGTCCGGGGCGGAGGCCTGGGGCCTCTGGCAGGGGTAGGGACGATAAGCGGAGTGTGTGAGGGGCCTCTCGGAGGGGGTGGTTTCGACGGTAAGCAGACTGAGTCTCAGTCCTCCTCCGATAAACAAACACACGCTCCTTCGATAGATACACGGCCGACGGACATATCATATTCAGCGGACATTTTCTACACAAAGGCTTTGGTTTGCAAATTTTTCTGCCGTGCACGATCAAATATTCGTTGATATCAAGATACTCTTTGGGGTCAAACATCGCCGAAAGATCTTTGGAAATGGCATCGGCCGAGGTTTTGTCCGTCAGTCCCAATCGCGGAGCCACCCTTTTTACATGTGTGTCCACGGCGACGCCGAAATGTTTGCCAAATCCTTTGGACATCACGAGATAGGCGGTTTTATGAGCCACGCCTGGCAATGAGAGCAAGCTTTCAAGACTCTGGGGCACTTTCCCGTCGTATTCTTTGACGAGTATAGTGCCGATATCCTTGAGATATTTGCTCTTCCGCCGAAAAAACCCGAGACTGTGTGTCTCTCGCTCCAGCTCGTCAATGCGAGCCTTCGCGTAATCCCGCGCATGTCGGTATTTCTTGAAAAGCTTTTCCGTGACCCTATTCACGGCTACATCCGTGCATTGCGCCGAAAGAACCGTCGCGACCAGCAATTCCAAAGGATTCGACCAGCGAACAAAGTCGAGCTCTGAAGGCGTGTAGGTGCTTTTGAGAATGGAAAATACGCGCTTCGCCGTTTTCGCTTTTTCAGGCATATATGTTAATGGTCCCTTACGCTTACACGAAACCGAACCCCCTGCCAGAGGCAGGGGCCTCCTTCGTCTTTCGCGCTTACCGACGGAACACTACCCCTCCGGCCTTCGGCCACCTCCCCTTGTCCAAGGGGAGGTGTCATCCGAGCGGAGCGGAGGATGACGGAGGGGTGAGCTTCGGCGGTGCGCGGGGTGTGTGGGGCAGGTACGGTGGGGTGGTGTTTCGACTCAACGGAGGGAGCGTCACAACAGAATATTACCCACGAAGCCCCATCGTGTGAATTTACTCGCACACGGTTCCCAATCCCCCTACGCATTCTTCCTTGGGAGGCGTACCACGCGCGGGGCATTTTCTTGAGTAAATGCAGGCTTCATCTTTGACGGTGTCAAGCTGGTCTTGGAGATCGATGATGGATTCATTGCCATAGGAAAGCAATATCCTATCCAAATCCGAAATTTCATAATCGGCCATATCGGCTTTGGGTTGACCGTTGATAAAAAGTTTCAAACTCTTCTTGGCATCCGAACACATTTGTGATCCCTTTTCATCCGTCAAACATTGACCGTCAAGTTTCCAGCCCAACGATGCGAGAAATTCCGAAAGTTTTTTGCCCTTTTCATGAACATGCACCATGCTTCCATTCGCCCCATGAAAATGCAAAGTGGCATGCAGCTTGGTTTCATCGGTGGACTGATATTTGGCGGCGGAAAAATCCATTTTTTTGCCGTCAATGAAAAGCCCGAAATCCGCGTGAATATGGTAATCGTCCGATGTCGATGAGCTTTGCGCCGTATCGGAAGAAATCACTTCTTGTTTCTCGGAAGCCGGCAAAGTCAGTAGGACGGCATTCACCGCATCTTTGAACGCGTTCAAACTCGCGGGGTTTGAAATTTTTGTGCCGTTGAGAAAAAATGTGGGAGTGGCGTTCACTTGCGCGGCATTCCCGAGGGTAATATGACTTTCAACCTTTTGCTTTACCGTCGCACTTTGCGCATCATCGCGAAATTTCTCTGCATCCATACTAAGCTGTTCGGCGTATTTCACAAACTCATCCATGACACTCGCTTTTCCGGACCAGACGGATTGCTTTTCAAAAAGCGTATCATGCATTTCCCAAAACTTTCCCTGCATGCCGGCTGACTCGGCAGCCAGCGCCGCGGAAAAAGAGTTTTTATGAATTCCACGCAAGGGAAAATGACGATACACAAGCTTCACATCATCGGGAAATGCTGCCAAAACATCCTTTACTACCGGGGCATAGGCCTGGCATGCCGGACATTGGAAATCGCTGTATTCGACGATCTCCACGCGCGCCTCTTTTTTGCCCAAAACCCAATCTTCCTGCGAAGCCTGCGCGGATGAAGACGCGTCAAAAGTCACACCCTCTCGGGATTTCACAAAAAGCCAAGCCAAAAGCAAGATGAGGGCGCAAACGAAGATTCCCAAAAAGACCGTGCGCAAGGATTGTGCACGCTCGTGCATGGTGCGGATTTCTTCTTTTTGCTGTTTTTTTTCTTCTCGTCTTTCTTTTTTTGAAAGAAAAGGGGTATCTTCAGACATAGGGTGCAAAAATATTAAACTACGAAAAGGCTAATGAATATGGCTAGAATCATCAGCGTCATGGCCACCTTACCATAAATGCTTTTTCATGGCGAGCGACCCGCTTGGACATATGGATTCTCAGGCCATTCCGGCTTTGATACAATGACATCATTACCATTGATACTCGTCTATGGCTCAAGAAATTTCGGACATTCTCAATACGCTCGGTCTCTCGCAAACGGACGTCAAAATATACCAATATCTCCTCAAACACGGCTCTGCAACGGCTCCGGAGATTCATGAAAAATCCGGCATCCCCCTCAGCACGGTATATAATTCTCTTGAATCTTTTCGCGAAAGTCGCATCATCTCCTATCTCGAATCAAAGCCGCATAAAAGATATATCCTCGAATCTCCGAGAACGCTGGAACGACACATTGAAACGCTGCACGAGAAAAAGGTCAAAAAACTGGAAAAAGAAAAAAATGAAAGGCTGGAAACGCTCAAAAAGTCGCTTCATAAGCTTTCTTTGTCCGAACATTTGGAAAAGCCGCAAGTCAAATATTATGAAGGCATTGAAGGCATCGCGCAACTTCGCAAGGATGTTCATCAGACGGAAGGAAAACGTTTTTTTGAAATTTTCAACGCCGATGAAGCCGAGCAGGTGCGAAAGCATCTCAAAGATCATCTCAAGGGCGAGATAAAAATGAAGGATGCTCCGAGTACGATTTTTTATCATTCCAAAGATGCAAAAGAAATGGTTCCTCCCCAAGGCTCTCGGGCATACCCGCTTCATACAGCAATCGAGGGTGAGATAATCATTTTCGGCGACTCCATCTTCATGATCGATTCGACTTCGGAAAAAAAAATCGGGATCAAGATCAAAAACAAACGATTCGCTGATATTCTAAAAACACTTTTTGAGCTGGCTGAAAAACAGGCTTCGAGAGAGGCCTGATATACGGCGATCGATGAAGGAAAATAAAAAAAGCTTGGGTACAAAGCACAACGTACCCAAGCTTTTGGCTTCGGATCAAGGTCTCAGATGAGACCTCAACCCGAATTAGCGGATCTGCTTCTGAGCCGAAACTCCCAAGCAGATTTTTCGAGCCAAAAATTTGTTTCCATAAATTTTTGACTCCTTTTTTTAAAAAAAATAACGCTCCTCCAACGCCTCCCTCGAGCTACGAGCTACGAGATCAACGGCTAGACTCAAATTTTTACTGATAAACGGTATCGACAAAAATCTGAGTCCTTTGATAAGCGCAGGTTGCATCCTGCGATTTATTTTTACCCTTTTTCACCAGCCCCGCCTCCATACCTTCCCATGAAGGTAACAGATCAGACTGACGCAAAAGGATAGGCAAAGTAATAATCACTTTGCCTTTTCCGAATGTTCAAAAAAAACTACTCAAAAACGATATACTCCTCTCCATCGTTTTTGATTTCCATAACAATATCATACCCCATGAATGCAGCCACTTGATTCATGGAGTCGAGAAGAATTTTCTGATCCCCGGCTTGAAACTTGATCTCCGGGAATGAAGCGTACAGCTTCGTAAGGCCGGTAACCAGTTCGAGAGCCCGGCCTTTCCAGATCTCCTCCGCTGAAATTTGATCTCGATACCCAAGCCGTATCGCCTCGGCCTTATGGACTGCCACGGCCAAGATCCCCTCCAAACTTTGGATATACGGGTGATCAGTCCCCGCATGCCTTAGGATGCCATAGAGGTCGGAAATAAACTCCTGTTCTTCCCTCTCTGTTATCTCGGGCCAATGGCGGTGACGTAGGGTGTCTATCCAGATGTCGATATGCAGCCATGAGGCATGCACATACTCCATCTTTTTCCTGTACGCCTCCTTCTCATCACCTTCGAGCTCCCAGAACTTTTTGTCGAAAGTGAGCTGGGAAAAGAGTGAAGATCCGACTCGCTCCGTGATGTGGGCATGGCAATGCTCGTGGCAAATGCTCGCCATGCGAAAGCCAAAATTTTCCCATCCATCCGTGGGAATCACGATGGTATGTTTCGCGGCTTTCATGTTCACGGAGCATCGGCATGTTCCCCCGCATTGTTCCGATGGCATCTCGAGATACTCCACATCCCACCAGAGTTTCAGAGTATCGCGGAAATTCTTACACAATTTCCGCATTTCTTTTTTGGATAATTTTTTCATTAAAAACCTCCTTTTTTTTTATAAATATACAATGACTATTTCAGCTCATCTTTGTATCCCGGAGAGATACAAAGACCAGATGAAATTTCTTTTGAATGCCGACATCCTATCCATTTCAATCCCGTTTTAAGAATGAACAAAAAACAACATATTAAAGCACAGATAGTGAATTTATACAAAAAAATATTCTCCATACTGCCAGAATTTGCACCAAATACTGAGAACTGCCTACTGTGAACTGCCTGCTTACTACCGAGTGCTCCCCCACTCTCTTTATGCTCACGACCCACGTCATGATCATAAAAGAATGCTCCTTTCCATGGCGGGAAAGGAGATTCAAGCGAGACGTTGCTTGCGGCAAAAACCGTTTCCGGCTTTTCCCTTGGTGGACGTCAAACCACCAAACCTCGGTTTACTTGTTTGCCTTGCATTTCAGCAAGTCCAGCGTCGAGGCGCACTGTCCACATTTTTTTTACTGACAGCCATGGAAAGCCGGTAGCATGAATTGTTTGAAACTCATCCTTCGTGAAGTTCTGGCCTGCTACTGGCCGTGACCAGATTACATAAGGTTAATAACCTGGTCAAGATTCATACCCACAATGTCCGGGCTGTGTGTGGTTACAATGATCATCGCATTCGGGCAAATGCTAATGATCGCTTCCATTATCTTTTCTTGTATAGACAGGTGGAGCCCGGTCTCCACATCGTCTATCAAGAGAATTTGGGTCCCTTTGTTCTTTTGGCAGAACGCCAAAAGAGAAAGAAACCTTTTTTCCCCAGAGGACAGCCCCTGGCTCTCGGGGGAGAGAAAGCCAAGGGATTCGGTAAGAGCTCGTGCCTCTTGTGAGGCAGGCACGAGCTCGAAAAGGCATTGAAGATGACCTGCCCGAAGGCCTTCTTCTTTTGCCTTTTCGAACAGGAATTGCAAGAGTCGACTCTTGCCGCTCCCGTTCTTGCCGATCAGCACATTCACACCCTTTAGCAGGTGAATGTGCTGATGAAGGGGTTTGCAAAACCCCTCATTTTTTTTTAAAATAAATTCCATTTTCTTTTTTTCCCGCATGCTTTTGAAGGCATGTGGGTGGGCGCTCCTATTCGCCCGAAAAAAAAATTGAATGGTTCACCATTCATGTCAGAAGTTCAAACTATGAACTACTGGCATGAATGTTGATGGAGACTGAAAACCAAATACTGAAAACTGACTACTGAGAACTGAGTACTGTGAACTTACCGCCCCCCCTATATGAAGAAGAGCCGCACATCGTTTTCACAATATGCGGCTTTCTATTTGAGCAAAGCTGACTTTTCTTTTTTGATAGCTCTTTCGAGTTATCAATCGGTGGAAGTCCTGACCACCGAGCAACTCCCCATATGGGTTCGTTCTTCATCTCAAGGAGAGATGAACCGCGTGTTGCGCACGTCTCACTTTCTTTTATCCGGTGTGAGCGCCGGAGTAGCATGACTTGTTTATCTGCGACTTATCGGTTCATAAGCCGAACGTGTCACAAAAAGGCGCGCTACTCGCCTAGAACTTCAGAGTGAAGGGGAGAGTGAAGGAGCGCTAGCCTTTTGTGCCGCTAGCCTTTATGAATTCTATTGTTTGCCCCTCTCCAATAATAACTTTTTCATCGGCCGCACCCCCATCGATCTGCGCAACGGCCGCAGAATCAATGTTTAACACCTGGGCCAGAAGGGCCCTCACTTCAGAAACTTTTTTGCCGGCCAGTGGGGCCGACAAGTGATTGACACCGTTTATAATTTTGTTCATACCATCCTCCTTTCAAGAGGAATCCCCGGTATGATGGGGCGCAACCGCCATGGCGGTTGCCTATTTAAAAAAGAGAACTGGAGACCATAGATAAATTCAAGCCATCGCTTAAAAACATCTATCGTCCCATTTTTTGCCGATCATTTTCGACAAAAAATATCATTTATAAAAAACTTTTATCATGTTCATCTTTATCCAACTTTTCTTCCGTTTCTTCATTATTTCAACATAATCATTATATCATATTTAGAAATACTTGTCAATACCTTCTGACATAATTTATCTTTTATCCAAGATAAGCGATGCTCCCCCGTACGGGCACGGCTCGCCGTGCCCAGACGTGTTACAAACGCGTCCCTTTTCAAACCACGATTCTCTCCAAATCATGATCT
>CAZAJQ010000006.1:0-75071 GCA_964485795.1 uncultured Gammaproteobacteria bacterium
CTGAGCTAGACCTTCAGTCTAGCTGAATCTGTAAACAACGCTAGGATTTCTTACACATAAACCATTATAGGGGAAATGAAAAAATAACGGTTATCGGGAAATATTGCAATATATAAACCGTATGATATCGTATGAATATTCATTTTTCGGTTCGTTTTTTTGGAGGTATCTATGAAAAAATATTTTTACTCCTTGGAGGAGTTTTGGAATGACGTCAATGCATTGCACGGCAAAATCAAGACGCTGAATAAAAAATTCGCGAATATCGCGTTCATTCCCCGCGGAGGACTGGTGCCGGCGGGATTTCTCTGTCATCTTCTTGACTTGCCGGTACTGATGAGGGAATCCGATATCGGCGGCGATACCATCCTTGTGGATGACATCGCTGACAGCGGCATGACCATGCTGCGCCTTCTTTTGAGGATCAACGGATATCCGGAAAATTATTTTCAAAAGCAAGACGTATCAGCGGAACAAAAGAAAAAAAGGATTCTTGAGTTCTTCGCGGATCCTTCTCGCAATCTCATGAAACCTCTCGTCTGCAGCCTCTACTATCATCGCGATTCATTGATCGTTCCGGATATTTGGATCCGTGAAAAAAAAGAATGGATCGTCTTTCCTTGGGAAACCGAATCCTCATCACGGTATGACGGCACCATATAGGCTCGAAACTTTCCGAGCATTTCAATAATCCCTTTCAGTAAAAGCGCTTCAAGTGGCAATGAAGCGCTTTTTTATTGCCTATTTTATTACCCTTCTGCAAAATTATTTTTTTTAAAAAAATAATTCCTTGCCCGGCCTACCATACTTTGATAGCATAATGGAAATGTCCGTTCTTTTTTCATTATCTTTTTTTTAAAAGGAGTACTGCTTTGAAAAAAAATCAGATCTACATTTCCGGCGCCCTCACGGGATTGGAACAAAAAACATTAGATGAAATGAAAGATTTTTATGAAAAAATGATGGATGTATGCGAACAATGCGGATTCTACGGATATGTTCCCCATCTTCGGACGGATCCGAAAAAACATCATCATTTCACACCCGAGCAGATTGATGATATGGACCGAAGCGCCGTAAAAAATTCATCAGCGCTCGTCGCTTGCCTCGATATCGCTTCTTTTGGAGTGGGTATCGAAATCGAAATGGCAAACACCTTCCGCATACCCGTCATCGCCATATATTCCCAAAAAAATTTTGATGATGCGAAAATTTCTCAACTCGCACGCGGCAATCCGGCGATTTGTTTTCGCATCCACTATGCGGGGTATGAAGAAGCGCTGGGATACCTCAAAGACTATCTCATATCCGAGCAATTCAAAAATGAATTGTCATCCGTCTCGGCGATGCGCGAATAAATAACCTATTTTTCACTCCTTTCAAACGTTTTCGGAGGCCTTTGTCACTCTCTGCATTCAGAACACATAGGCCTCTTTTTATTTTTCGGAAATCATTGAGTCATCAACGCAGTCCGCAAAACGATTGAGCTCGGTCTGGATCATCGCCGATGCCGTGACGCCGCAAATCACCGCAAGCAAAAACATGACGGGGATGAAGGCAAAAAGAAAGGCGATGACATTGAGCCCAAGAATCATAAACGGGAAATACGTGACTTTTTCATCCAGTTTCCTTTCCGCCATTTTTTTCTTGATGTCAAACGCAAAAAAAATTTCAAAGAGTCCTCCCAATACTCCCATGGTCAAAAATGTCAGGAAAAGCACCAACATGGGTGAATACTTTTCCCGCTGATACAGGCCGTTCACCTCTTTTGCCCATTGAAAAAGGAGGTACCAATTATACAGCGTCAAAGTGATGAGGCTCAATAAAACGACCATGCTCACCTGGCGATATCGGATTTTTTGCATGGAACAATGATTCATAATTTTCAAATCACTCAAAAAAATCCGTCGGATTTGAGATTTTCAGCTTTTCCGTTCACCATCGCATCGATCGCATGAAACCGCTTTCTTTTTTCTTCATAGGGGATATCATCACTGAAATTTTTTGCCGCCACCGTACCGGGACGGGGGGAATAGCAGGCCGTATAGGACTTCACAAAACTCACATAACGGCAAAGATCGACGGTATTTTCAAATTGTTCGGAGGTTTCTCCCGGAAAACCGACGATAATGTCGGTGGAAAATGAAACTCCGGAAATTTTTTTTCTTATTTTCCCTATCAAATCCATATACTCTTCACGAGTATACCAACGATTCATTTTTTTGAGGATATGATTGTCTCCGGACTGTACGGGAAGATGGATGAGACGGCTGATATTCTCGTGCTCGGCGATGACGGAAATCAATTCATCGGAAAAATCCCACGGATTGGACGATACGAAAGAAATTTTTTTCAAAGCAGTAATTTTCGCTACCGATTCCAAAAGCCGCGGAAAAAGCGTCGGTATACGCGTCCTTCCCAGATGCTTTACCTTGACCGTAGGAATGGTTGTTCCGTCGGATAAATGATAATTTTCATCTCCTTTCTGCGAATCGACGAGGTCGGATCCATAGGAATTCACGTTTTGTCCCAAGAGGGTAATATCGGAAAAACCTTTTTCCGCGAGGTGTTTCGCCTCGGAAACGACGCTTTCATACGGTCGAGAAACTTCATGGCCGCGGGCGAATGGGACGATGCAAAAAGTGCAAAAATTGTTGCAGCCGTGCGTGATGGGTATCCACGCATGCTTCCGATCCATACGCTTTGGCTCGTATTCAAATCCGACATCTTCGATGGGAAGCAACTCGACATGAGGCATTCTCTCTCGAATCGCCCGATACGTCTTACCGCTCGGCTCGCGAAGCGCCGTACCGACGAGGCATCCGGTGACGACAATTCGAAAATCGGGATTTTGCAAACGTTGCGATTCCAAATTTCTCACGAGTCCAAACACTCTTTCTTCGGCCTGCTCTCGCACCATGCACGTATTGATGACCACGAGGTCAGCGTCTTGCGCGCTTGCAGCCGCCACAAATCCCCTCGCTTCATAATACGAGGAAAGTCTCTCGGAATCCGCAATGTTTTGTTGACACCCAAAAGTTCGAAGAAAATACTTCATAATCGACGGCACACTCTCGAAATTTTTACTATAAAATGCAAACGATTTGAGGATATCTCCTTTCATCTACAAAATCTACCGGAAGCTATCGGAGCATACGAACCCGTTACCTGCCATCTCCACTCCCTGAAATGACACCGCGCATGTGCCTATCGGAAAGCTTCTTCAGATTGGCGCCGGCGACATCGTCGAAATCAAGGCCAAATTCGCAAGCAAGTTGCGAAGCGTACCACAATACATCTCCCAATTCCAGCTTTATTTCTTCTCGCTTCTGATCCGTGACGATGCCCTGATCATCGCGCTGAATTTTTTTGATCTTATTAGCCAATTCCCCGGCCTCGCCGCACAGTCCCAGAGTCGGATACAGATAATTATTTCCCAAATCGGGATATTTTGCGGTTGCCTTCGCCTGTTTTTGATATTCATTGAAATTCATATGCGAAAATATTAATGATTCATGCATTTTTTGCAAACATCCTTGTCAAAATAAACCCAATCCGCATTTTTGAGATCATAACCTTCATCATAGGCTCGCTGCATGACGTAAATGACTCCGGTTTTCGGTACGCTTTGGATTCCTGGAATGCTTATGTCCATAGCAAGGCGCCTTCAATGGATCTCAAAATACCGATGCAACTCCTCGTCGCTAAAACCGATCAACAGCGGCTCAGGCAGTAAAATCGCTCCGGTTTTCTCAAACACGGTTCTCCGCACCTCACCGGCGAGCCGCAAAATGTCCGATGCGGTTGCCTTTCCGGTATTCACGATGACCAGTGGCTGTCTTTCGTGCACCATTGCGTCGCCCACTCGCTTGCCTTTCAACCCGCACAAGTCGATCACCAATGCCGACGGGACTTTCACCGCATCATCCGGCATTTCAAAACGCTTGTCTCGAATTTTATTTGCGGCATTTTCTCCGAGACGATCTTGAATTTTTTTTTCAAACATTTGGTATTCGGTTTTTGAAAAAATAAGATTTTTAAAAAAAGATCCGGCGTTGCCTATGATCCTTGGATCGGGAAGCTTGGCGTCGCGGATGCTAATGATGGCATCGCGTATATTCTGAAGATGAGGCGAAACTATATTTCTTTCTTCAAAAAACCTCTTTACGTCCGGATAATCTATCTGTGGGTTCGAAATCTTGCTCAGACGAAACGTCACCGACCAGATGATAAAATTATCCTTTTGGGTCGAATTAAAAACACTTTTTCGATAGCCAAAAGCGCACTCTTCATGTGAAAATTTTTTTTGCTCGCCGGTTTTTTTGTCTACTGCTTGCACCGACAGGATGACATTCCCGACTTCTTGCCCATAGGCGCCGATATTTTGCACCGGTGCGCCGCCGACGCTTCCGGGGATATGGGAAAGGTTTTCGATACCCCACCATCCGTGAGATACCGCAAATTCCACGAACGCGTCCCATTCGTGCCCCGCATATGCCTTCACGATCACGCCATTTTCATTGTCTTCGAGTATTTCGATGCCCAAATTTTTCAGCTGTATCACCGCTCCGGAAAATCCTCTATCGCTGACAAGCATATTGCTCCCTCCTCCGAGAATAAAAATGGGAATTTTCTCTTGCCGACAAAAATTCAAACCTTTTTGAAGCTCGTCCAATGTCTTCACATGTACAAAATATGCGGCCTTTCCGCCGACGTGAAATGTCGTAAATTGAGCCAATGATACGTTTTTTTCCATAGTGAATCTTTTTATCACTCTATAAGACTTCTTTTTTAAAAGCAACATAAAAAAACCGGATGTTTCCCGTTTTTCACGCCAAAACGACAATTTTCATGGCCAAAGTCTTAGGAAAGCTCAAGGCGTTTGCCGTCTTTTCGAGACTTGATCTTTTGTTTTTTTGGCAAGGATACAAAAAAACTGGTGCCGCGATTTTCATGAGATTCAAACCAAATCTTGCCGCCGAATTCTTCGATGATGTTTTTTGAAATATAGAGACCCAATCCGTTGCCATCGCCGGAAATTTTTATGGCGTTTGGAGCGCGGAAAAATTTTGAAAATATTTTCGACTGATCCTTTTCCGGGATGCCGATGCCATTGTCTTTTACGACGATGGTCACGTTTTCCGCATCATCGAGAATATCCACGGACACGGAACACACTTCTTTTTTACTGTATTTCACGGCATTGCTCATGAGGTTTAAAATCACCTGTCGCAAAAGAATGGGATCAAAAACAAAGCTGAATGAAAACGCATTTTTCTTTTTGAATTCCACGGCGCAATTTTTCGCGTGAATAATGGGCTGCAATTCCTTGATGATGTTTTCGATGAAATTCACGAGATGTATTTTTTCGGGCGCTACTTGCAGCCGACCGCCTTCAATGCGTGAAATATTGAGCAAATCATTGATGAGCGCGATCATGCGGAGAGTGGATTCATAGAGATCCTTGAGCATCGCCTTGTGATCGCGATGTCGCTCTCCACCGACGATTTCCTCGATTCCCCAGCGTATGGCCGTGAGCGGAGTGCGAAGCTGATGAGATACCAGAGAGACGAATTCGGTCTTCATGGTATCCACCTCTCTCTCCGATGAAATATCACGGAAGATGACCACCGCACCCGATAATTTATTGCCACCGTTCATGATCGGTGCCGCAGTCGCCGACACAGCCTTCTCGCCCCGAGAGGTCTTCAATACGGCGAATTTTGAAATGTCAGAAATCTTTTTTGTCCGAAGCGTATTCTCTATAAACGGTTCCGGACGGGATGACTTCGCGTCTTGAAAAATGCATTTTTTATCATAGCGTTTTCCCACGACCGATTCCTCAGAAAATCCCGTCAATTTTTGCGCTGCCCTGTTGAACAGGGTCACTTTTCCGTTCGGCTTCACCACGATCACGGCATCTGAGATGCTCTCCAGAATCCGCTCAAGCTGCGTGCGAGATTTCTCCAGCTGCCATGTCCGAATTTTCACCTTTTTCTCAAGCGATTCGTAAATGTTTTTCAAATTTTTTCTCATGGTCTCAAAAGACGATGCCAAAACGCCGATTTCACCATGATCGATTTTTTTCATCGCGATATTCAGATCTCCGCCGCTCATCTTGCTTGCGACTATCGTCAAGTATTTGATGGGGTCAAAGATAATACGCGTGAGCAAGTATGCGATGAGCATCACGACAAAAAAAGTCGCTCCGACGATGGCGATGGAATAGATCACCATACTTTTGAGCGGGCGCAGTATCTCATTTCGATCCTTTTTCACCACAAGCCCCCAGCGCACATCATCAATGTATCTCACGGCAGCCATCACGGCTTCGTCGCGATAATCCGAGGATTCCTCCAGCGTCCTCTCATTCCCCTGCAATGCGACGTTCATGGGAGTGTCTATGCGAAAATCCGCCAGTTTTTCGAGCGCTCTCTGATCGGAATCGAATTTTCTCGGCGTGAGAAAAAGCGCCTCTTGCCGGTCGTTTCGGGTTCCCACCATGGTCTCCCCGCTTTCTCCCAAGCCTCGGAATTCAAGCGACAAATCGAAAAAAAACGAAGTTTTTATTTTTACCGTAATATGCGCCAGCTCCACACCATTATCACGAATTTTCCGACTCATATACAAAGCCTGCGTGGGAAAATCCTGCGGATGGACGATAAAGTCAATATCCTCCCCGTTGGTGAGAAATTGCTTGGTATTCATACCGGGTTTGAGATATTCGGCGTTTGTGGAGGCGAATACGGAACCATTGTTATCCTGCAAAAAAATCGCATCAATACTGGGGATAATCGCCATTTTTTCAACGAACAAATCGTTTATGGAGCCCGTCGATTCACGATCACCGAAGCTGAGATGGTTCTTAATCGCTTTTATCAACTCCCGATCGGAGGCAATGCTATTCACATAGCCTCGCGTATCATCGAGGAAGAATTCAATCTTCTCTTTTTGTAAATCGACGATGGTTTCGATTTTGGATCTCTCGCTGTCGAGAAAAAACTTTTCCGTTTTCACCGCCGTCACCCCCGAAAGTACGCTCAAAGGAACCAGCGATATGGCGATGAACGAAAAAAACAACTTGAATTTGAGTTTCATACGAACTTCGGATTTTTTTTATTGATATTATGACATGCCGGCCGTTTTTTTCACAACGTCGTCAGGTCATATTCAACGCTCCTGGAAAAAATTCACAAGCGCTCGGCGGAGATTCAACAAAAAAAAAGACTTCTTTAAAGTCATTTGACATCATGAAATCCGACATGCAGCGGATACGAATCCATCACTCATGGATTTCGACTTGGGTTCCGATATCCGCCCATTGATACGCCCATTCGGACGTGTCCAGCGCCGCATTGATGCAACCGTGGCTCATGGGATATCCGAAGTTGTTGTGCCAAAAGGCATTGTGAATGTAATACGACGGAGAAAAATTCAGGTTATACGGCACGTTTTTGATGCTGTAATTGTCCGGATGATTCTGACCATAGATGCGAATATAGTCATGCTTGGGAAGTTTTCTGAAAATCTCAAAGGTCCCTTTTGGCGTCGGGAATCGGTTTGTCCCGCTGCTGATGAGAAAAGTGTGCGCCAACTGTCCGTTTTCCCATGCAAAAAGCTGCTGCAACGAAAGATCTATTTCAAACCATTTTGATTTTTCTTGCACGGTTGAAGTCGCCATCGGATGATGCGGAGCGGTGATCATCGCGCTTTTTCCCTTTCCCGATATATCGCCAAACGCCGCTCTCCATATGATATTTTCCGATGTCATTTTGGGCATTACCTGACCATGCCGATTTCCGTCCGCCTCAAAAATATTGATCGTCATGTCCGGATCAATGGCATTCTTCGCGGCCGCGATGCGTGGAGCTTCGCCGCTCTTCCGCCATACGCTCACTTCCACACCCCCCATGTAAATATCGTCAAACGCCATGAATTCATGGAGAAGGCTCCATTGATCGTTTGAAAAGGAGAAAATACGAACCAGAGGAATACCATATCCCCGTTGCGAGACAATGATTTCGTCTTTTTGGTCGTCGTCAAAATCGGCGGCGGCAAGCGATACCCCGCTTGAAAAACCATCTTCAAACGCGATAAATTCGGATATGAGCTCGCCGAATTCGTTCCACAGACGCACTTCGGAAGCGCCGCTTCCTCCTCTGGAAGTGATTATTTCCGACTTTCCGTCCCCATTCACGTCTCCGAGCGCCACATCCACCCCTCCAGTGAAATTTTCTTCAAACGCGAAAAATCCCTCTTCGACGAAAACGGCGTTGCCCGCCGCGTCGAAAATTTTCACGTGCGCGCCGGCTCCAAACTCCGGAGCCGTGACGATTTCCGGACTCCCGTCTCCATTGACATCGCCGACGGCAATGTTGAGCCCTCTCCCCATCGTCGGTTCATACGCGCGGAAGTCACGAATTCGTTTGCCCTTAGCGTTATAAACATATATTCGCGGTTCCTTCCCGACACCCGGAGCCGTGATGATTTCCGCTTTCCCATCGCCGTCAAGGTCGAACACTTCAATATTGACGCCCGAAATGTCCTTCCACTTGAAGGGATGAAATGACGAACCGACGGCAAAGTCCTTTTCTACGTTGAGAATCGAGATATTGGGTATGCGTTTGTACGCGGCATCGGCATCGTAAAAGAAAAAAAATACTCCCACCGTGACAATCGCGAACAATGAGTATCGTTTCATAAGTGCGTCATATCAATGTTTCTCTCTGGAGAGAATATCAAAGAAAATATTCCCGGGCAAAAAAATAGACCCAAAATACACCATTTGGAGAATACAATCACCATAGCCTCCAGAATCTAACGAAACACTTCTGTAGCATTCCCCACTACTTCGAATCGGTTCCTTCACTCCCGTAAAATTGATTGTCAGCCGTTATCTCAAATTCAGCCATAACACCATTCACAATCACGGTATATTTTCCCTTTTTAAGACCAAAAACATCCAGTGGAATCACTTCCGAAAAGGGTATGATCGCTTGCGAACAAATCGCTTCCTTCGGACGATTGGTAATCATTTCAATTTCAAACGTTTGATTTTGAAACGATTTTTTTGTTTCTATCAGATTCGTGCAAGCGTCGGGAAAATATCCGGTTACTTCCGCTCGCACCTGTATGGGAAAGGATTCCAAAATCACTATTTTCACACCTTCCACTGCAGCATTTCCGGTGATGAATTCTTGTTCCTTCACCCCATTTTTGTCAACGTTATCAAAAACGGGCGTTACGTTCGGCGAGCTTTGTCGCCATTTTAAAATCAGCACCGTAAAAAAGGAAAGCAGAATGACAACGCCAAAAACGATCATCATCGGAGACTTTTTCCAAATATTTGTCATAAAATCTGAATCATTCTCTTAAAATTAGATAAATCTTGATCTCCTATTTTCGAAGTTCTTAACCGTTTGACTTCACTATCGCAACGACACGTTCTGCAAACCATGATCCGATTATGACGGTACGCACCCTGCCGTTTTTCCGCGATTGTTTTGCGACGGTATTGGTGACGAAAGTCGCCTCAAGAGGGCTTTTTTCGAGTCGATATGCGCCTTCATTCGAAAAAATTCCGTGCGTGCATACCGCGTTTATACGTCTCGCTCCGTTTATTTTCAAAAGCTTGGCGGTTTGCACCAAAGTTTCTCCGGTTTCGATCATGTCGTCAAAGATAACGGCATCTTTGCCGGAAACCTTTTTCAAATCCGACTTGGTCGCCGAAATCATCGCTTTCTCTTTTGACGGTCGTTTCTTTGCGCAAAAAATGACATTTTCATTGCCAAGTCTTCTCACGATTTCGGATACGAGTTCATGGGCACCCCGATCCGGCGCCACCAAAACCGCTTGGCTCATTTCCAAAGGAATCTGTAGAATGACGTGTGTAAGAATATCGGCGCCGCTGATCTCGAAAAGCGCTTTTCTTCCAATATACGAACGAACTCGATCGCTGTGAAGATGGCAGGATATGATAATATCAGCTCCGGATTTTTTGAGCATATTGGCCATCAATCGCGCTGTGATCGGCTCTCCTGGCTCAACGATGCGATCCTGCTTTTCATAGGCGAAATACGGAAGAAGAAGATATATTTTCTTCGCACCGTTTTCCCGTAAGGCGTTGAGAAGCACGCAAAGCTTGAAAAAATGATCGCAAGGAGGGATCGTCTCCGAGAAGACCGCGACATCTTTACCTTTCACCCCTTCCAATACCTTGATCATGATTTCTCCGTCGGAAAACTGCATCTCCTCCATATTCGCGGAGGAAAAGTATCCCGACTTCAAAAGCGCTTTTTTATAATCTTCATTGTTTGATAGCGAGAAGAGAAGCATAGGTTCATTTCTTTTGGAACTCAAAAAATATGATCGATCATAATCGCGTCATGATGACGGCCGTGCAAGGTGCGAATTAAAACGATTTCGTGCGATTTCCAATAATTGTTTCACCTCATCATCTTCCACCTGCCGGAAATCCTTGTAAAAAGCGCCTACGGAACCAAACAGCCGAGGAGCGTCAAGAAAAATGAGCTCGTCGCACAACGATTGCATTTCGGAAACCAGTTCGTGCGGCAAGACGGGAACGGCGACGACGATCTTTTTTGCACCGTGTCGCTTCGCATACGCTATCGCGGCCTTCATGGTGTATCCCGTGGCAATGCCGTCGTCAACGAGTATGACCGCCGAATCCTTCAAGGGATACGATTTTCTTCCGGCTCTCAGGAGATGTTCTTTTGCCATGATTTTTGAGAGAATTTCTTTTTGTTTTTGGACGATATATTCTTTTGAAATGCCATACTCGGCAATCATGGATTCATTCAGCATGGCGCAATCTTTCGAAGCGATGGCTCCGATCGCGAGCTCCTCATTTCCCGGGGCTGGTATTTTTTTACTGACGATGATATCCAAAGGAGCCGACAGATATTCCGATATTTCAAACGCCGGCACCACGCCTCCTCGGGGCAATCCGATGATAAGCGCATCCTTGCCTCGATAGAGAAGAAGTTTTTTGGCCAGCACATCCCCGGCTTCCTTTCGATCATGAAACATCATAAGTTTTCTTTAATTGCTTTCATTATATGACAAGAACTGCTGATGCGACAGATGGGCGATGCGAACTCTTGTAAAATTCCATCTCTCGCGTTTTCTATCAAATTTTATTTGCCTTTGACGGTGCTTTTTGTCAGACTTATGAAGTTCTATTGCAATTTCATTCAATCGGTTCATAATCGACTCATGTCCCTATAGTTTAATGGATAAAACACAGGTTTCCGAAGCCTGCGATGGAGGTTCGATTCCCCCTGGGGACACCAATCATTTTCATACATTTCCTCCAAAATAATATTCATGTCAATAAAAAAAAACAGGAAAGATCGTATTCTTCCCTGTTTGGTATGGTCAATAAATATCTTTTCTATCTTCCACATAAAAATAGAAATGATCCCCCTCAAGTTTGAAAAGGATTCGAAGCGGATCGCAGCGTAACCTCCACAACCCGCGGGTTTTCCCGATAAGTCCATTTACTTTTCGCTGGAGTCGCATCCTGTCGCTGGGTGTGGCCAAGAGATATCCGGCGATTTTTTCCAATATCTTCTCACCAGAAATGGAAAATCCGAATGGCTCAAAATACACTGCGAATGCTTCACAGGTTGGTTCAATGATTTCAAAAGCGCTGAAATCTTTACCTTTGCTGATCTCGAGCGTATACACTACCGGTGATACCTCTACAGCATCGATGACCGGCTTATCCTTCTCATCCCATTCACGCCCTTCGTATTTCCGCTTTCTCCTGCCGGTTTGAAAATCAGATTTTTTTTGTCCGTCCTTTCTTTCCAAGAGCATATCTCTCACAGTGAGGCAGACAAGCTCGAGAAACAGTGCACGAAAATTATCGCTCACTTTTTCTCGCCAGCTCACTTCCACAAGTTTTCTTGCAAGCTGCTCTTCGAAATCGCTTCCATGAAATGTTTTTCCTCCGGATGAAAAAAAATTTTCTTCGCATTGGGCAATCTTCTTGCATTGTGAAAACATTTTCACTATTTTACTGCCCAAGGTAAAATACTTCTTCCCAAACGCATCGTTGATCTCTTTCCTATCGGCTTCAATCAGACTGAAAAAACGATCTTGCGATTTTTCAAAAGCTCTTTCCTTGTCCTTCATTGAAACATCAACGAGCATTTGTGAGGCTCGAAAAATCAAATATTCAAAAATCTCGGTGAGATCGTTTACGTTCGTATAACGACGCTCATGTCCAAAAAACTCGGAAATCATGGCGGACTCTTTTTCCGGATATTTGCTGATATAGTGGCGCAAATCCGCTAATGAGCTCAAGGCATTTTCTTTCTCCTTGATTGCCATAGTTCGCCGCTCTTTTTCGAGTTCATTTCGCCGGCTGACATCGTCTTTGCGTCCCAGGAGCGAACTGAATTTCCCCAGCTTTGGAGCGATTTCCAATGCTCTCTCATAGAGTTTTTTCCCGACAAGGAGCGCAAAAAGGCAATCCATCTCATGCTCGTGCCGCTTATTGGGCTGAATCATGACTATCTTCTCAACGGGAAGTTTTTGAAATTTTCCCGCCCATTCATAAAGGCTTTGTGATTCGTCCTTCAGTAATTGGGCGAAGCCCAGTGACGCAAATTCCTCTCGGAATTTGAGGTATTCGATAACTTCAGACACATCATGTCTTCTCCCTTCATACATGCTATCCAAAGCTTCAACATATTTTTTTCTCCTTGCCTCCAGCTCTAGGTCGTGTCGTTTTATCACCGCTGATTCAAGCTCATCATATCGCTCCCAATAAAGGAAATAGATGACTTGATCGATGAGTTTTTCGTATGATTCCTTCTCTTGAGACCGCTCCGTTGCCTCATCATAATAGGTAACCGTTTTTTGCAGCGTCTCAAAATCGTCGTCATACGCCGCCGTCATGATTTTCAGCAGCACCTTGAGCAGGTAGGACGGGCACATGACAGACAGATTCACCGCCTTGATCAAGGCATGCATGGTACCGTCGTCCAAAAAACTCAACAAATCCGGAATGTCTTTCACACCTTCGAAAAATCGACATTTCATCTTCCATTGAGCCACGATGCGCCGAAGCAAGCCCTCATTTTCCATCAATTCACCGCAATATTCCAGAAAAGTATCCATGTCATTGTTATCGGTTTTCGATGCATTGACTCGAAAATCAAATAACTTGCAAATGCTGTTCCATTCCCCCAGCCAAAATGAAAAGCACATTGCGCATGTTCTTTTTTCAAGCATTATATTCTCTCTCCCACATGTGGAAATATAATCTGCCATGACCATCTGAAATTCTTCCTTCATGCCATAACAAAAATAGGTGAATAATCCTTCTTGCTGATAGTGAATGGAGCTTGGATTACATTTTCGCGCAGCGGCGACCAGTGCCAGCCTCATCTCTTTTTTTTCACTTTCTTTCACTATGACCTGTTCATCCATAAGCAAAGAGAAAGCATTATCAAACATGAGCTCGGTCGGAGGTGGCGACAATTCTATCGCCTTCATATAGCATCTCAAAGCGCTCACATACTTTCTCTTCAGAAAATTGAGATCTCCGGCGAGATGCATGGGATTGATCGTCCCGTCAATTTTCAGTTTCACTTTTTTCATGATACGTTCCTTTTTAAACTGTAACGAAACATTCCAAAACAACAATTTTTTATTGTAACCCATTCAATAATTATTGTCAAAATATCTTTTTATTATGGACTATCATTAGCGATAACAAAAAAATCTCCATAAAGAGATTTTTTTGCGAGTGATTTTAAAAAAGAATGGATTTTTATTTTTTCATCATGTCCATCCCGGAACACATCATGCAATCCTTTTTATGCGTTACGAGAATATACAGAGCCGAAAGACCGACAGCCGCATAAATGACACGCGCAACCGTTGAGCTCATGCCTCCGAGAAGAGACGCTACGAGGTCGTATTGAAAAAATCCGACCAATCCCCAGTTAAGTCCTCCGATAAGAAGCAGGAGGAAAGCAAGCATATGGAGTCCGCTTTTGTTTTGGGACATAAATGAAATAAATTAAGAATAAAAAAGCTTAGAGATGATGAACTTTATTTATAATAGCATCATCGCTACGGATATCATAATTTTTGTCAAGGATTTTAAAGAATCAGCATGGCATCCCCAAACGAGTAGAGATGGTATCTCTCCGCAATAGCAAATCGGTCATCAATATATCGACGATTCGAAAATCACATGAGGAACGAAAAAGAATATCCTCCTTGAGCAGATCTATCGCGCAACGACGATTCTTCGAGGGAAAGAGTATCATCATTGATATCGACCATCAATGCATTTGACGCAGCATCACCCCATTTGATACATTTTCTGATAAAGAAGGCTCACTTCTTCTTTTTTAATTGATCCAATATTTCGTCATGCTACATTTTTTCTGAGATGACTGCAGAAAACAAAAAAAATCTGTAACCATTCCATGTCCATGCAAAATTTATTCTCAGTGAACCGTTTTTGAGCAATAATTTTCTCTCTATTCCGGGATCGTCTAATGGTAGGACGCCTGACTCTGAATCAGGTAATCGGGGTTCGAATCCCTGTCCCGGAGTGAAGTAGAGCCCCTACGGGGCACACTTCACTCCATGGAGGGTGTTCGTCTGAGTTACGCGAAGACGAGCTCTCCTCCATGCGAGCGAGGCGGAACTTTAATATCCATCAAACAATATTCAATCATTCTCAAAAAATATTCCTTCATGACCTCCTTTTCAAACCACCACTTCACCCTCAAAAACATCGAGGATGTTTTGTAAGCCGCTGTCTTTTGGTTCTGCCGGTAAATCGTTGATTCCACTCACTTCTTTGTGTTTTTCCGATTCGATCGATAACGTGGGATCGAGAACGCATTCAAACCGAAATTTTTTTCCGGAAACGTCGGTAAATATATCCTCCATAATCCTCATATTCTGCATTTTCATGATCAATTCCTGATGCAGGGGAAATTTGACTCCCAAAGTCCCTTTTCCATCATTCGCGTTTAAAAGCAACGTGTTTTTTAAGACTATCGCCAAAGACGGCTGTTTTTTTGCAATCTCCGATTTTGCCATATTCCAAAAACCTCGCGCTTCTAGAAGACTCATGCTTTCGCCGACATTGGAAACATCCCGTTTATCGGTTTCAATCGTCGCTTCGGGACGACTCTGAACGTGATTTCCGCGTTTGAGCGTATGCTTGACCATATCTTTTGACGCATTGTTTGCGAAAATCACGGCGTCAGAATGAGCCTTGCCTGTGGCGCTTTCATACACGCTCCCTTGAGGGCGTGGAGGTCTCTGCGAGTGCTCGGCCCATTCATCGGAGCGAACGATTTTTACTTCCGAAAATGCGGTCATATCATTAGCATTTGCCGCATTCCCTTCATAGCATATTTCAATAACCGCCAATTCCAAAGGTAATTGCACCATTTCCAAATTTTTGAGCTGCAATTTTTTTTCCAATAAAACATCCAACATACGTTTCAGCTGTCTCATGTCAGCGGCGGTAATCAGTTCTTTCAGACGCCCCTCATCCTCCTTTGAAACGATTTCATCAAAAGAGGTCAACGAACCGTCTACCTTTGCGAGAAGCATTTTTCGAACGATTTCCAGCGCATCACCGGTAAACGCCTCCAGAGAAACGCCCTCATAGACCATATCCTGCAGCATTTTCAAAGCCGCCGATGATTTTTTCCCGATGAGCAGATCCAAAA
Source organism: uncultured Gammaproteobacteria bacterium (assembly GCA_964485795.1). Taxonomy (GTDB): domain Bacteria; phylum Patescibacteriota; class Patescibacteriia; order VMEV01; family CAZAJQ01; genus CAZAJQ01. The sequence goes on from CAZAJQ010000006.1 coordinate 15,738, forward strand.
ATGCGATCGCGAGCTTCATGTGCGTCTTTGGCAAAACCAGCTCGGCCAATTCCATGGTGATCTCTCCTTCGCCAAGTGACATGACCTGGCTCAAACGACTGACAGCGTCGCGCAAAAAACCGCCGGACACCGAAGCGATATGCCTCAAGACATCGTCGCTCACCGCGACGTCTTCATTGGTGGCGATGAATTTCAAGCGCTCGTAGATTTCTTGGCTGTCGATTTTTTTAAAATCAAATCGCTGCGCCCGCGAGACGATCGTGTCCGGCAATTTATGTATCTCCGTGGTGGCGAGAATGAAAACGACATGCGACGGCGGCTCTTCGAGCGTTTTCAGAAGCGCGTTAAACGATGACAAGGAGAGCATATGCACTTCATCCAGGATGAATATCTTGTACTTGCCGGCCTGACCCGCGGTACGAGCATTGGCGATGATATTTTGACGGATATTCTCCACGCCCGTATGAGAGGCGGCGTCCACCTCGATCACATCCATGGATCGCTGTTCCATGATGGCCATACATGATTCGCAGGCATTGCATGGCTCGGATTGGCCTTCTTTGCGACAATCGCAATTGAGCGCCTTGCTCATGATGCGCGCCAAGGTCGTCTTGCCTATTCCCCTGGGACCGCAAAAAATATAGGCGTGCGCGATTTTTCCATTGGCAATCTCGTTTTGCAACGTAAGTTTGATGGGATTTTGCCCGGTCACTTCTGCAAAACTTTTGGGACGATACAAAAAATTGATGTTTTTCATAATTCATGACAGATTCAGTGAACGTATTGTACTATGCGGCCAGCGACTTTTCAATGAAACGCGACAATAAAAAAATCCCCGGATCATGGGGATCTTTATTCATCGGAATGAATATGTATTACAGACCAAGTTCAGCTTCGGCGTCAATGGGTTTGCTGATGATATTTTCCACGGCCGCCCATACGCATCCTCGTTCGCGAGGTACAAGGATCACCACTTCATCACCGGGTTTTCCACGAAAATACGTGATGCTGGCCAAAAGCACCCGATACACGGACTTTCCCACGATCACATGATATTCACCGGTCTCTTCATCCCGTGCGAGCATTCCTCGCAGTCTATCACGGTCAATGGGTTTGATCTGCTTATAGATGAACGACCCGTCCATTCCGATGGACAGCTTGAGACGATCCCCCTCGACGAGTTTTGATTTTGACGCATAATTCGCGGACATCGAGTATTCCTTGCCATCGTCTCCGATCATTTTCGTCCCGTCAAAAATACCCTCAATCACCGACGCATCGCTTTTCCCGAGATCCTTGTCGTCGATCGTCAGGGACAGCTTGGATACATCCATATCCTCATGGCTCAGGTCGCTGGCAAGGAGCTTTCTCACCATCGCCACTTCGTTTTCGATATTTTCAACGATTTTTAGAGCGATTTTTATTTTTTCTTGGTTCATAGTCAGACGCTTGTGGATAAGTTATATTGACCGCAACGTTACCTCGATATGATGAGTTTGTCAAGCAAACCGGCGCTGCCGACTTCCTCCCTACCGATGATCAACGCGGCGTTCCTCGGACAGGTTGATTCCCCTCTCTTGTGCTTGCTATACTTCCCTGTTAGTCATGATTTTTTCGCCCACTATGGATCTCTCGGTCATTACCGTCACATGGAATTCCGCGCAACATGTCTTGGAGCATTTCAATACGTTTTTTTGCGAACAAAATCCCGTCATGGATCTTAAGTTTGAATATCTCCTCGTGGACAATGCCTCATCCGACGGCACGGTTTCAAAAGTGAAACGTCATTTTCCTCAAGTGAACATTTTCGAAAACACCGCGAATCTCGGTTTTTCGGCGGCCAACAATCAAGGATTTTCGAAAGCCCGCGGACGATTCATTCTCTTTCTGAATCCCGATACGGATATCAGTCTCCTTGAAGTGAAGCATATGATTCTCTGGATGGAGGCGCACCCGGATGTCGCTCTCATCGGGCCGAGATTTGACGATCGCGACGGTCGGCCGATTTTTGCCGCACTCCCGCGGAGATTCCCAAAAATCTTCGACCAGATCATCATTCTTTTGAAAATCCAACGCATTTTCCCTCGACTCATCGATCATTATCTCATGACCGACATGGATCCCTATGCCGAGCAAAAAGTCGACTCTCTTCGCGGGGCATGTTTGCTCGTAAAAAAATCCTTCCTCGACAGTCTCGGATATGCGTTTGATCAGCGTTACTTCATTTGGTTTGAAGACGTGGATCTGTGCATGGAAGCGAAAAAACGCAATCTCAAAGTCATGTATACCCCACAATTTGGGGCGTATGAACGCCTCAGTCAAAGTTTTTTGCAGCAAAATATGTTTTGGAAACATCAAAATTTCTCAAAAAGCATGCTTCTCTTTTTTCAAAAATGGCATCCTTGGTACGTTTGGATTTGGATAGCCGCTTTAAGACCCGTAAGCCTTGTCTGGGCATGGATGCTCTCTTCCTTGGTTCAATTAAAGAATCGAATATGAAACTCGCGATTCATCTGCTCACCTGGAACGGAGCGTCGTATCTTCCCTACCTTTTTGATTCGCTCAAAAAACAAACCTTTCTTGACTGGGAACTTCACGTATCCGACAATGCTTCCACGGATACAACATGGGATTTCCTTCAAAACGAAGGGCATCGCATGTTTGAGCGGCTCCACCTCACCCGTTATGATTCCAACCGGGGTTTTGCCGCCGGACACAATGATTTTTTCCGAAAAAACGATCATGACCTGCTTCTCATACTCAATCAGGATATGTATCTGACGCCTTCATGCCTGGAAAAACTCATGGACTCCATGAAAAGACATCCGGAAGTAGGCGCCGTTGCTCCGAGAATCATGCGCTGGAATTTTGAAGCGCTTCGCCCCATGTATGCGAAAAATGTTTTGCAAAACAACTCAGCCCTGTTGCAAAAAAGTTTCACGGATAGCATTGATTCGCTGGGGCTTTCGGTAAAAAACAATCGCCGCGTAACCGACCTCTTTGCGGGCTGCGACTGGAATGCTGTAAAATCCGACTTTCACAAAGAATACGCCGAGATATTTGGCGTTTCCGGCGCCATGGCGCTCTTTCGAAAAAAAGCGCTCCGATACGTCGCATTTTCTGACGGTCAAGTTTTTGATGAATCATATGATTCGTATAAAGAGGATGTTGATCTTGCCTACCGTTTGTCATCGGCGGGATTTCAAAGTCACGTACTTCTTCATGCCGTCGCCTATCATGATCGCACCATCGCGAGTCAAACTCACGAACCTCTTTTTTCACTGCTGCGACGGAAGCGATCTCAGCCGAGAAACATACGTCAAAAAAGCTATCAAAACCATATTATGACGCTTCTGAAAAATGAATATTGGCGCAATGCGCTGCTCGATTTTTTCCCCATCTTTTGGCATGAATCAAAAAAAGCGCTCTATTTTTTTTTCACCGATCCCGCATTACTGCTGAAATCATTGCAATTAATCGCAACAAACTTTTTTATAATACTCAGAAATCGAAAAGAAATCTCTCATAAGAGAAACATATCATGGAAAAAAATACGCTTATGGTGGACGCACAAAACATAACTTCGGAAACATCCGTGTTTCGAAAACCGTTCATGAACGATTTTCATTTTCCTTACTTTTTCACGGGAAATCATCTCCTGCCTTTTGATCTCAATATCATCTATGTGAATTATCGCATGAAAGATGATATCTTGCTTTCGCTTCAATCGCTTCTCGGAGACATTTCCAAAAGTTCGTATTCCATCCATATTCAGGTTATGGACAATTCCGACAATATCGACGGCATCGCTTTGGCTCTCAAAGAACAATTTCCGGCCGTACAATATACGAAAATGGAGAAAAACCTCGGCTTCGGGCATGCGACGAATCTTGGAATCGCGCAGGCATATCAAAGCCGATATCATTGCGCCCTCAATCCAGATACCCTGATACCCGAAAACAGCGCTACGATAGACGGGCTCATACGATATATGGACACCCATACGCAGGTCGGCGTCGCCGCACCAAAAATTTTAAACATGGATGGATCCCTTCAATACTCTTGCTTCCGCTTCAACCTTTCATCCATTCTCACCAAGCCTTTTAGGCAATTGACTTGGTACAAAAAATTTCGCGTCTTTTCCGATGCCGTCGACCATTATCTCATGGCTGATTTTGATCATGGCGAAAACCGCCCCGTGGACTGGGTCATGGGTTCGGCCATGATCATTTCCGGACAAGCTATCAAAAAAATCGGTGGTTTTGACACACGCTACTTCATGTATTTTGAAGACTGCGATCTTTGCCATCGGATGTGGAATCACGGGTATGAAGTGCATTATGCCCATGATATCGCGATCAAACATCGTCATGGTCGAGAATCCGCGAAAGTACCCGGCATCATACGCGCGCTCTGCATCAACTCAATGGCGCGAGTCCATACCAAAAGCTGGTTTTCTTACTTGTGGAAATGGAGAAAACGCCACGTTTCGGCCGCAAAAGAAAGAATTTCTTCAAAGATTCCCAATGCCATAAGAGAAAATCCCACTTCAAAAAATCGATCCGATGAGCTTCACCCCAAGATAGCGATCATATATCTTTCCTACCGTTGCGAACCCTATCTTGACGATTTCATTTCATCCATCAAGCAGCTTAACTATCCGAAAAATCGAATGGAACTCATTATCGTCGACAATCCGCATCCCGAGTTTGGCTCTTCCATGCGCGCTTTGGAGCAGCATGTATTGCCGCTTTCCGGTAACGCTCTGCCGCAAGTGACGCTTCTGCCGCAAAAAGAGAACCTTGGCTTTGCGGCCGGAAACAGTGTCGGCATTTCTTTGGCGCTCAAACATGGATGCGACTTTGTCTTTTTGCACAATGCCGACGGATTCTTGGCTTCGACTGCGTTGCTTCCCCTCGTCGAGGCATTTCGAAGCGACCCAAAAATCGGCGCCGTGCAATCATTGCTCCTGCTGCACCCCGAAACCGAGAAAATCAACAGCGCGGGAAATTCATTCCACTATATGGGATTTGGCTATTGCAATGAGTACCTGACGCCACTCGCTGAAAAAAAATTCCCGCATATCATGGACATCGGGTATGCAAGCGGTGCGGCCGTCATGCTCCGCTCCGATCTCATCAGGTCGTTCGGACCGCTGGATGACGATTTTTTCATGTACCACGAGGATATCGAATATTCACTGCGACTGCGCCTTACGGGATATCGCATCGTACTCGCTTCGCAATCCGTTTTTTATCACAAGTACCAGTTCGCGAGAAGTATGGAAAAATTTTTCTGGATGGAACGCAATCGATATGCGATTCTCCTCTTGTATTACAAGATCCCGACTCTGCTGCTTCTGCTTCCCATGCACATGATTCTTGAAATCGGTTTATGGATTTTCGCGTTTCGAGGCAAATGGATGCGCTTGAAAATGCAGGTGTACGGTTTTTGGCTGAAACCCCGAAATATAATCTTTTGGCTTGAAAAAAGAAAAAAAATCCAAAAACTTCGATGCGTCCCGGACGGCCGCTTGCTTCAATCGGCAACCGACGAAATACGTTTTCAGGATTCGCGCGTCGATTCACCGCTGCTTCGGTATTTCGGCAATCCGTTCATGCGCTGGTATTATCGTGTATTAAAATTTTTGATACGCTGGTAAAACCGGATAAAAAAAATCGTTGTTGCTCTCAAAAGAGAGCCTGATTGTTGAAAATACCTTGTTTTTGAATATCATCTTTGTCGTTGAATTGCCCGGATGAATGTGAATCGACGCGAGATGTAAATTTTTCTATGAAAATCACAAAAGCCGTTCTCACGGGCGGCGGAAGAGCCACACGGCTGCACCCCATCACATTAACCATGAATAAACACCTCCTTCCGCTGGCAAACAAGCCCATGATTTTCCATGCCATCGAAAAGGTCGTGGAAATCGGAGTCACCGATATTTTCATCAATGTGAATCCGGGTGAAACCGAACTGCAAAAACATGTCGGTGACGGAGGTCATTGGGGTGTCAATATCACATTTTTCGAGCAAACCGGAGGTCCTTTGGGCATCGCCCATGTCGTTTCCTTGGCCGAGCGTTTTATCGGACACGATCCCTTTGTTTTTTATCTTTCCGACAATATCATTTTGGACAGCATCAAGTCCGTGGCTCATGAATTCCTTTTAAAAAGTCATGATTGCATGCTTACGCTTGCTTGTGTGCCGGATCCCGAGCGTTTTGGAGTACCGGTTTTTGACGAACAAAAAAAACTTATCGATGTTTGGGAAAAGCCGCCGAAAGCCCCCAACCGTTTTGCGGTTACCGGCATTTATTTTTATGGACCCAAAATTTTTTTTGAAACCTTTCAAAAAATCAAAAAAAGCGATCGAGGAGAATACGAAATCTCTTCCATTCATTCGGAATTAATCAAAACCGGTAAAAATGTCGGATACAAAGAAGTTACCGGCTGGTGGAAGGATACCGGCAAACCTTTGGAGCTTTTGGCCGCGAATCGATCGTTGCTCGATCTGGCGCCCAATAGTTTTTTTTCGCTGCCGACCGAGATTTCATCCGAACGATTTGCCGAAAAAATCAAAATAGGAGTCGGCACGAAGCTCGGTGAAGGCGTCAATATCATGGGTCCTACCGTGATCGGCGAAAATTGCTTTTTGGAACATTGCACCGTGGGGCCGCATGTGAGCCTGGGTACGGGATGCCAAATTATCGGATGCACATTGCGAAATTCGATCGTTTTGGATCATGCTCGAATTGATTGCGATGAGCACTTTCACGACAGCATTATCGGGAAAAACGTTTTCATCAGCCGCAGAAAATCTCCCGCAAGTCACTGCGTGCTGGTCGGGGATAAAACGGTGTTTGAGGTTTGAAGAAAAATTTCAATCGACATTTTTCTTTCTCTCCCAAATCGCCAGTCAATCGAAACCTGCTGAAATGAGTGTATCTGTCGTTTTGAAAAGTCTTATAAACTTTTCTCGGACAAATCCTTGATGCCTTGCAAATCCGAGTTTCCCAGCTGGGTTCTTTCCAGAATCTCGTTGCTCACAAGTCTTTTATCTTTTCCGTACTTCAATCGCGATAATTGTTTGATCGCGGAAATTATGTCGGACGGGTTGCCTCCTTCGAGGTTGTAGGTTTTCATTTTAAAAGCCTTGGACGACGTATTGTCGATGAGAAGCTTCACATAGGCCGCATGCTTTTCGATGTTGACGAGATCATATTCGTTGAACACCGGCGCATATTCCTTTGCCAGCACTTCGGCATCGTCAACTCCGATTTTGAATGAAACCAAGGTTCCGGCATTGCCGAAAATCGCGTCGCGAATACTTGTGTCGCGATTGCCCTTGAGCAGCTGATTGACATACTGATGCGCTAAAATCAGGTTCAGCCCATACTTTCTCGCTTCTGAAAGGATGATGGCGATACTGTCCGTGATGAAATTCTGAAATTCGTCGATATAGAGATAAAAATCTTTTCTTGATTCTTTCGCCATATCGGCTCGCGTCATGGCAGCCATTTGAAGCTTGGCGACGATGATCAGACCCAGCAAATTACTGTTGACCTCCCCCACCTTGCCTTTCGCGAGGTTCACCAGCAGAATTTTTTGCTCATCCATGATCTCGCGGAAATCAAATCCGGATTTCGGCTGACCGATGATATTGCGCATCATCTCATTTTCCACGAATCTTCCCACTTTGGATATCAGATAGCCCAGCATCTCGGATTTATGAAAATCCGAGGTTTTCGCCATTTCCTTTTCCCAAAACGCGCGCACGACCGGATCTTTCACCTTGGCAAGCTTGAACTTTTGATACGACGGATCCGAAAACATTCGCGGTATGTCGGCGATGGTACCCGGATATTCCTTGTCTTCCATGAGCGTGAGCATCACGTTTCTCATATTATGCTCAAACATGGGACCGATCATCTCCGGCGGAAACAGCTTATAGAAAATCGCGATCATCTCCTGCACCGCAAAATCCTTTTGATCGTCGGTCTTGTACTCGAGCATATTGAGTCCGACGGGTCGATCCACGTCCGAAGGATCAAAATACACCACGTCTTCATAGCGCTCTTTGGGTACAAAACGCAAAACGTCTTCCACGAGATCTCCATGCGGATCTATGACGCATACCCCCATACCTGCGGCAATGTCCTGTTTCGCGCAATTCGCGAGCAAATATGATTTTCCGACGCCTGATTTTCCGATGATATACATGTGCCTCCTGCGATCTTCGGATTTTAGAAAAATTCTGGTTTTCACCCCGCGAAATTCGTTGTATCCCAAAAGCAGTCCTTCTTTGGGAATATTCGTCGGCGCGGAAGCGTTTTTCGCCAACAGCCAACGAATATTGGGAGTCTCGTTTTCAGGCAACGGAAAATGAAAAACACTGCTCATTTCCTCAGTATTGAGAATCACGGCCTTGCCTTCGTCAAAGTTTCTATAAATGAAATCGGTCACAATATCCTGCTTTCGCAATGAAGGATCATAACGTTTCAATGAATTTCCGTATTCGTATAGATTATGCTGATGAAACGTATTGACGATATTTTCAAGATAAATTTTCGCGGTTTCGGCGATTTGCGATGACACCACAATACGGATATTACATTCCAGCCCCGCTTTGCTCGATTTTTCCTCCAATCCTTTGATCATTTCTTCTTCCATGCTTGACAGTCGTCTATCTTGCTCCGCTTGCGCCGGAGTCACTTCTTTTTTGGCAGCGCCGAAAACGTTTTCATAAAACCCTTCCCCGATGTCTTTCACGAAGGCAATCATAAACCGTCCCTTCACTTCATTGACAGCCTCGTCCAGAGACTTGCCCTTGGCCATACGCGTGGCGATGCCGTGTCCGAAGCGATGCCATCCCTTTGCCGGTCGAGCGACGATCTGGATCGCGGCTCCGTCATGTTCCGCAAGCTTGCTCAAAACATTGGTCAGGGCATTGAGCGGATCGGTATCCATTTTCTTGTACGACTTGATGGGAAAATAAAAATCCCTAGTAAAGACGATATTCGTTCCCAAAATCGTCCCTTGAGGCGTAAAGATATTATAATCTTCGACTTCTTCGATATTTGCCGTAGGAAATTGCGCGTGGATCTGATGTTCCAAAAACCGCTCGAGATACTGGGGCACGGCAATATAAAAAGAAATAAGTCCCTCATCGGCCACGATTTCAAAGGAAATATGATCCTCCCGTCCGAATAAAAATGCCAAAAACCCGCTTTGCGGCTTCATACCACCGATGGTGGAAAAAAAGGTTTCCATGGCTCCGATTTTTTCTTGTGTTTCTTGCACGCTCTTTGTCTTGGTAAATTCTTCTTTGCTTTTGGCGGATGCTTCTTTGGGCAAGGTTACGAGAAGCACTTTTTTTTCAAACGTTTTTGGAACAATATGCGCCTTGCGGACGAAAAAACGAAGAATATAGAGCATGATCACGGCAACGGCGAAAATAAGGACAGCTCGGAGCGCATCCTCAAGAAAAGGAATTTCAAAAAAGGATGCGGCGTCAGATGAAAGGCCTTGTTGCGATTCGTCCAATGACAGGAGGGTTTGAAAAAAAGACATAGATCAATATTGATGAGGAAAAATCAAAAAAAATCACAAAGACTTTTGATCGATGCGCTTTTTCATGTGAAGAATTTTATCCGTCATGATTTTTGCTTCTTGTTCGAGGAAAAATCGATTGACGCCCGGGATCAAAATCAGCCAATTTCTGACCATGGCAAATACCGTTTTTGCGGAAATCTTTGCCTTATGAATCAGCCTATCGAGTTTATTCGCCAAGTCCTCTCCGGCAGACTTGAAAAGGGCTCTTCTTTCCGAGGGCAATGCCTCAAATATCGGACCAAGCTCATCTTCAAGGATGGATTCGATTTCAAGTACCTGCGCGCTTTTTTGGGGTGCCGTGAGCTTGGGCTTTGTTCTCAACCTCGGAAAGGAAATCTGCTGTTTGACGGCAAGGGCATCATCCGATGAAATCCGCTCCACTCTCGGCGTCCTGACTTCCTCGGGCACGTATTCGCGCTCGAGTGCATCTTGAGACTTTTTTTCTGAAGAACTTTCAAGTTCTGCATTGGGAACCATAAATATTTTTTTGTTTATTATATCAAAGAGCGCCGATATGCGGAATTTTTTTTAAGATTCATTACATTCTGGCTTTGAATTTCTCAAAAGAAGTTTTTCCACTCATTCTGAAAAACAAAAAAACAAAACATCCTTTCATGTCTTGCTTTCAATGCATTCTCATCCGATGCGTCAACTGTCAATAATAATCAGAATCTCTCTTCCTCCCTCGGGAAATCGCCATGACAAAGATCGGCGCCACGATCCAGACGAAGCGAGCATTGTCTCCGATAAAACCCTTTTGAATCATGGGTGATAAAGCATTGGTCATATGAGGCGGCAAAAATGAAAGGGTCACGCTCAGAAGCAATCCGACATGCAAAACGCTAAATGCGAGAACCTGCCACCATGCTCCGGTATAATCTGATCCGCCCAATGTATTCGCGAGCGCGCTGCGTGACAAGAAAAAAAACAAGAGCATGAAAATGCCAACGAAAGATGTAATCTTAATGTACGAATCCTGAAAACGCACGCCGATACCTTCAAAATCATTGATAAACGGCGCGTAATTCACAACGGCCAAAGCCATGTAAATACCGACCAAAATGATGAGAATACGGTCGCGTCCCAGTGAAAGTCCGTAGATAAACGACGACACGACAAAAAAAAGGATGATAAAGAGATCCCAGCTTGGCGTCGTCCAGTCAAACCCTGATACAACGTCAATGATATTTTGAAGCATACCCTGTATATTTTTGCTGTTTCGTTTTTTCTGTGCGCAATGTACCTCAATTCATCATGATTATAACACACCTCCCCTACAGCGCGACAGCCAAGAAAGTTACTCTTCGTCGTGAAGAATCCGATGCATAGTTCAGTCCGGAAAACACTCGACGATACAAAAAAAGCGCCCTATGAGCGCCATTTTTTTTGATATTTTTTTGCCACTCGTATTCGCACCAATTCTTTTTCGATTTTCGCGGTAAGCGATGAAAACGCTTCTCGATCCGATTTTTTCTCCGCAATCATCTTTTCGGCTCTTCTCTTGGCCTCTTCGGCGCGCTCGATGATGATCTCTTCCACCCTTTCGGCCGTATCCGCCAAAACCGCAACTTTTTTTCCCGTGACCACCAAAAACCCTCCGCTGATGGCCGTAGGAAACATTTGATCACCCTTGTAAATCACGAGCTCTCCGGCGGCAAGCAGCGAAGAGAGCGGAATATGATCCGGCAATACCGTAATTTGTCCGCTTTTGGTCGGGACAATCGCCTTGTCGATTTCCTCGCGGTGCAAAACCCGCTCGGGAGTGATCAATTCAAAAAAAAGTTTTTTCATAATTCCGCTCGATGGGTATAACATTCCAATATTCCCAAAAACTCATGAATGTGTTGGTTTTAAACAAACAGAGACGAAATATTTATAATGCTCCCTTCATGTAAAAATCTTGCTCGGACTTTTCGTCATGTTTTCCCGCCAAAATCTCGGAAAATCCTTGAATCGTATCCGCAAGCGAAACATACTGTCCGGGTGTGCCGGTGAACACCTCGGCGACAAAAAATGGTTGAGAGAGAAATCTCTGCACTTTTCTCGCGCGACTCACGATCAGCTTATCTTCGTCCGAAAGCTCTTCCATACCCAAAATCGCGATAATATCCTGCAAATCCTTGTATCGCTGCAATACTCGTTGCACCTCTCGAGCAACACGATAATGTTCCTCGCCCACGATGCTGGGATCCATAATGGTCGAAAACGAATCCAACGGATCCACCGCCGGATAGATGGCCAGCTCCGCCAAGCTTCTCGAAAGCACGATCGTGGAATCAAGGTGTCCAAAGGTGGTCGCGGGCGCCGGATCGGTTAGATCATCGGCAGGCACATAGACGGCCTGCACCGAAGTGATGGATCCCTTATTGGTCGAAGTGATGCGCTCCTGCAACTGCCCCATTTCCGTGGCCAAGGTGGGCTGATATCCCACGGCTGATGGAATGCGTCCCAAAAGCGCCGAAACCTCGGAGCCCGCTTGCGTAAAGCGAAAAATATTATCGATAAACACCAGGACATCCTGTCCATCGTCGCGGAATTTCTCAGCGATTGCAAGCCCGCTCAAAGCGACCCGAAGCCTATTTCCCGGCGGCTCGTTCATCTGGCCAAACACCAAAGTCGTTTTGTTCAGTACCCCGGATTCTTTCATCTCATGATAGAGATCGTTTCCCTCTCTGCTTCTCTCTCCCACTCCCGCAAAAACCGAAAAACCGCCATGTTCTGAAGCAATATTACGAATCAGCTCCATGATGACCACCGTTTTCCCGACTCCGGCGCCGCCAAACATCCCCACCTTGCCGCCTTTCACGATAGGGGCGATAAGATCGATGACTTTAATGCCGGTTTCAAGGATTTCGGTTTTTGTGGATTGATCCACGAATTTCGGCGCCGCGCGATGAATGGGGTTGTATTCCTTCGCTTTTGGAGCCGGCAATCCATCGATGGGCTCTCCCACGACATTGAACATTCGTCCCAACGTTTCCGCGCCCACGGGCACCGAAATGCACTTTCCCGTGTCTTTTACTTCTCCGCCGCGAGACAACCCGTCCGTCGCTCCCAAAGCAACGGCTCTCACAATCCCGCCTCCAAGGTGTTGTTGCACCTCAAAGTGGAGATTCTTTTTTTTGTCCAGAGGGTCAACCGTCACCAAGCCGTTAAAAATGGCCGGAAGATTTTCAAATTCAATATCGACGACCGGGCCGATGATTCTTTGGATTTTTCCGATATTCATACTTGTTCACATTTAAAAAATTTCAATCTGAGACTGTAGAAAAAGGATGAAATACGAAGCTCTGGAGTGAGCAGATTGGGAAAGATATGTGTTATATCTTGAGCAATCTGCGTAGCGAAGAGCGAGTAGTTCGCATTTTGCTACAGTCTCAATCTCTAAAATATTTCTCATCATGTAAATTTCTAATAGGCTGCTTCGAGCGCCAATTTCCCCGACGATATTTCCGCGATTTCTTGTGTGATGGCCGCTTGGCGAGCGGAGTTAAGATCCAGCGTCAAACCTTTCAACATATCCGAAGCGGCGTCCGTGGCGTTTTTCATGGTCAACATGCGAGCCGAATGTTCGCTCGCGTCAGACTCGAGCACGGCCTGATACACCTGCATTTCGATAAGCCGCGGAATAAGCGCGTCGAGCACCGACGAAGCCGATGGTTCAAAACGAAATTCGCGGTGATAGGTATCTCCCGTGAATATGGAACCCGCCGAACTTTTCGCAAGAATATCCCCAAACATCTCCTCAGCCGCCGCATCAAAAGGCAAAAGTTGTTTGACTCGTACCCTCTGCTTTCCGGCCGACACAAAATCCGTATAGATGAGAATGACCTTATCGTAGACCCTTTCTCGATATTTTGAAATCAGCATTTCGCTCATGGGCAAAACCTCCACCATGCTCGTCAAAACATCCGGCTTGGGAAAATCCGCCACAACCTTACGTTTTTCCCGCAAAAGCATATCCCTCACTTTCTTCCCATATGTTATGCATTCGATCGTTTTGCGAACATATTCCTGCTCCATGAGAGAGATTGTTTTCTCGAAAATCTTGGTATTGAACGCTCCGCACAGTCCTCGATTTGAGCCGATGATGAGCATGGCAACGCTTTCGCTACGTTCATCTTTCCGCAATAAAACATGAGAACGAGGATCGGTTTTTTCCAAAAGATCGAGAAGAATCTGCCAGGCGAGGGATGCATACGGACGGGTCGAAAGAGCGTTTTGTACGGCGCGACGCATTTTGGACGCAGAAACAAGCTCCATGGCTTTGGTGATTTTCTTGGTATTTTTCACCGATTTTATCCGAGTTCGAATTTCTTTCAATGCGCCTGGCATGGGAGTAAAAAAAATTACAAAAAATTTATTGCGTCTCTTGCTGATGTTTTTCCAAAAAAATCTTCTTGGCATCATTGATCACTTCTTGCAATTTCTTTTCGGTGTCGGAGGTAATATGCTTTTCTTTCACGATCGATTCATACACCTCTTTCGCGTTATTCTCCATGTATTCCAAAAAGAAAAGCTCAAACGATTTCACGGATTCCTTGGGAATGTCGTCCATGTACCCATTCACCACGGCGTAGAGCACCACCACTTGTTTTTCGACATCATAGAGATCGTACTGGTTTTGCTTCAAAATTTCGATGGTGCGACTGCCACGGTTCAGCGTTTTTTTCGTGGCCTCGTCAAGCTCGGAACCGAACTGCGCAAAAGCCGCCAATTCCTGATATTGGGCGAGACTCAGCTTCAGCTTGCCCGCAACCTGCTTCATGGCTTTGATCTGCGCCGCCGACCCCACGCGCGAAACGGATAATCCGACATTGACCGCGGGTCTCACTCCCTTATAGAAAAGATCGGTTTCAAGGTAAATTTGCCCGTCGGTGATGGAGATGACATTGGTCGGAATATACGCGGAAACGTCTCCGGCCAATGTTTCGATGATCGGAAGCGCGGTGATGGAGCCGCCCCCATAGTCTTCATGGATGCGAGCCGCGCGTTCCAAAAGACGTGAATGGAGGTAAAAAATGTCACCCGGATACGCCTCGCGTCCCGGTGGACGTTTCAGCAGCAATGAAAGCTGGCGATAGGCCACGGCATGTTTCGAGAGGTCATCATAGATGATCAACACGTCTTTTCCCTTATCCATGAAGTATTCGGCCATGGCCACACCCGCATAGGGCGCCAAAAACGAAAATGAAGCCGGCTCAGAAGCTCCGGCAATGATCACGATCGTATGATCCATGGCCGCATGCGTTTCAAGCTTTGATACGATTTTTGCAATTTTGGATTCTTTTTGACCTATCGCGACGTAGATGCAAATCACGTTTTTTCCCTTTTGATTGATGATGGTATCTATGGCAAGCGCGGTTTTTCCGGTTTGTCGGTCTCCGATGATCAATTCGCGCTGCCCGCGACCGATGGGAATCATGGCGTCAATCGACTTGATGCCGGTTTGCAAGGGAACAGTCACCGACTTTCGTTTGATCACGCCCGGAGCGATCTTTTCGATCGGATAATACGTTTTGGTGGCGATTTTGGATCGACCGTCAATGGGTTGTCCCAAAGGATTCAGCACACGCCCCACCAAGGCGTCCGATACCGGCACTTCGAGAATTCGATCCGTCTTTTTCACCTCATCGCCTACCTTTATGAGACTGTAATCACCCAAAATCATGGCTCCGATGCGCCCCATGTCAAGATTCAGCACCACGCCCATGACTCCATGACCAAAGTCCAACATTTCCGACATTTTTGCGCCCGAAAGTCCCGCAATCGCCGCAATGCCGTCTCCGATTTCAACGACCACTCCAAGCTCTTCAAATCGTTCGGAAAGATCCAACGTACCAAGTTCCTTTTTAATGCTGTCAATAAGTTCTATTTTTGAGTGCATATGAATTATTCAGATTTCAAATGTTTCTTCATTTTATCCAGTTTCGTTTCTATCGTGGCATCGTACATCTTGTCCAAATATGAAAATTTTACGCCACCCATGCATTCCGGTCGGACGGTGTCGATGACTTCAAAATGTTCGTATCCGATCGCATGGCTTTTGACCTTTTTTGAAATCAGTTTTTTCGCCCATGCCGAAAGTTTTCTTGCACTTTGAACATGAATTTCCAAAATATTTTTTTGATCCTTATAATAGTCTTCAAAATGTTTGACGATTTCCTTCATGAGATGCTGATCATGATTTTTTTCCACGATATTCAGAAAATTGCCTAGCATTTCTGAAACGCTTTTCGTCTTCTCAAGAGATTCATACAGCGCCACCGCATAATCACGAGCCGAATATTTCATACAATGATAATTTACCCCCACACCAAATCAGCAGACAGATTCGTAAATTCATGTATATATTGTTGTGTGATAAATGATTTCATAAACAATCAAAAATCCTCTGATTTGGTGTGGGGATGAATTACTCTTTCAGTGCTTCATCGATGATTTTTTGATCGGTTTTTGAATCCAATTTTTGAGCAAGAATCTTCTGCGTCGCGGAAATGACCAAATCTTTGATCTCGGATTTCACTTCAAAAAACATCTTTTCCTTTTCCTCAGCGATAAGTTGCTTGGCGCGCAGGATGACAGCCTCGGATTCTTTTTTGGTCGCCGCCAAAATTTCGACTTTGTGCTGCTCGGCTTGCTTTTTAGCGAGCATAAGAGTTTCATTGGCCTGTTTTTTTGCTTCGAGCAGAATACTTTTTCGATCCTTTTCCGAAGATGCGAGCATGGTTTCGATTTTTTGTGATTCATGGATGCTTTTTTCCACCATGCGCTGTCGTTCATCCAAAAGCTTCAAAAGCGGTTTATACAAGAAGCGATACAGCACCACAAGCAATACGACAAAATTGATGATTTGCGCCAGTATGAGTCGTATGTCAATTCCCAGTTTTGAGAGAAGTTCCATAGATGAATATATTGCGAATCAGCATGAAATTCATGCCGTTTTACAAACTTCGAACGGCCAAGACTAAACGAATTTCACTATCAATGCCACGACCAAAGCGTAAATGGCGATGGCTTCCACAAAGGCAATGGCCAAAATCATCGCGGTTTGAATCTTGGGCGCAGCTTCGGGATTGCGTCCGATGGCTTCCATGGCGCTTGCGGCCAATTTTCCGATGGATAATGCGGGAGCAATGGCTCCGATGGCGATCGTCGCCGCTGCGGCTAGTGTTTTTACAGCTTCAATATTTGAGGAAATGGGTTCTGACATAGACATCTTTACCTCTCGCTGAATTATCTCTTGTAATTCAGTCAAGGTACATTAATGATAATGAATTTATTAATTATGCAAGAATTTTTTTCTGATCCCATTTTTTCAAAACGGGTGTCTGTTACGCTCCCCATGGCATCTCCCATCAATGCGATTCGGCACTGGCGATGGTCATAAACACCAATGTCAGCATCGAAAAAACGAGCGCTTGCACGAACCCAACAAAAATCTCCAGCATCAGAAAAGGCAGTGGAATAAACCAAGGCACCAAAAACAACACCACCGTCAAAAGCACTTCTCCGGCAAAAATATTCCCAAAAAGCCGGAATGAAAATGAAACCACGCGCGATACTTCGGACAATATTTCAAGAATGCCCACAAAGAAAAATACCGGTCCGTTCGTCAGATTAATGAACTTGGAAAAATATCGAAAAAAACCAATCGCAAGGATTCCAAATATCTGTATGGACATCACGGCCGATATCGCCAACGCTATAGTGAAATTCAGATCCGCTGACATGGAGCGCAAAAATGGCGTCAGTGCCCCATCTTCCTCCCGAATCCCGATCGTTCCCAAGCCCGGGATAACTTCGATCCAATTGGAAAGAATGACAAAGATGAAAATGGTCATCACCACGGGGAAAAATTTCCGAGCCAGCAGCTTGTCTTGCGTCACACTTTCGATGACATGCAGAGCGCCCTCCATCATCAGCTCCAAAAATCCCTGCAATTTCCCTGGAATCTTGCGAATATTTTGCGAAAAAAGATAGGCAAGCACCACCAAGGCGATCACCAAAAGCCAGCTTAACACGGTGGTATTGGTGATCATGAAGGATCCAATGGTAAACAGTGTTTCCGCGGCCAATGATATATGCATACACCCTATTGTGATTTCTTTTCTTCATCGTTCAATGATTGCGCAAGTTTTGGCATTTGCAAAAGTATCAAAGTCATAGAAACCATCAAAGCGATCACCAATGATATGATAAACAAAAAAGGACTTGACCCCAAATATTGATCAATGAAGCGTGCCGGAATGACAATGATCACCAACGGTACGATAATATAAAGCGCCAATCTGAGACAAATTTCAATGACTTTTCTTTTCACATCCATACCCAATGAATTTGAATTTTATCCGAACCAATGGCCTCTTCATCTTCCAGAGAAAATGAGGTTTGAAAAATACTTCGTATATCATTCGCAAAAAGCATTATGCTCCATTTGCACCCTATGGCTGCATGGTATGGGAGTGAATTATACGGTCGAAAAGCGAGTCGGTCAAGGGTTTTTTGTTTATACACTCATTAATTCAACCCTCCTGAGGTGTTATCGCGAAAATGATGCAGATCCTCGCCGGACATGTCAGAAATCTGTTTCCAGAGTTTTTTCTCTTCCGCCGTTGTTTTTTTTGGAATCGCAAGGCCGATCTCAACATGATGATCCCCCCTTCCGCGACCGTGCAATCGGGCGATACCCAGCCCTCGCAGTCGAAAAGTAGCGCCGCTTTGAGTGCCTGCGGGTATTTTGATCATCACATTGCCTTCGATGGTTTTCACTTCCGCCTTTCCGCCCAAAACAGCCAAGGTCGGACTGATATGAAGCTTGGTATGCACATCCTGTTCTTTTCGAAAAAAATACGGATCCGTTTTGACGGAAATATGGATATACACGTCTCCCGGTATTCCCCCTTTTTTTGCCGCATCTCCTTCCGCTGACAATCTCAAGGTCTGACCGTTCTCAATGCCTGCAGGAATTTTCACTTTCAAAGTCACATTGCTTCGATTGATTCCTTTACCCCCGCAAAGCGTGCATTTTTTTGCATAGATTTTTCCCGTCCCCTCACACGGTTCACAAGGAACCAAAGTCGCAAAATTCCCGAAAAAAGTTTGACGGGACGTGCGCCGTTGCCCGCTTCCATGACATTCTCCGCAGTCGGAAGGAGCCGTGCCGGCCTGCCCTCCCGATCCGTGACATTCCGTGCAGGTCACATCCTTTACAAAGCTGATCTCTTTTTGGGTACCCAGTGCCGATTCCAAAAACGTAATCTGAATTTTCATCTCACGGTCTCGTCCCTTGTATGTTTTCTTGGATCGCGTCTGTGCACGGGTACCGCCGAAAAAATCGTCGAAAATATCACCGAAATTCCCAAAATCAAAATGCGCGCTATTGGACGTTTCGCCCCCTTGTCTCATGAAATCTTCCCATGAAAATCCGGCACCGCCGTTTCCCGATTGCCGGTATGCGGAATGTCCCAGCTGATCATACTGATTTCGCTTCTCTGGATCGGAAAGCACTTGATACGCTTCGTTGATCTCTTTGAATTTCGCGGCATTACCTCCGGGTTTATCGGGATGATGCTTGGCCGCCAATTTTCGAAACGCCTTTTTGATATCTTCGGGCGAAGCGTTCTTTGAAATTCCGAGCAATGAATAATAGTCCATGGTACGTCAAAGAGGGAAAAACGTTTCCCCCCTTTGTTTATGATTGAAACTTATTTTTTTTCAAATTCGGCGTCGGTCGCGGAATCCTTGTCCTTTTTCGAATCCTCTTCCGATGGAGGAGTTTGTGCAGACGGATTCTGATACAGGGATGCTCCCACCTTTTGCACGAGATCCGTCAGTTCATTGCTGGCTTTTTTGATGGCCTCGGCATCCTGACCGTCTTTCACGCCTTTGAGTTCTGCCATTTTTTCTTCGATTGATTTTTTGTCACTGTCTGAAATTTTTCCTTCCATGTCCTTGAGCATTTTTTCCGTCGTATACATCATCGTTTCCGCGGTATTCTTGAGTTCAACCGCTTCGCGTTTTTTCTTGTCTTCTGCTTCGAATTTTTCGGCTTCCTTTCTCATGCGTTCGACCTCATCTTTGGAAAGTCCGGTGGACGCCTGAATCGTGATTTTCTGCTCCTTGTTTGTCCCCTTATCTTTGGCCGAAACATTGAGAATGCCGTTCGCATCGATGTCAAAAGTCACTTCGACCTGAGGAATTCCGCGAGGCGCCGGCGGAATTCCGGATAAAACGAATCGCCCCAAAGACTTGTTGTCGAGAGCCATCTGCCTTTCACCCTGCAATACATGGATCTCAACGCTGGTTTGGCTGTCGGCAGCCGTGGAAAACACCTGCGATTTTGACGTCGGTATCGTGGTATTGCGTTCGATAAGTTTGGTCATCACGCCTCCGAGAGTTTCGATTCCCAGAGAGAGCGGAGTCACGTCGAGAAGAAGCACGTCGCGCACCTCACCCTTCATCACGCCTCCCTGCACGGCCGCGCCAACGGCCACGACTTCATCGGGATTCACGGATATGTTTGGCTTTTTCCCAAAAAACTTTTCAACGGTTTTGAGCACCAGCGGCATACGCGTTTGCCCTCCGACCATCACGACTTCGTCAATTTCCGACATTTTGAGGCCAGAATCATCGATGGCTTTTTTACAAGGTTCCAAAGTTCTTTGCACCAGATTATAGACCAATTCCTCGAGCTTGGCCCTCGTAAGCTTCATGACCAGATGCTTGGGGCCGCTCGCGTCCGAAGTGATGAACGGCTGATTGATTTCGGTTTCTTGAGACGTGGAAAGCTCGATTTTCGCTTTTTCAGCGGATTCCTTGAGTCTTTGCAATGCGAGTTCATCCTTCGCAAGATCGATGCCATGATCTTTTTTATATTCCGAAAGCATCCAGTCGATGATCGTCTTGTCAAAATCATCTCCGCCCAAATGCGTGTCGCCGTTCGTTGCTTTGACCTCCACCACATCATCCCCGATTTCAAGAACGGATACGTCAAACGTACCGCCGCCAAGATCATAGATGATGATTTTTTGTCCCTTTTTCTTATCAAAACCGTACGCCAAAGCCGCGGCCGTGGGTTCATTGATGATGCGCAGCACATCGAGACCCGCGATTTTCCCCGCGTCCTTGGTTGCCTGACGCTGTGAATCGTTGAAATATGCGGGAACCGTGATGATCGCCTCCGTGATTTTTTCTCCGATTTTTTCCTCTGCGTCGGTTTTGAGCTTTTGTAAAACCATGGCGGAAATTTCTTGCGGCGAATATTCCTTGCCACCCAAGGCCACCATGACTCCTTCTCCTGATTTCACAATGCCGTAAGAAACCATTTTCATGTGTTGCTGCACTTCTTTATCCTCAAAACGCCGCCCGATAAGACGCTTAATGGAAAAAAGCGTATTTTTCGGATTCGTCACGGCCTGACGCTTCGCAAGCAACCCCACCAGTCGCTCCCCGCTTTTTGCGATGGCGACGATGGACGGCGTCGTGCGATTGCCTTCTTTGTTCTCAATGATTTTCGGTTCTCCGCCCTCGATGATGGCCATGGCGGAATTCGTCGTACCCAAATCGATACCAAGTATTTTCCCCATAGAATGATAAGTGAAAACATTTTCTCAGTGCAGAAAATGTCATCACAGGTAAAGTTATATTGCAAAAAAACACTCAAGCAAAAATGATCACTTTGGCAGGAGAAAGAACTTTTCCGTGCAATGTGTATCCGGCTTCCAGAACTTCAAGTATGGTGCCCGATTTCCCTTCAGCGGATTCTTTTTTTATCGCTTCATGCTTGACAGGGTCAAAATTTTCACCTTTTTTAACCTCTATCTGGAGAATGCCATTTCGCGACAAAACATCCGCGAAAAGTTTTTTGATATGGATAATCCCCACCACCCACGGCTCTTGCAATTGATCGAAAGGAATGTAAGCAGTCGCCTTTTCATAATGAATCAACACCGGAAGCATACTTCGCAAAAGCTCTTCATTGAAAAATTGCACGGTATCCTTTCTTTCCATTTCAATTTGCCTCTTAAAATTCGCAAAATCAGCCTGTACGCGTTGCCAGCCGGCCAAATACTCGTCTCGCTCGCGATGACATTTTTCCGCTTCAGATTCGGTGCTTTTCATTTCCGCTTGATCAGCCGTCAATCCTTGAAACTTTTTGCTTTCGGTCTCAGACGGCTCGGCGCTCTCCGGTATTGTATTGTCTTTGGTCTGGTCGTTTGATTCCTGCATAAGTATCAAAAATATTTACACTCACCCGTAACATTACGATGAACGATTTTTCATGGAAATATCGTACACGATGCTTTCGATTTTTCGCAGATTTCTTTTCGCATCGTCGTATTTGGTACGCAATTTTCCCGTCATGTCAAAGTGTATCAGCTCCCCCAGAATATCGGTCAATACCTTCTGAATATGCAGCACTTTGTCAAAACGTCCCGCCGTAGCTTCAAGAATCGCCCTTCTTACCATCTCCCCCGTCATATCGCAAATACCGCCGAGATAATCATCGGCATCGGCTGAAAGATTTTTCAGCTCCGCAATATCTTCTCCGTTGTCAACGTCATAGAAAAAACGCGCTTCGATGTATTCTTCCACGGCGGCTCGATATGCCCCGCAATCCATCAATGTCAATGAATCGCTTCCATACTTTTTTTGAACATCGGAAAGAGTTTTTTCGCTGCTGATCAAAAGTTTCTTCGCCGAAACACGATCATTGCGCTGCAAAGCGAAAATGCTCTTTTTGGCGTTTCGCAAGGCGTCGCCGCTTTTTTCGATGATAACCTGCCTCTCCAGCTGTTTTACGGAATGTTCGTCCTTGAGATTTTTGAAAAATCGACTATGTATCATACGAAAAATGAGAAGAATAAAACCGTTGCCAATAATTGAGATACTCCATATTCCGAGAATACTCCATGCGCATGGAACCGAGAATACCGATCAACCCTTCTTTTTCGTCATCTCGATATTTCTTCAGCAAAGCCGCCCCATCGGCATAAAATGGATTTTCCGAACCGAGCAACAGGACCGTCTCTCGATCAATCGTATCAAAAATCCTCCCAACATACGTCTCGATTTCATCAACCATGATTGACACCGAAGAGATAAAATCTCTATTGTTCGCTTCGGGCTGCAAAAAAAGATAAGAAATCCCCGTACAGTAAATATCGTTTTTATCAAAGGCGATCATGACCATCTGACGACTCATGGTCGAGAGACATTTCGCGGAGTTTTTCAAAACCGCACGTTTTTCATCACGTTCGAAAACTTCATTCAAGGTGTTTTTTTCATCATCAGGTATATCCGCTCCTGTCATGCAATGCTCCACATAATATCGATATCCGATTTCCGTGGGAATACGCCCGGCCGAAGTGTAGGGAGCCCTGATAAAACCCGAATGTGTGAGCTCCGCCATTTCATTGCGAACCGTAGCCGCACTGATATGCAGATGATCCGCTAAAACTTGAGATGATACGGGTTCGGCCGTATGAATATACTGATCGATGAGCAACTGAAGAAGCTGCTGTTGTCGATGACTGACATACATATTAGCACTCTCATGCCTTACCTGCTAAGTATTCTAAAAATATTTTTTTTCTTTGTCAATATCAAAAAACCGCTGAGAGCGGCCTTATACCCCTACGGGGAATTGAACCCCGGTTTCCAGGTTGAGAACCTAGCGTCCTAACCACTAGACGATAAGGGCATGTAAAAAGGGATATTCCTCTCAGCATGGCACCTTTAGGGGTTCTCTTGGCGTACCAAAAGTCCGGTGGCTTTGAGCGGCTCGGCCATAATCTCTTTGACAATGCGTTCCATTCTCATATTCGCCCCCCCCACAACCAGCACCAAATCACCCTTCTCCAGCCGATTTTGCAAGAATTTTGCCGCTTCGTCAACAAAGGCGAAGAAATATGCACGATCCTCGGGCATTCCCGCTTTCCTCGCTCCGCGCAAAACGTCGCGCGCTCGTTCGCCGATGCAAAGCAGATAACTCGTTTTTGAATCCACTATCATGGCGCCAATTTTGGCATGCAGGGATTCGGATTCAGCCCCAAGACCGGGAATATCTCCGATGACGACAAACTTTTCCCGAGGCAAATCGATATTCACTTCCGAGAACTGTTCGATGGCAAGCGCAACGCTGTCAAAACTCGCATCTTCGGAATCGTCAATGATCATGCTGTGCTTAATCCCCGCAAGGAGATGGAGATTCCCCGCCGGGATGACATAGCCATGAAGCGATTCCACGATCGTGAGAAGAGGAATCTTGTACATGATTCCCACGGCAGCCGCGATCAATGCCGCCATCACATGCGAGGTCCCAAACGCTCCCTCGATCGAAAGCGGGATTTTATTTCCGGCGTATTGGAGCTTACACATCATACCGACGATGGAGCTGAATTCATCATCGGGATTCATGGTTGTTTTGACATGAATATCCGATGCTCTCAGAATCGCTTTTTCATGCAAACCGATGCTTATGACAAACGCCTTGGTGAATTTTCGAAGCTGAAAACTGCCCTCGTCATCCGCACTCACTATCAAAGCCTCGTTCTTTCCCATTTTGGAAAGCAACGTCTGCACTTCGCTTTTTTGAGTTTCATAGGAAATGCGCGTTATGGCTACAACACGGGGGATTCCGAATTGCAGAAAAAATTCGGCGTCACCCATCATCGAACATTTCATATCGCAAACAATGGTTTTCGGATACTGCTCTTCGCGCGTCATGAGGAGTTTCAATGCGGTGAGTATGACGCTCACATGCATTTTCTTTCCGATGTACGTTCGGTTGCAGAGAGAATACAAAAAAGCAATGCGATCATTGCCCGTCTTCGGGCAATGTTTGAATTTCGTGGCTTTTCCTATCACGGATTCAATGGCGTTAAAGGCCGTATCCGAACGATAATCCCCGACCACAAATATCATGGTCGAGTGATATTTCTGAGAAATTTTCTTTGCAAGAAAAACAAGTAATGAATACATAAAAAGGGTTCATCCCCACACCAAATCAGACGGACATTCGTAAGAATGAACAATATATAATTCTCACAAACAATACTCATCAATCAAACCATATTGCACTGATTTGGTGTGGGGATAAATACATTATGGCAATAATAGTAAAGCGCGTCAAAAATATTGAGACAACAAAAAAACACTCGCTCATGGCGAAATCTGAAAATACTGAAGCAAAAATAACGCGATTTCCCGAAAGAGGGGCGTTGCGGTAGATTCGGCAAATGCGCCGTTCTGCGGATTATCCAGCTTGGTGATGATCACAAATGCCGGATCATCAACCGGAGCATATCCCACAAACGAGTGAATCGTACCTCCCCGATATTCCCCTCCCGACGCCACCTGAGCCGTGCCGGTTTTCCCTCCGATATCATAGCCGGCGATGGCCGCGTTTTTCCCGTACCCGTTGTTCACCGCAGCAACCAACATTCCCCCCATCAAGGTTGACGTTCTCGAAGAAATCACCTTGCGTATCACCTTGGGCTCGATTTTTTTCACGTTTCCGTCCGGATACCTCATTTCGTCCACAATATAAGGTTTCATGAGAGTTCCACCATTGGCTATCGCTGAAAACGCGGTTACCATTTGCAGTGGAGTCACGGTGATTCCCTGCCCAAACGATGCCGTGGCTAGATAAACCGGGCTGTTTTTTTTGTCGAGACTTTTGAGATTTCCGGTTGCCTCATACAGAAGCTCGATTCCTGTGGATTCGCCAAAGCCGAAATTTTCCATGTACTTTTGAAAAGCGGTAAAACCCAGCTTTTGAGCAACAAAAATCGTTCCAGTATTCAATGACTTTTCCAATACTTGCGTCATGGTTTGAATACCATGGGACAGCTTATCTGAATTTTGAATATCATACACGTCAATGTGGACTTTTCCCTCGTCTTCATAGGTCGTATCCGGAGTGATGAGATCGGCATCCATGGCAGCGGCTAACGTCAACGGCTTAAAAATCGATCCCGGTTCATATTCGGAAAACGTCGAGGAATTGTTGTATATTCCCACGTCCGAAACATCCTGATACGAATTGGGATCGAAATCCGGCATATTGCACATCGCCAGAATTCGTCCCGTTTTCGGCTCCATCACAATCACGGATCCGGATCGAGCCGCATATGTTTCAAGGGCTTTTTTCAGCTTTTCGCAAGCCACGAATTGAATGCTTTTATCAAGCGTCAAAACAATATCCACCCCGTCTTTCGCAGGTATAAATTTTTTTTCGGTGAGGGCGATCCATCTCCCTGCCACGTCTTTTTCCGCAAACAGCTCCCCGGGAGTTCCCGATAATTCAGAGTCAAAATAGCCTTCAATGCCGTAAAATCCTTTTCTCGCATCACCCTCAAATCCGACAAAGCCCAAAACATGGCTTGCAAGATTTCCATGAACCGAATATCTCCAGTTCTCTTTTTTAAAATATATGCCGTCCATATCCATCTCCTGAATTCTTCTCACCTGCTCTTCGGAGAGCTTTCTTGCGAGCGGCTCATAGGGATCGTCTTTTTTTGAGAGTATCGGCATAAGCTCCTCTTCTGTCTTGGAAATGATTTCCGAAAGCCCCTTCGCGGCAAACGCCGGATCTTTGATGTATTTTGGCGCGGCATATACCATGTCCAAATCCTGATTGGTGACAAGCGGCGTCAATTCTCCGCTTTGCGAACGCAAAAAAATTTCCCCTCGTTTGGGGAACAATGTTTTGTAAATCTCATGTTCATGGGAGGCGAGTACGGAGTAGAAACCAAAATCCAAAATCTGAATTTTTACGAGTTTTAAAATCACCAAAACATAAAAAAAAATGATCGCCAAGAATAGCATCAACAGACGATCATGCGACCATCTTGACCAGATTCCGGACTTCTTGTTTTCATTTGACGGTTGCTGCTTCCAGACCACATCAATTACCCCTCACACCAAATCAGACGATCATTGATTTGATTATCGAATATTATTCTCGCCACTGAATATTGTAAATCTTGCAAATCTGGCTGTCTGATTTGGTGTGAGGGGGGATTATTTGCTTGCAAATTTCGTATCGCGCAGCTCAAGATACTGAACATTTTTTTGTGATTGAAAATTTTTTCCGACAATACTCTTTTGGATTCGAGATATTGATTGGAGTTTGGCCGCTACGATTTTTAAGCTGGATTTTTGTTCTTCAAGTCCCTTGACCTGTTGCTCGAGATCGCGGATGACATACCCCTTGGTGGCCGTATCATTGACTTGCAAGAGATACAGAAACGTAAAAACGATCGTAACGGCGACGGTAATGATGCGATATCGCTCCCCTATCCGGAGATACGACGGCTTGACCGTCTCTTGCAAACGACCAGACTTTGAAAAATCATGCATACCTTTTTTTTATTTCTGTATTTTTTGAATGATTATATTTTTTCGGAGATGCGAAGTTTTGCACTTCGAGATCGCGGATTTTTTTGAACTTCCGACTCGGACGCGGTAATGACTTTTTTATTCACCCTTCGCATGATGGGGACATTTCCGCAAGTGCATCGCGGAAAATCCGGAGGACAAATGCAGCCTTTCTCGTACTTTTTGAGCATCTCTTTGACCATCCTGTCTTCCAAAGAGTGAAATGAAATGATCGCCGCCCTTCCTCCTCGTTTCAGAATTTTCGGGAAATCCGTGAGGAATCGTTTCAGATGATCCAATTCATGATTCACATGTATACGGAACGCCTGAAACGTTTTTGTCGCCGGATGAATATGCTTCGATTGGAATTTCTTCGGTATGGCTTTGAAAACGATTTCCACAAGATCCATGGTGTTTCCGATCGCTTTTCGGGAACGATGAGCGACAATTTCATGCGCTATTGTTTTGCTGAATCGTTCTTCGCCGAAAGTCCGGATGATTTTTTCCAGCTCTTCTTCGGAAGAAGTATTGAGTACATCGGCAGCGCTTTCCGAATCGCCTTTGCGGTTGTATCGCATATCGAGCTTCCCCGCCTTCCGAAATGAGAATCCTCGAGTATGGTCGTCCACATGCAAAGACGAAAACCCCAAGTCAAGAACCATCCCGTCCACTTCGGAAAAACCACATTGCGATGCCACTTGCTCGATATCGGCGTAATCGGCATTGAAAAATACGATGCGTTCTCCGAATTGCTCGACAAACTTCTTTTGTGAAAAATTCAAAACTTCGGAGTCAATTTCGATGGCAAGAACTTTTCCGCTCGGCTTGCTTCTTTCCAAAATGGCTGTCGTGTGCCCGCCAAATCCGAAGGTCGCGTCGATATAGAGTCCACCATCACGGGGGTGTAAAGCATCCAGCACTTCTGAAAGCAACACGGGATTATGCATACGACTTTGATCTCTTTCCAAATCATTAACATTCCTCAGCTTTGTATTTTTTTTGTTTCTTCGGAAAAAGAAGATAGTCGTCCTCACACTCCCAACTCCCCCAATTGTTCGGCGATTTCATTGCTTTCTTTTTCGGTCTTCTGTTTGTATTCTTCCCAACGACGGAAATCCCAAAGTTCGAGCCTATTGTAAAGTCCGGCAATGATGATTTTTTTATCAAACATCCCAAAATGTCTCAGGTATTCCGGTATGATAATCCTTCCCTGCGCATCGAGCTCCACATCAAAAGCTCCTGCAAGCATCAAACGCGAAAACGCTCGCGTATTCCCTCGGTTCAATGGCAAGGCCATCAATTTTTGAGCGAGCTTTTCCCATTCTTCCTTGGTATAGAGAAAAAGGCATCCGTCCAGTCCCTTCGTCAACACGGCACCCAAGGCAAGATCATCCCGAAATTTCACAGGAAGAGAAATTCTTCCCTTGGTGTCCAAGGAATGCTGATATTCACCGATAAACATAGTTTGCGGCTTGATCTCCACTCACTCCCACTTCCACCCACTTAACTACATTTTATACCACCTCGTTCCAACCGTCAAACGTACCATCAACAATAAAAAAAATCCCCTGGAAACAGGAGATTTATCAAGGAAAATGCATCCATGTTCATCCTGCAATATCGGTAAAAATGTTACTTTTCCCCATACCATGCCTGAGCCGAGGAAAACTTTGATCCAAATCCAAGAAGGTCGGAAAATTTTCGGTGAGCAATAGCGTCCAAAAATACATTTTTCGGAACCGAAAAAGATTTTTTCTTTCTCACAAAAGCCATTAAGTTTGCCATCAAAACGCAAAAACGAATATTGCTGTAACTTTCTTTGCCTATCAATGCACCGTACGTTGCAAAGTCTTCAACCGATACGCCGCATTGCTTGCTGAAATCATCAAACGACGAAAAAAATTCTTCCATGCTGTTTTTCTCTCGTTTTATAAAGCTGCCGGAGCTGCTTATTCCGGCCGAATCAAATGCAAAAAAATCAACGGACTCCGAATGAATCTCAAAAAAAACATGCATACTCTATGCTTCATTTCGCTTATCAAGGAGCACCATCTGCCGGCTCGAAAGAAAATCATGAATAAAACGATCCGAAACTTCCTTTCGATATTGATATTCATCCGGATCCATGATGGTATAGCGAATTTCCACATCAAGCTTTTTTTCCATGTTAGCCACAATTTGAGAAAATGCTTCTTTATCCACCTTGCCGATGCAGAGGATATCCGTAGACGCCGGGGTTTTCACAAATATCCCGGAAACCGCCAAATAGAGAATATCTCCGACAGACTTGAGTTCGTCATAAAAATGCTTTTCATCCAAAAGTTTTGATTTTGAAATCAAATCCTTGAATTCATGAAACAAAAGAAACGAGGGATCCGCGCAATAGTATTTTTTTTCCTTGACTCCCGCTGAATCTTTTTGAACTTTTTTTTGATTTTCTACCACGCAAATCATCCCCAACGATTCCAATTTCTGTAGCTCTCGTCGAATGGCGTTGATTTGGGAATCGGTCAAACGCGTCAACTCACGAATGAAAAAAGGTGTGTCGGGATTTTCAAAAAAAATTTTCAAGAGCTCAAATCGCGTCTTGGATCCAAAGAGTTGTTCGAACATAGGCCAAAAAAATTACCACCCGCATTTACTCATTTATCAGATAGAGTATAATATCTTTCAGGGGGGCTGTAAAGCTTATTTTTTCGCTTTTTCCTTCATTTTAGGGCTTTTTTTATGCTTCATCTCTTCTCAAAAGAACTTCTCGTTCAAACTCGATCCAATGATTTTTCCGATCAACAGATACGATGTTTTTCGTTTTCGCTGAAAGATGATCAGCTCCCTTTTTTGGGAACCATTCTGGCCGTGGGAATGACCAGAAAGGTCTCAAAATCCGATTTTGAACGCATCAAAAAATCCATCCTCAAGATGGAGCAATATTTCTTTCGGGAAGGTGATATTTCGCCTGATCCGGCATCAATATCCTTGCATTTTGAAAATGCTCTGCAAAGAGTGAATGACGACCTCTATGAAATCATTTCGGACGCTTCAAAAAACATCACTCCGGAGTCATTGGATCTTTTCATCGGACTGGTGGTCAAACGGGATGATAACAAGGAATATGATATCCATATTTCAAATTTTGGCGCTCTCTCGGCCTATCTGGTCCATAAAACCCAACTTTCAGCCTATAAAGTCATTCCCATTCAGGATCTTTCACCTGACGTTTCTCCCAAAACAGCGTCAGCGAAAATTTTTTCAAACCTCATCAGCGGAACCATTCTTCCCGATGATGCGATTTTCATTCTCCATCCGGACATGCTGCAATACTTGAGTCTCGATCAAATCAAGGAATACCTTACGCTTCACCGCTGGGAAAAAGGACTCAAAAGCATTTTCCACTCCTTGAACGCGCTCAATGGGAAAATCCCTTGGGTTTTCGCTTTTTTATGCCCTCCCATTCTGTCAAAAGAAACCCTTTCGCGAGGTACTTTGGGATCAAAATCCCAGCAATCCATGGATGCCCTGCAATATACCGAACATTCCACGGAAAGATTGCTCGCTCCCACGACCAGTCTCAATTTCAAAGTGGGATTACAGCGACTGGGTCTTTGGTTTTCGGAAGGCTGGCTTAAAAATTTTTTTGCGCGCGGATGGTTTGCGCAAATCCGAAACAATTCTCTCCGTTCCCTCAATAACGCAAGCAAGAAAAGCCAAACCATGTATCAGACACTCTATAAGGCTCAGGGCAATCAAGCGCCTACAAAGCCGCTTTTGTCGGATATGAAAAGATCATCGCGATTTTTTCAAAAAGCTTCACTTGGTCAAAAAATCAAAAGCTCCTTGAATATACTTCCGCTCACCATTCTCGGAACAAGGAACACCATAACGAGGCTTTCAAGCCTCTCAAAATACCTTCTCTTGGGAAGCACCATCCTTTTTGCTCTCTTTCTCACCAACGTTTTTTGGACGAAAAAAGAGCAAACCGCCGAACTCACCCAATCCAAAACCCAGACTATTCTTGCAGAAGCCAAGGATCTATTGGACAAAGCAGAAGCGGCCAATATTTTCAAAAACAATGAAAGAACCCGTTCGCTGCTGAAACAGGCGCAAGAAAAATTCGCAAGCGTTGCTTCAAACAATCCAGAATCGTCTCCCATCGAGGAAGAAGCGCTCATCAAATCAAGGATCGAGCGTCTCGAAGAAAAATTAGCGAAGAAAACACCCCTCACGCTCACTCCGATATATCAGCTTGATGCGAACGATTCCAAGCGAATCGCCGTCGCGGAAAAAATCGAAACGTCACTTTCAATCGTCTTTAACGACGGGAGCATGGATATTTTGGAAACGGATACGAACACCAAAAAATCGGTGGCAACCGAAATTTTTGCGTCTCCGGGAATATCAGCCGTGGATGATCAAAAAAACCTCATATTTGTCGATGGCGCATCGCATACGCTCAAAAAACTCGACGATGAATCCGACGTGATATCCATTCCCAGCGATCGTATCGACTTTCAAATCATCGCTTTGGAAAATTACGAACGTAATCTTTACTTTTTTGACTCGGAGGAAAAAAAACTTTTCAAACAGCAGCGATTGGATAAAGGCTACACCCGGGAATCAGGCTGGATTTCGGATGAGAAGATCGTGACCGAAGACATCGCTGACATTGCGGTGGATGGCTTTGTCTACCTCCTTCATTCAAACGGCAATGTGGAAAGATTGCTGAAAGGAAAAATTTCGACTCCTCCGTTTTCGCTCGAAGCCGTCAATCCCCCGCTTCAATCCGGATACCGCATCGAAACAACGATTGATTCGGATACGATCGCCATCCTCGATCGTGCTTTCGGAAGAATCGTCATCTTCGACAAACAAGGAAAACTCATGATTCAGCTCCTGTCCGAAAGTCTCAAAACGGCTTTGGATTTTTTCATGGATGATCAAAAAAATAAACTCTATATTTTTTCCGAAAAAGAAATTTTTACGGCCGATATGGTGCTTATTTCATAACCCTCAGGTGATCGCGCAACTTTTTGATGATTTCCAGCGTCGTATCCCAGCAGTTCACATCGATCTTACAGAAAAAACATACCGTTTTTGCGGTATGTTTTCCTGCAGAAAATTCTTAAAATCGGTGAAACCGATCAATGATTATTTCAAAACTACCTTTCCTCCGGCCGCTTCGATCTTTTTCTTCATCTCTTCGGCTTCCTCCTTTTTAACGTTTTCTTTGAGCACTTTCGGAGCCTTATCCGTAAGATCTTTGGCGTCTTTGAGACCAAGACCCGTGATTTCACGAACAACCTTGATAACATTGATCTTGCTTGATCCGGCATCCGTAAGCTCGACCGTAAACTCGCTTTTTTCTTCGGCAGGAGCGGCTGCACCAGCGGCCGCCGGCATGGCACCCATCGCCATCATGGGAGCGGCAGCTGAAACTCCGAATTTTTTCTCAAGTACGGATACCAGCTCGGAAAGATCCAGAACGCTGAGCTGCTCAATTTGTGAAACGAGATTCTGAAATTTGGCCGGAACCTCGACTTTGGTTTCAGTCGCGGCGGATTCCATCGTGGGATTTTGATCTGACATAGGGGTATATTAGAAATTACCAATGAATAGGGGTTGAGACTGTAGAAAAATGCGAACTACTCGCTCTTCGCTACGCAGATTGCTCAAGATACAACACATATCTTTCCCAATCTGCTCGCTCCAGAGCTTCGTATTTCATCATTTTTCTACAGTCTCGGGTTATAAAAATTTATGCCGCTTTTTTGTCTTTCACGGCTGATAAAACGTAGACCAATGACCTCAGATTACCAGCGAGGACATTGACCATGCCTGACAAGGGCGATGCAATGCTAGAAACGACTTTTGCCAAAAGAACTTCTCTTGCCGGAATATTTGCCAAAGCTTGGGTTTGCACGGCATCAAGCATGCGCTGTCCGGAAGGGCTCGCGGTCAAAACCGACGCCACCATCTCAAAAGGCTCATGGGTTTTGCCAAACTCCTTGGCAAGTTTTGCTCCCGTCACCTCGTCGGCATAACTCATGATCACGGCCAATTCTTTGCGACTCACGACCGTCGGGTCAATATCGGACATTTGGGCGGCTTCAAAAGCCTTTCGAAGCAGGGTCTTTTTGGCAACCAGATATTCTGAATTTTCCAGCTTGACCTTGCGGCGCAATGTCTCCAGCTCAGAAACCGGAATGCCGCTGAATTGCACAAAAACAACGCTTTTTGCGGTTTGAAGCTTCCGAACAAGCTTCTGAATGATTTCGGACTTGTGTTGCTTGGAAATGGGCATAAAAAAAATCTGTGAATGCAAAACCACAGAATTCGTTTACCTCGATAGGATTTACGCTTCTGCAACCTATGGTCTGTGGTAATGGACACACATTAACAAGGAATCATGGGACTGTCAAATTGTGTTCACCATGCAGCGGAAAATTTCACTGGGAGCGATTTGAGAGAATACTTCCGACAAACGTACCATGAAGCAAAAAATTCCGAACACGGGACCATTTTTTCCCGTTCATCATAAGCACCTCGATATCGAGGCGCTCCGCAAGCGCTGAGGCGATTGCATCAAAAGGAACATGAGCTCCGGGATTCCATGTTTTGGGCGTTATGTTTCGATAGGTTTTCCACAACAGCCTTTTTTGTTTTTTTGCATCCGTAAAAATATTCGGATCTTTGTCGTATACATAGTCGATATTGGAAAGATTGAGAATTTTCCGCGCTCCATATGTCTTCGCCAAAGTCACGGCCACAAAATCCGTGGACCATCCCGGACGAGATCCGCCCGCAAATACGACGCTATGCTCCGGCCATGTATCGAATTTTTCCGGATCGGTGATAATGTCCGACACGCTCAGATCTCCGAAAGAAAAAAGAAAAAAATGCGCGTTGATACGTGTCGCCAAAATACCGATAAAATCCTTTTCTTCGGGACGCGCATCACAAACTTTGGTCAATGATCGCTGGTACTCACGCGCCACTTTGCCGCCTCCGGTAACAATGAAAATATTGCGGTAGTGCTTCCTTATCTCCGCCAATAGACTTCGCATTTTTTTCAAAAAAATAACATCCACATTTTCATCGCATATCACGGATCCTCCCAAAGAAATAATAAGGCTTTCTTGTTGATTCATAGTATGGTTACATTCACGCTTTCTCAAAATACCTATTGCCCAAGGGGAACATCTGTAAGATATTTTCTTTTGTTCATGAGATGTTGCTCATAGGACTCGGCAAAATAGATATTGCCGCTTGCATCCGTCAGATAAAAAAAGTAATCGTTTTTTTCCGGGTTAAGCGCCGCTTTCAGGGAATCCAAACCCGGATTTCCAAGGGGACCGATGGGTAATCCGAAATATTTATATGTATTGTAAGGGCTATCAATCTCAAGATCAGCGAGCGTGGATCGGACATTGTTCTTTTTCGTGATGTAATTGATGCTGGCGTCCACCTGCAAAAGCATATGGTCTTTGAGCCGATTCGACAGAATTCCGGCTACTTTGGTTTTTGATCCGTAGGTTCGCACTTCTTTTTCTAATATGCTCGCCATAATCACCGTGTCATGCAAACTTTGATCGGTTTTGCTAATATCATCTTTGAGCTTTAAAACCTGTACGCCGAAATTCTCGAGCATCTTTCGTACCAGCTGCTCGGCAGATGCGTTTCGGAATACTTTATAGGTATCAGGGAAAAGATACCCTTCCAATGTCCGAATATTTTCATCACTCAAAAACATAAAATCGTCCCGAAACATTTCCGCGTTTTGCGCCACTTGTAAAAATTCTTGAGAAGAAGCTATGTCCTGCTGCTCCGCATAAGCGGCCATATCTTCATTCGTCCAGCCCTCCAAAAAAGTCAATTCCACCTCATCGGGAGTTTCTTTTCCCTCTGAAAAGAGGAGGAGCAAATCGCTGGGCGCATAGGTCGTCGGAATCGCATACGAACCGCTTTTTACATTCGTATCGATGTTTCGCAATTTGGCATAGAGTTTCAACAACCATTTTTGGGATATCAATCCTTGATCCTCGAGATTTTGGGCAATTTTATCAAGATTTTCACCTGATCGGATGACAAAAAAAGTGTCTTCGGGCGCGTGATGAATCGAAAAAATCTGAACATATCCATACCAGCCGAGTATGGATATGAAGACCATGATGCCAACAAAAAACAAGGTTGTTTTTTTCATTGTATGATTTTCATTTTATAAAAATTTCATCAGACAAACTCCGAATGACTCGTCCGAAGCATTTCCACGAGTTTTTTTATGTCAGCGGCGTCTTCCTTTTTGCATACCAAGACGGCATCGGGAGTGGCGACGATGATGAGATCGCTGACACCGCATGTGGCGATCATGCTTTTCGAATGATTCATGACATGAATATTACGACTCGCAAGGGACACCGCCAAGGCATCCGCAGACGCATCGCTCCTTCTGTCATCAAGTATATCCGCCACGTGATCCCAGCTTCCAATATCGGTCCATCCGAAATCTCCCTTCATGATCAACACTTCCGAAGGCCGCAATTTTTCGGTAATGCAATAGTCTATTGCTATTTTCTCAAGCCGTTCATAATGAAGCAAAGCGCTTTCTTCATCGTTATGATCCAAAGCCTCCTGCACTTTTTGCAACCCTTCATACATGCTCGGAGCATAAGCTTTGTAAGCCTGTAAAAATTTCTTGGGCGTCCAAATGTAATAATTGCCGTGCCACAGATATTCTCCGGATGCCACATAGTGCAGGGCTTTTTCCTTCGTCGGCTTTTCCACATGACCCGCGAATTCGTAAACTTCCACGCCGTCCTTAACCCCGTAAGGCCTTCCAATACGGCTGTATCCATAGGCCGTGCTGGGATATGTCGGATGGATACCGATATCCACGAGTTTTCCCGTTTCCGACACCAGTCGTTCCCCGATCTTCAACGTTTGCAAAAAACGATCGGCATCGCCGATATGATGATCGGACGGGATAAATACCAACGGTTCATCGCCGTGCCGCGCCAAAAGAACGCAAGCGACAAATCCGATGGCAGGAGCCGTGTCCCTCCGCGCTGGTTCGGCCACGATGCGCGTATGACATTCGCTCGGAATAATGCTTTTCAAAGAAGCAATGTCATTTTGGGCAACGGAAAAATAAATATCCCCCTGAGAAAAACCGCCAAGCAACCTTTCATACGTTTCCAATATCAAAGGTTTGTCCGAAATAATCGAACAAAACTGCTTTGGCATTGCGTTTCGAGACAATGGCCACAGCCTCGTCCCGCTGCCACCCGCAAGTATCACTGCTTTCATAGATGAAATAATCCAAAACGCTCAGATGAATTCCCGCCTTGACGCAATTTCTATTTTTTTAGGCTTGAAAATTTTTCATCACCTGCACCAATTCCACGGCCGCATAGGCGCATTCATAGCCTTTGTTTCCATCATCGTCTCGCGATCGAACCTGCGCCTGTTCGAGAGTATTGGTGGTAATCACTCCGAAAATTATGGGAACCTGCGTATCAAGGCTTACCCGTAAAACTCCTTCGGTAACCGCCTTGGCGACAAAATCAAAGTGGGGAGTTTCCCCGCGGATGACAGCACCCAGAGCGATCACCACATCCGGGTGTTGACGCTGAATCACTCTGGAAGCGACCAAGGGAATTTCAAAAGATCCGGGCACATCCACAAAAAGAATATTTTCTTCCTTCACTTGCGCCTCATGTAAAGCTCTTTTGCATCCCGCAAGCAAACCGTTCGTAATATTTTCGTTGAAACGAGCTCTCACAACCGCGATACGCATGTCAAGCCCCAGAATCTTATCTTTTTGAAAGGTATTGGTCTTCATAAAAAAAATCATCCAACTTTCTTAAAATGGAGTGTCATTATATCAAATTCCCCAAATATCTGCAGAGCACATCCACCTCGATATTGACCAGATCTGTCTCTCGCAATAAAGAAAGATTGGTTTTTCGGAGCGTCAGCGGTATCAGAGAAACCTGAAACTGATCTTGATCGGCTTTGCTGATCGTCAAGCTTACCCCATTGACGGCGACGGATCCTTTTTCGGGAAAATACTTGAAAAGTTCAAGCGGTGGGGCGATCGTGAGAGAATACTTGGATCCGTCTGATATGACCTTTTTCACTCCGGCGGTCGCATCCACATGACCAAGCACCCAATGCCCGTCCACCGTATCTCCCATGCGCAAGGGAAATTCAATGTTCATTTGATCATATCCCAGCGGCTTTCCAAAACGTGTTTTGCTCAGTGTCTCGGGCATCAATTCAAAACGCAAAGACGAATGTCGCTCGTTTTTTGATATCACGGATAAACAGACGCCATCAATCGCGACGCTTTGCCCCTCATATATCCGAGTCGGGAGAACCTCGCAAAAAACGTCCAAAAAAACACGATCATTTTCTCGAACAAGCTTCCCCTTTCCCTGTTGTCGTATAATGCCGTTAAACATAATTTGATTTCGACGAAAACCTCATGAAGCGAAAAAATTTCGAACATACTCGATATCTTCAAGGATTTTCTTTTTCAAATCTTCTTTCGAAGGGAACTTCATCATTTCCCTCACGTATTCGACCAAGATCACGTCCATCTCTTGTCCGTAAATATCTGCATCAAAATCAAAAATATGCACTTCAATCTTCGGAGCCTTATATTCATGAAACGTCTCGGCTATTCCGATGCTTGCGATGCCTTTCATCGACTCGCCATTCATATGCACCTTGGCGCCGTACACGCCAAATGGTGGGAAAAAAAAATGCGGAAAAGTGATCTCGAGATTGGCCGTGGCGCAACAAAACGACCTGGCAAATTTTTTACCGGTCACGACACGCCCTCGAAAAGTGAGTGGAAGCATCATAAAAAAAATTCTAGCAACTATACCAAGTATGCAATCCCAAATCAAGCATGGTTCTATTCGATGCTCATTTCAAACGCTCGAGCAGGTTTTTTCCTTCCCAATTTTTTGGACTTTCGATGCCGAGGCTTCCCAATATCGAAGGGCCGACATCAAAAACCGTCCCCATGCATTTCAGCGTGTTCAGATCTGCGGAATAAACATCCCCTCCCCGAATCGCACTTCTCCCGACAAGCGATTTTCCTACCACCATAAAAGGGAAAATTCTCTTCTCTTCGTTTTCTTGATAGAAATCCGATGACAGAAAAATCATGCCCCGATAGGAAAGAATCATTTCAACGATTTTCTCAAGGACGGAAAAAAAGTGACGTCGGTATTCGATCGCGTCCAAAGAAGATTCCGATTCCGCTTGGGACATATTTCCCAGATGCGCCATGATAAAATGCGATTTTTTTTCCTTCACTTTTCTTCGAATCTCAAAAAACACTTTTTCCAAAGAATCGCTCTCGCCATCATCGCTTCCGAGAATCCTCCATTCTTCACCGTCAAACGGCTGTCCGATTTTCCCGTTGAAATAATACCCCACCTGCGGGAAATGCCCGCAAAATCCGATTTTGGTTTGTTTTTTTCCTCGCCCGGAGATAAGAGAAGACACCGAATCACGAACATCGGCGTTTTTATAGAGAAAACTTTTCGTGAATTTGAGCCCCGTACCCATGTTCAAAAAATTCACATTCAATGAATTTCCCTTCAGGGTTTCCAATCCGAAAATCGGATACTGGGAAATAACATTTGAAAAAAAGTCGGGCATACGCCCATACGCACGGGGATATTCTCCGAAAGATCTCGAATGAAGTCCCGTGAGAAAAAGCAATACGCTGAAATTATGACTGGTCATGATCATGATTGATTAGCGTCGACACAAGCGTGCCGGAAATCCAAGCGGCAAACAGCCATGTTTGCGAGGCAAACACCGGATATCCGACGGCAAAAAAAATGACAAACGTTGATAAAAAAAAGAGAATCAGTTTGACATACTTATTTATGCATTCCAACCGTTTCATCCGTTGAGAAGCGGTTTTTAAAATCCGCTCAGAAGTCGGCTTCGCAACGACCGATGCGTCACGTGCTATTTTCTTGACCGTCCAAGCATGCAATATTCCTAAAACAAAAACTCCTCCCAATAGTCCATTCAGTGAGATGTAGCTTGTAACCATCTTATCAAAAAGCAGCTCGAGAAGAAAAAAAAGAGCATAGGAAAAAACCGACGCGTAAAAAAATATTTCAAGCGCTTGCGATCTAAAAGAGCTTGGAAAATTTTTGTCCAATAATTCTAACAATGTCTTCCACATACATGGGAGAATAGTGAATCAAAAGGGAAATGTTTCTCATAAAAAATTGATCCTCGTTTTTTTTATAGGGCACCGAAAAAATGAATTCGCCTTCATTGTCTTTTCGATAAAAATCTTCAGCCGGAAAATGTTTTTTTACCCGTTTCCACCCGTCCGGAAGCGGTTGCGGTTCGTCATATTTCGCGACGATAAAACGTATCTGAGATGTCGCGACGTCGGTAAACGGCGATATGTGGCGCGGTCGGAAAGGAATTTCATCCTGCATGCGAAAAAACCACGAATAGTGCGAAAAAAAAGATGTATTTCCTTTTCTCATCATCACCTCATACGTCGGCGGAAATGATGCGTCGCGCTGAATTCGCACAGGGACTTTCACTTTATCAATCGCATACTCCTTTCCATTGACGAGAACCGTCTGCATACCCTGATAGGTGTCCGCCCATACGGAAAATTCATCGGCGTCGGTGAAGAAAGTAACGTTTTTTTCATCTCCAAATCGAATATTGTCCGCGTACAAAAATCCATCCTCGCGATCATGAGACAGGAAAACGCTATCCGACGCGTTCAATGAAACAGTGTAAACCGCGTCCGTATCGGTCGTCAAAGAAAACCTTTTCGTTTCATGAGACTTGAGTGTATCTTCATAAGTCCGCATTCGTCCGCGATCATCCCGGATCTCCATGCGTATTTCTTGCGAAGATTCTGCCGCGTTGGAAAGAGTCAAACGTTTGATTTCGTTTCCCGATCGCATCGGAACGACAAAGGTATGTTTACCGATCAAAGTCACGGGATTTTCATAGGAAAATGCCTCTGAACTTTCGGAAACATGCATTCCATTTCCTTCTTCCAAAAATGGCGGAGAACGATCAAAAAAATACACTCCCCATTGTTTAAAATCTGGAGGCTCCGAAAGAAAATCAGCGATCGAATCATGGTTTTTTTCGCCCTTTTTCTGAAAAAAAAGAAGATCATTTTCTTTTTTCACGCTCCAATCCGCATCTACGAGCAGACGATTGAGAAGCGGATGATCCAAGGAAGTCATGTCATACATTTGATCGGCGTATTTTTCGGCACCGACCTCGATCGTGGAATCTCCGCCGTAACGGTATTCGACCGTCATATCGACGGAGGTCGGCTTTCTTGGCAATACATACGACCAATACACGGGTTCGTTCACGATTTGAACGACTCCGCCATCCTTGCGAAAAAATTGTTTCGGGAACAATTCTTGAGATTTCCATCTTTTCTCGGGCGTATAGAAAACGCTGTCATCGCCGTCAATCGCAAAAAAGTCATTGGCGATGATGAACGCCACAAAGACGGGAATCATAAAAGGAAGAACCATCACGGCCAAGCTTTTTTTCATCTTCATAAAATGCGATACAAATAAAAATCATCCGAAAAAAACAGGAGTGTCATTGCATGATTCGCGTTTTTTTGCAAAAGATACTCGGAAGCACCTATCGGATTGCGATAAGTGGCCCAGACCACTCCTTGATCTTTGGGTACAGATTCGAGCAACTCCTTCAGCTCATCGGATTTCATCGGCTCAACGGCGGCGACTGAAAAGTCGGGGAAAAAAAGCTTGTCAAACTTTTCGACTAACACGATATCCCGCTTTTGAAGATACTTTTCGGCTTCCATGCGTATCCAGCCATAGTGTTTCAGTCGCTCTGAAACATGCAAAAAACTTTCGGTGTCCAAACGGATCGTGGTAACCAATGAAAGCGATATCAGCGCTATCAATATGCCATATCGCGTGAATGCTCCAAAACGCCGTAAAAAAAACATGGCGCAGACGGTCATGCCAAAAAAAATCGGCAGCCAGTACCTCATGAAACTCGAAGCCAACGAAATATCCGGAGAAAGACTTTCTTGCAATTTCCAGCTTCCGTAATAGACGGCAAGATAGGTTGCGGCCAAAAAGCTTGCGAATAACAATGAAAATGGAATTTTTTTTGATCGATAGATCAGAACCGCTCCAAGAGCCGCCGGAATGCTGTACCACCACAAAAAACCGACCATGTATTCTGCCCCGTATTTGAGCGTATCAAGAAAGCCGATACCAAAAGGGAAAAAAATATTTCTTAGTGAAAATAAAGAGGCTGAATCACCGTCGCCACCATTTCCATATGACTCTCCCCAGAGAGTACCGGAAACCATGCCATTAATCGCGAAAAAAACAACGGCGATGAAGAATGCCGCAACGGAAAAAAAAACGATGCGATTTTTCCCACCGAGCGCTTTCGCCCGGACAAGCAGGAAGACAAAAAACGGAACGACCCACACGGCTTCCGATGGTCGAACGGAAAGGGCAAGTGCGAAAAAAAAACCCGATAATAAGTATGCGACGCTCAAAGTCTTTTCCGAATTCCACCTCAGGAAAAGTAAGCAGACTGCCATGAGAAAGAAAGCGAAAAAAGGAAGATTGGGGTACCCGCCGCGCGATGAATAGTACCAATACGCGGGATGAAACGCGAGCAACAATATCCCTGAAACCGCGCTATGTATTCCCAACCGCTGGAACAGCAACGTTCCAAACATCATCAGAGCGACCACTGATACCATCGGCGTGAAATAGCGTACGGAATCGAGCCCGAAGATTTTTGCTCCGTATCCGTAGAGAACCGCGAGCCCGATAAATCCCTCCGGCGTCCATGAATTTCCGTCGTAATGGATGCTTCTGGGGCGAATAAGCCCCGAAAAGCGGTTTACGCGCTCATCCTCATATATCGGCAATCCATGTTCGTATACCTGCGTGATGAAAAAAGCGTTGGCCATTTCATCCGGAGAATTGAAGATACGCTGATGCTTTTCATACGAGAAAAAAGAGTAGAAAAAAAACAATCCCAGTCCGAAAAGAAAAAAAACGCTAATATAAAGCTTTTTCATACATCATAAAACGTCTGACGATCACGGTGATAAAATAAAACGCGAGACAAGTACCGATGATATTCAAAAACACCATCGTGGGGAGCACCAGATCTCTGCCATCATACACATACAGAAATACGCTGCCATACCCCAAAAACTTGATATAGCTGATCTCAGCTTGCGGCTTGATGATCCAATCCGTTTTCCTTCCTTCTTGCTTGGCGATAATGGCTAGAACGTAGGTGATCGGAATGATGAAAAGATGATATGCGAACGGGAAATCCGGCTCAAACAATGTATAGGCAGTGCCCAAAATAAGCGCGCCATACAGCACGTGATCGGCCAACATATCGAGGAACTTTCCGCGATCAGAAGATCTTTTCAAAAACCTCGAAAGGTCGCCGTCAAAAAGATCGGAAAGCAACCCGAGGATTACACAAAACATAGCGACTTTCGCAAGTCCCACGATCAGAAAATAGGCCATCGGCACGATGACAATGATACGGAAAAACGTTACCATGTTATGAGTCAATCCGAGCCATGCAAGAAACGCGATCCATGGATAAAAAAGAATCTGACGATATCGACGTATGTGCACGAGCCAAATATCCAGCGTTCGCTCATCTGCCGAAGGTCTCAAAATATGTTTCATAGCATCAAATATTACGCCTATTATAGCATAATTTTTCTTTCCTTTGCCTTTCTTCTCTTGGCCAATACGAGAAACGAAAATCTATTTTTGGGAACCTTGCTGTTGGTCGCATTCCTGCTTTTCAACTCTTGGCAATGGGGACGGTATTTTTTTAACGTTTCCAGACGTGAAAATTTCATTTGGGGAGGTCTGTTTGTCACGGCTTTTTTAGCGATTGCTCAGAGCCCGCTGTATTATTTTTGGAAATTCGACATGAGGTTCGTCTTTGTCATACTCTTTGGCCTTTCCGCGGCAGCTGTTTTTTTTAATAAAAATAATACCATACTTCATGACCATCAAACGCCGTTTCAAAAATTTTCATGCTTCCGATTTCAGCCCTATGCATTGATATTCTTTGTTTTTTTTCTCCTCCTGTGTCTCAATTTGTGGTTCGCAAAAACCACCGAAAGTATCGCTTCACCGCTCTTGATCATATCTCCTTTCGCTTTTTTCACTTTTTTTATGGCGATTCTCGCCGCCGTCGTCCCCCTCGCAAAAAAAAAAGCCGATATTCTTCCGGTCATGGCCTTGACGTTTGTGACGCTTGGACTCGGAAATATTCTACTCCCTCTGGGCTATGGTTTTGATGGTTTTATTCACCTCGCTTCCGAGCAACATATCTTTGAAAACGGT
Source organism: uncultured Gammaproteobacteria bacterium (assembly GCA_964485795.1). GTDB lineage: Bacteria > Patescibacteriota > Patescibacteriia > VMEV01 > CAZAJQ01 > CAZAJQ01. The sequence goes on from CAZAJQ010000006.1 coordinate 59,149, forward strand.
TTTATCGAACCTTTAACCCCCTATTACATCGGATATTACATGATCGTGGAAGCCTTTCACGGGATTTCAAAACTTCCGTTGTCATTTCTCAACGCTTGGATCGCTCTCCTCGTCGCAACGACACTGCCATTCATCGCATTTGCGACGATGCGACGACAGAAGGAGATTTGCTTTCCCGCGTTCGCGAGCTTTGGACTTCTATTTTTTTTCAATTCCTCTTTCACCACTTCGACTCCATCAAGCCTTGCCCTCGCCTTTGCAACGGCGTTCATTCTTTTTGAAATCAACGAAAGGAAACGAATGCGCGAACGGATATTTTCTTTGATTCTCGGTCTTGCGATGATTTCCATTCATCCCCTTATCGGGATCCCGATGCTCTTCTTCTGGTCTTTTCGCCATATTCCAAAGCTTCCGGATCGCTCTCCACTGCTCTCGTACTTTTTGAAATCGATCCTGTTCTCGGGAATGACTCTTGCCATTCCCGTCATATTTTTTTTCCAAAATAAGCAATTTTCTTGGCCTGCGCTTCCTGAAATCGTCGAACTCTATCGTTCATTTTCCTTTCCTCGACTCTGGTATACCAATGACACGATCCTCAATATTTTGTATTTTTTCGGGCATTTGGTGCCGATGCTTACCGTTTTTGCCATCGTAATGGGTATTTCTCAAAAATTCTTACGGCGACGCGACGCGGATTTCCTTTGGGGCAGCGTCGCCGTTCATCTCGGAGCTTTCTTTACTTTGAGTGTGGACGGCAATGCCAACATAATCGAAGCCGAACAATCGGATTTTGCGCAGCGACTGTTCTTGCTTTCCCTCCTGCTCTTGCTGCCGTTTTTTTTCATGGGATTTGACATCATCTTGCAAAAAACTCTTGCTCGCCGCTCTCTCCTGCGTCTCTGCACCGTTCTCGCGATTTCCATGCTTTTTTTTGCTAACGCGTATTTTCTCTACCCCCGCGACAATCGCTATGAAATCAGTCGTTTTCATTCGATTTCAGCTGCGGATTTCGAAGTAGCGGCGACCATCGAAACGATTCACCGATTTCCATCCTATATCGTGCTTGGCAACCAAACGTCCGCAAGCGCCGCTCTGCGGGAATATGGTTTCAAAAATCGTTTTTTGAAAGCGACCGACGGATCCGAAATCTATTTTTACCCCATTCCCACCGGACAAAAACTCTATCAATGGTATCTTGCGATGGTTTACGATCGCCCGTCGTATGATACCGTCGAACAAGCGATGAAATACGCGCAAGTGCAAGAGGCGTACTTTATCATCCACGATTATTGGCACAATGCTCCGCAAATCATCGAAGAAGCCAAAGCAGAAGCTGCCGACTGGTATTCCACCTCGAACGGGAAAATTCATATTTTCCGATATTTCCTTCGAAAGAATTCATCTCTTTAATACCATCAAGGCCAATTATTCCACCCGGTACCATCTAGAATGTGCATGCGAACAAAAAAAACGTATCATTCTTTTTTCCAGCTTCATGTACTGTCATGTTTTATTTGATATGATTCACCCATGAATATCATTCAATCATTACCAAATCGCGAAAATGATGTCTTATGCCTATTTCGACGCCAAAGATGCATTTCTGATGCCATTGACGCAACCGTACTATGTTCCAAAACGCCAATTTTTTCATCGCACTTGCCATTTTTTTTGGCACTGCGAGCAAACTTTTGCATAAAAAAGTGATGCGCGGCGCGGATACGTATGCATTCGCGCTCCTGACAAATGCCCTTTGCGCCGTGATATTTTTTACGTTATCATATCCAACCATGTCTTTTCCTCGAGAGCCTGCGGCATGGGGTGTTTTACTTCTTGCAAGCGTACTGTGGACCACGATCTCCGTGACGGTTCTGATTTCATACAAGAAAGCCGATGTCTCGATTCGAGATCCGCTGAGTCAGTCGAAGACGATCATCGCACTGATTTTGGGGCTGCTCATCTTGGGTGAAATCCCATCGATCATGAAAATCTTTGGAACAATACTGATTTTTCTCGGTATCACGTTGCTTGTATATCATCCGGAAAAAAGATTCGGTCATCTCACGGATGCGGGAGTACGGTGGACATTCTTTACGGCGCTGCTGAGCGGGGTTGAGGCTATCGTTGATAAAGCCGCACTGACGTGGTTTCGTTTTGAAACGTATGCCTTCTTGGTATACGTTTTGCCAACCATCATTCTGTGCTTATTTCTCCGCGGTCGCACTCGGTCGGTGAGAAAATTCATAAAGGATTATTGGTTTTCCGGAATCCTTGCCATCGTATTCTCATCCGCCGCGTATTATTTTACACTCAATGCATTTTCTCTCATCGAAGTTACCGTGGCATACCCGCTCTTGCAATTGACGACTTTGCTGACGGTGCTTGGCGGAATTTTCATCTTGGGCGAGAGGCAACACATTCGTCAGAAGCTATTTGCAGCCATAATCATTATCATCGCATCGATGATGGTGAAATGACGTTTGTATTACATATCTGCATCTTTCTTCGACAACGCTTTCAAAATCACATGAATATAGACGTCAGCATCCATCCCTTGAAATTTCGTTGCCTCACGCACCATCCGCTGATACTCGACCGCGTTCATGCGTAACGCTTCGTTAAAAACCGCATCAAACGACTTTTCGTCAGAAGGGTCAAACACAAACCCGTTCTTTCCATGTACGACGCGTTCTGCGCTTCCTCCCAGAGACACGGTGATGACCGGAGTGCCATTCAAAAGACTCAACGGAATCACACCCGGGTCATTTTCATAGCAACGTGATGGGAAGATGAGAAAATGCATGATCGAAAACATTTCGGACAATTCTTTTCCTTCTTTTGAGCCGTAATACAAAGCATTTCCCCTGTGCGCAATGACGTTTTTCAACTCTTTTTCGGCAGAACCATTCCCGACGATATGAAGCTCAAACAAATCCTGAGAAAACGATTCGAGCCGCCGCAAAAGCCAAAAAAGTCCCTTATGCCTTTCGATTTGCCCCACATACAGAAAATATTTCCTCTTGTATAATGATGAAACATCTGTTTTCAAAGCTATGAAATCTTTCTCGATCGGATTTGGCAGTAGCATTCTTTGCGATTTCTGAAAAAACCCGCGATTCTCATAAAAATCTTTCAAAAATCGAGATGGAAATATCGCGAAATCACAGGAAACGAACAAACGTCTGCAAAAGTTTTCATACATTCTCTGAAAAAAAGAACGATTCAAAAAACGTTTTTCTTCTCCGCATATCAAAACCCCGCTCGGATAAACGTACTGAATATCATGCAAAATCTGTATCCAAAGAACTTCTTTGAAACGTTTCCGGTACTCTCGAATGGCGATGGGTATCAAATATCCCAAACCGCAAAGATTCTGCGTCATGATTAGCTGGGGTTTTTCTTTTATGCACAGCCAAAACAGATACAAAAACGTATGCATCTGAAACACATCGATGAATCTCCATAACCATTTTCGAAAAAAACCGTATCGACCATGAAACCAATAGGAATGAAGATTCAAAGGAAAACACCGAATGATTTTCAATCCTTCCCAATATTGCGTTTCTCCTCCCGGTTGCGAAAATTTCAACCGAGGATTCATCGTAAGCACCGTCACTTCATGTCCCTGTTTTTTCAATGCCAAAGCAGTCGCTTTCGCGATTCGTTCGGCGCCTCCCCGTTCATAGGGATAAAAAAGATTTGAGACTATCAAAATTTTCACAGTTCAAAAAGATTTTTTTCCAGACGATCGATGATACGCGGCCAGCGGTAGTTCTCTTCGACGGCGGTGATTCCGCGTTTTGAATACTCGGACATGAGCGCGGATGACGATAGAACTTTGGTGATATTTTTCGCCAAATCCTGCGTGTCCCCACTTCTCGCCGTGCATCCGCCATTCTGCGCAATGACTGAAACCCCGGGCAGATCGCTAGCGATCACCGGTGTGCCGCATGCCATGGCTTCCAGAAGCACCAGACCAAACGCCTCTCCTTGCGTGGTGGACGGCAAGATAAAAAGATCCGCATGTTGATATTCAGATATCAACGCATGCTGACGCATGGTTCCCAGGAAAATGACATTTTTTTCCAATCGCTTCTGTCTCACCATGTTTTCATAATGGGGCCTCATGTCTCCATCTCCGCAAATACGGAGGGTCAGCTTCGGAAACGAACGTACGAGAAATCCAACGGAACACAAAAGCACTTCCAATCCCTTGAACCGATGCGCACCATCCAGACCGGCTACAAAGAGCATCACGGGGTTATGTTTCACTCCTCGAACAAATGCGGGATCCGGAATGAAATCATCATTCACCCCAAAGGGAGATTCGCGGATTTTCTTGCGATTCAAAAAAACTTCTTTCCGAAATAAACAATGTTCGCTGAAATCTTTCGTCGAAAAAAAAATCTTTTCCGACATCGAAAACAATGACGGTGTGACGAAAAAAAGCGGCGCGGATGCTATGTTTTGCGCGACGTTTTTTGCGATGAAATCCATGTGATAGTAGAGAAATAATTTTTTTTGAGGGAAAATTTTTCGGAGCAACCAAACAAATTCGGCGGCTCCGAAAAAAGGATAATGAAGCAAAATCCTGTCAAAACGCTGAAGCGAAAAAAAAATATCCGGCGCAAAAGTGGCATTTCCGCTCTGAAACCAGCCGATTTGTCTTGCATCAGCGGCCTTTCGCTTGTGACAAAACGTCGAGATGTGGTATCCCCTTGCTCTCAGGCGTGAAGAAAGCTCATGTGCAACAGTCCCCATGCCTCCGATATCCGGAGGATACGAGCATACCACTTGAGCGATTTGTCCTTTCATACTTTTTTATCGATTTCTTGCTTCTCTCCATCGTTTTCTTGCGACCGCAGAATAGCAAGCTCGCTGACCAAGCGAGACAATGATTGCTCAAGTCGAAACAATCGGATAAAAAGCTTAAACATCGTATAAAAAATCGAAAGTACGGCAATATAGAGGATAAGATCAACCCCGCGTCCGACTCCGACAAAGGCGGCAAAATACGAAGTGGTGTCCGGTATGACGATGGCCACGACCGAAAGGGCAAAAAAAAGAATCGCGAATACATATTCACGACCGCTGATACGATTTTTTTTTCTCTGGGCATAAAGTTTCCCGAAGAAAAGAAAAACAAAAAAAAGCAAAAGCACTTGAATGGGTCTCATATGTTGCGACAATGTTTTGCCGTGTTTTTAGAACGGCAGTTATGATGGTTTCGATGATCACGAATCGTTTTCTTCATGTGCGCCCTTTTGCGACTTTTGAAACCCAGAGGTCAAAAACGATACGAATCGCATGCCATGAACGTTGCCCTTTGCTCAATGAATAGGGCGTGTATTGGACTTTGACCGGCACTTCTTTGTGACGCAAAGAGAATCTTGAAATGGCATGAAGGATTTCCGATCCATGCGCCATGCGATTTTGCGCAATTGCGATTTTTTGCGCGGCCTCTCGATTCATCGCTCGAAAACCGTTTTGCGGATCGGTCAAGGAAAGATGGGAATAGTAATATGTAAAAATCCTGCCCGCCTGCAAAACCCATTTCCGCGAAACGGGAATGGCATTGTCGCTCAAAAAACGCGATCCCAGCGTAATATCCACCTCATCGATGCATACGGGATGCACCATTTCAGGAATATCTTTTCCGGACAATTGACCGTCAGCGTCAAAATGCACGATGACGTCGGCTCCAGTCATGACGGCATATCTCGTGCCGGTTCGAAGCGCGGCTCCCTGTCCGACATTGCAAGCATGCGAAAGCAAGGTGACCGGAAAACTTTTCGCCACACAAGACGTCGCGTCCGTGGATCCATCGTCTACGACAATGATTTTTTTGCAATATCGCAAGACGTCGGACAATACGGCCGAAAGCGTCGTCGCTTCATTGTACGCGGGAATAACAACCGAGATGTTCATAGCATCGCTGGGTCATGGTTATGAAATGGAAAACCGATTGCATCGCTAAAATTCCTGCGCTTAAACACCCTTTCAACAAATAAAAAAATCCTTTTTCCCGCCACATTTCTGAATATCCTTCACGTTCGAAATCTTCATCAGGGTATCAAAAGAAACGTGTTTTGATAAGCGCGGAAAATCGGATTTTTGAAAAAAATTATTTTTTTATCGAAAGCCTCACTTTCTCGGCCTGCGCATAGGCAATGGTTCGTTTCAAACCTTCTTCCAGCGTGACCACCGGAAGCCACCCCATCTCGTCTTTTGCGCGCGTTATGTCCGGCAAACCCGACGGTTCATAGAACTTTACGGGATTTTCAAAACGTATCGATGATTTTGACTTCGTCAAGTCGATGATCAGCTTTGCGATGTCAACCATCGGTATATCCACATCACTGCCGATATTCACCGGTCCCGTTTCGGTATCCATATCCATAAGTCGAATGCACGCTTCAATGCAATCCGAAACATAACAAAACGAACTCGCATACGATTCATCGCCAAAAATCCTCAAATCGCCGCCGTCCAAAGCGTTCACGATGAAATCCGGAATCACCCGGCCGTCGGAAAGCTTCATGCGCGGACCATAGGCTCGAAAAATACGGGCGATTTTCACTCTCAGACCTTTGGCTTCATGATACGTATGGATGATGGATTCGGCGTTTTTCTTGCCGAGATCGTAGCATGCTCGCGCATGAAAAGGATCCAAGGCGCTTATCTCGCTTTCTCGAAAGTACGGATTGTCGGCTCTTCTCGTTCCATACACCACCGAGCTTGAAGCGTGAAAAAATTTCGCATCGTAACGCAGGGCAATATCGAGCATATTGAGCACCCCCACGGAATTGGTTTTGGCGGTTTCGAGTCTGACTTTGTCAAAATCCTTGGGTGAAGTGGGACAGGCGAAATGATAGATTTCCTGAATCCCCTGAAATTTGACCCTGAAACGCTCCAATTCGGAAATTTTTTCGATTTCCAGCGGAGTATTGATATCCGCTTTCAAAAAAATGAAATCCGGATTTTTCAGAAGATGCTCGATATTGGCCACATTGCCGGAAATGAAATTGTCCACGCAAATCACGCGACCTTTGAGTAAAAGCGCGTCGCAGAGATGCGATCCCAAAAAACCGGCTCCTCCGGTGACGATGATGTTTTTTTTGTCAAAAATGACCTCCGCCATATCAAGAATGGATAAAGCTCATGCGAGCCCCGACATTGATAAAATCCGAAATTGCTTCATACGTATTTTCATAAACGCCAAAACGATCATAAGCATATATGAACCCATTCATATCCATGATTCCGAAACTACCGAGGGAAATCTCTCCGAGCGGCGAAAAAATGAGACTGAGCGGCTTTTCATTGTGATCCGCGGAAAACTCGAGAAGTTTTTTACCGTTGAGCGTCATCACTTTGACATGTCTTGCCGCATCTTCGGACATGATCGCGATGGCATCCACGGTCACCAATTTCCCGGAAAGTTCCTTTTTTTCAAAACGAACCATTTGCGTTTGTACGCTCCCTTTTTTTCCATCGCTGTAGGCGAGAAAACTTGACATTGCGTTTCCTTTCCCGTCAAACACGGAAATCTTGGGACTTCCGGACATGAGGGAAGCGACGATGCGAAGCTCACCTTCTTCGGATCCCGCCGATACGTTGACGCCAAAGCGATAGCTCTTCTCATAAGCCAAAAACTCAAGCTTCAGATCGCCCTTGACGTCAAAAACTCGAATCAGGGGATCATGGGCTTTTCCCGGAGCGGTGATGATTTCCCCTACGCCGTCGCCGTCAATATCTCCAACGGCAACCGACACGCCCCCGCGATAATCCTTTTCATAAGCGAAAAACTGTGAAATCACCTTGCCGTCTTGAGAAAAAACGCGAATATGCGGACCGCCTCCGTTCCCGGGTCCGACGATAATCTCATCCCCGACTTTTGCATTCACATCTCCGGTCGCCACATGCAATCCTCCTTCAAAGAGAAACGGATAGGCTTCAAAGGATGACGTCGCTTCTCCAAGACGCGTATCATAGAGCACGACTTTTGACGCCGACTTCCCGTACGGGACCAAGGCAAGCATGGCTTCTTTTTGCGACGTCGGCGATTGGTTCGTAGGCTGCTGAATCGGAGCGGTCAAAAAAGGAAAGGGAAATGCGTCAAACTTCAGATTTTGCGCAACACGTTTCACCGCCGGCACGGCGCCGAGAGCTTTTCTCACGTCCAGTCTCCCGCTGCCAAGGCCGTTTGGATACGAAACATTTTGCGTCAGATTGTCATATGAGTTTTTCAAAACCATGTCTTGCATTTCATCAACGCTCAAACTCGGAGCCAAAGATTTGAGCAAAGCGAACGAAGCCGATACCAACGGCGCGGAAAACGATGTCCCCGACCAGCCGTCTCCGTAAAAATTGTTCAAACCGACACTGGGGTTAAAATACAAGGCGCTGTAAAAATTCGTTCCCGGTGCATTGATATCCACGCAATCATCGCCGTAATTGGAAAATTCGGCTCGATACCCATCTTCATCGACGGCCGCTACGCCGATGATATAATTCACCTCCTGCTTGCTGAGGCTGCATACCGGATATCCGGGCTGCGTATTGAGATTTCTTCCGCCCGGAATATTCCCGGCCGCGGCCACGACGACAATGCCTTTTTCATGCGCCTTTCTCAGCAATTCATTAAAAAACTCACTTTCGCTGAATCCGAAAAAACTCATGTTGATGACATCCGCTCCATTGTCTATGGCGTACTCAAACGCTTTCAGCACCGTGGCCGTATCACCGTATCCTTGAGCATCCAGCGCTCGAATACCCATGATACGGGTGCGAAACGCCAGTCCGGCAATGCCCTTTTGATTATGCGCCTGCGCGGCGATGATTCCGGCCACCGCCGTTCCATGACTGACGCCGATTTCCGAAAAATAACTTTCTTTTTTCACCTGCGGCGTGGGCGTCCCCTTTTCATCCACAAAATCATATCCGTAGACATCGTCGACAAAGCCGTTATTGTCATTGTCCATGCCATCGTCAGCGATTTCCCGAATATTTTTCCAAATGTTGTTTTTCAAATCCGGGTGGTCGATATACACGCCCGAATCAATGACGGCCACCACCACATCGCGACTTCCCTGTGAAATATCCCAAGCTTCTTGGGCTCTTACCGTCTTGAGATACCATTGTTCGGACAGCGCCGGATCATTGGGCGTAAAAGCGATTTGGTAGGTTCCGTTCATTTCGATGCCGTCGATGGATTCCTCATTTTTCAAGTTTTCCAAAACCTGCTTTTGATCGCCTTCAATGGAAAGCTTGAGATATTGTTTATCTCCTTTCAAACGAAAAATATATTCGTGAATCGGCTTCGTCTCATCCGTCGAAACCTCAAAAGCCAAGGCGGGAAGCGAAAGGAAAGAAAGGATGAGCATGACACTCACCGATCGCGCAAACAAAAAGATTTGTTTTTTTTGCATGAATTTTTTTAACGGTCATTATGAATATGACAATATGACACACCGTAACTATAACGATTTTTTTTCCGAGACACAATAAATGGATTTGGATTATTTCGCGATTCCCGGCTGCTTTTTCATGGCCGTGATGATGCGCTCAACGGCCATCACAAACGCGGCCTTTCGCATATCCAGTTTCTTTTTTTTCTGAAAAAGGTTCCAGAGCGCGTCCGTGGCATCCGTCATCTTTTTTTGCAACGCTTCAAAAACTTTTTCCTTGGTCCAATGTTCTGCGTGTTTATTTTGATACCATTCAAAATAGCTCACGGTCACGCCGCCGGCATTGGCCAATACATCCGGAATAACCGGAATATTTCGAGAAAAAAGGATTTTGTCCGCTTCAGGAGTCGTGGGGCCATTGGCGAGCTCCAAGATGACTTTTGCCTTTATATCAGCGGCGTTTTTTCCCATAATTTGATTTTCCAATGCCGCAGGAATGAGGATATCCGTATCCAAAGTCAGCAATGAATCCATCGGAATCTGCCGCACATTCGCTATGCCCGCAAGTGTTCCGGTCTTTTTTTTGTGCTCCATGACTTCTGGTATGGGAAGACCGGATTCATGGTATATGGCGTTGCGAGAATCATTGACGGCGATCACTCTGAAACCCGATGCGTGGCATAGATCGGCCATAACGCTTCCGGCATTGCCAAATCCCTGTATCACCACGCGCAGCCCTGCCGATGACATTCCCAATTTCACCAAAATATTTTGCAGTGCGTACATGCCTCCCTGCGCCGTGGCCGTATCCCGTCCTTGACTTCCTCCTTTTGAAACCGGTTTGCCGGTAATCACGGCCGGGTCATAGACTCCCTTCAGCCGACCGTATTCATCGGCGATCCACTCCATGATCTGCGCATTGGTATATACGTCGGGAGCGGGCACATCGATATCCGATCCGATGTCATTCGCAAGAGCGCGTCCATAGGCTCGGGAAAGCCGCTCGGTTTCCATTGGCGACAAATGCTTGGGATCCACGGTAACGCCTCCTTTCCCTCCACCAAAGGGAATATCCACCACGCTGCATTTGATGGCCATCCACAACGCCAAGGCCTTTACCTCGTCAAGGTCGGTATCGGGATGAAAACGTATCCCTCCTTTATACGGCCCGCGGGCATTGTTGTACTGCACGCGGTATCCATGAAAAATTTTCAAGGTTCCATCGTCCATGCGAACCGGAAAATTCATGTCAATGATTTTTTGCGGAGACGAAAGCAAGGCGAGTGTCTCGGCGTCTTCGCGAAAAAATTTTGAAACGTTTTTGAGCTGTTTCAAAGCGTTTTTGTAAGCATTCATAAAAAAAAATTAGCATCGTTCAATGGCCGTAACCTTAAAAAACAAAAAAACATCCAGCGAGTTGACGAGAAGCGTATGGTCGTATGATATTTTAAAATACCTCAAAATCCAAGATTCACTTTTTCCCATATCCCAAATCTTTCAAAGCTTTTCTCGCTTCCTCGCGGTCATCCCAGTGAACCTTTTTTTCCTTCACATACATCGAAGTTTGATGCCCCATGCTGCAGAGAAGCACCACATCACCGGGTCGAGCGCGTTGAAACGCTTGCCTGATGGCGGCCGCGCGATCAATGACCACCTCATACTCTTCCCCTTTTTTTCCGCCCGCTTCTTGCAGCCCCACTTCGATGTCGGACGCGATTTTCTCCGGATCTTCAAATCGAGGATCTTCGGTGGTGAGTATCGAAAAATCCACCATTTCTCCCGCGACTTTTCCCATCAAAGGTCGACGGGATACGTCTCTTCCCCCGGTCGCTCCGTACACGGCAATAATGTTTCCCTTGGGACTCATCATTCGTGCCGTCCTGAATAATTCATGGAATCCCCAAGGCGTATGGGCATAATCCACGATGACGGAAAAAGGCTGCTCCATGTCTATGATTTCCATGCGGCCGGGAATATGCGTGACGGACGCAATCCCATCGAAAATCATGGAAAAAGAGATATTCTGCGATGCGGCGCAAGCGATGGCCACCAAAGTATTGGGAACTTGAAAGAGAGCGGGAATGGAAACCTTGACTTGCCCCTTGGAAGCATGGTGCTGCACGAGCGTATAGGTGAGCACTTGCCCTGAAAGCGCAATATCCTTGGCGATGAAATCAGCCTCGGGATGAAGGCCATAGGAATAGCGAATATCGGCTTCAAATGAAGAAAAATATTCGTAATGGTCATCGTCTCGATTCACGATGCTGACTTTGGGAACGCCTTTTTTCCGAAAACTCGTTTTCAACATGCGAAACAATTTTCCTTTGGCGTCTCGATATTTTTCCATCGATCCGTGCAAATCGAGATGCTCATGGGTGAGATTTGTCATGGCCACCACGTCAAAATCAATTCCCCAAACGCGCCACTGAGAAATCGCCCACGAGGTCACTTCAATGATCACTATTTTACAGCCTTCTTTGCGGCATTGAGAGAGAAATTCACGCAGGATCCACTTCCCAGGGGTGGAGTTGTCCGAGACGTTTTTCCATTCTTTCTCCCCGATTTTAAATTTCAAACCATTGACCAGTCCGACCTTGAATCCGGCTTTTTCAAAAATGGCGGCCGTAAAAACGGTGGAGCTCGTTTTCCCGTCCGTACCCGTAATGCCGATCACGGTCATGTCACGCGAAGGAAAACCGTATCGAATCGTGCCGGCAAACGCCCATATCCAGTGATAGCATGAGAAAAAATATGGCGGAATGATGTTGCGCAAAGATGGATTCATATCAGACGATATCATGCAGAAAACTTCGTCCCGACATATACGATCCCGGTTTCACGTCCATGAGCTCAAGCACGGTGGGCGCAATATCGGCGATAAGGCCTATGGGAGACATTTCCATGATGATGGCATCCACTTCTTCTTTTGATTTTTCACGTCGAAATTCTTCGCCGCAGAGAATGAAAGGCACGGGATTGGTCGTATGCTCCTTATGAGGCCTTCCGGATACCGGGTCGATCATCACTTCGGCATTGCCATGATCCGCGCATACCACGAGAATGCCATTCACATCATCAACAGCCTTTTTGATCTTTCCCAGCGCAATATCACAGGCTTCCACCGCTTTGATCGTGGCTTCCAGATTCCCCGTATGTCCCACCATGTCGGGGTTTGGAAAATTAATCAAGGTATAGACGTATTTTCTGGAAGAAATGGCTTTCACGACTTTATCGGTGATGGGAACCGAGCTCATCTCGGGCTGCATATCATACGTCGCAACGGCCGGAGAGGGAATGATCTTACGATCTTCTTTTTGAAAAGGATCTTCCGCGCCTCCATTGAAAAAAAAGGTCACATGAGCGTATTTCTCGGTTTCTGAAATGCGAAATTGCGGACGATTCAGCTCCGCGACAATACGGCCAAAGGGATATTCGATCGTTTCTTCGGGAAAAGCAAGAGCCGATACCGGCAAACCGGCCTCATACTGCATCATGGTCACCGTATGAATGTCTTTGACCACCACTTCTCGGCTGAAATCGGAAAAATCGGGTACGACAAACGCTTTGGCGATTTGCCTCATGCGATCCGGTCTGAAATTGAAAAAAATGATCACATCATGGTCTTTGACGGTATGCACCCCATCATGGTGCTCAACGATGAGCGGCGGCATATTTTCATCATCAAACTTTTCTTCGTATTTTTGTTTCATGGTTTTGAGAGGGTCTTGTGTTTTCTCCCCTTTTCCCGAAGCGATGAGGTCATAGGCTTTTTGCGTGCGCTCCCATGTATTGTTGCGATCCATGCCATAATAACGACCGATGACACTGGCCAATTTCCCGGTTTTGGAAGATTTCATGACCTCCATGAGGGTCGCGATAAAATTCACGCCGGCCTTGGGGTTCGTGTCGCGACCATCGGTGAAGGCATGGACAAAGACATTGTCTTTGGACTTGTTTTGCTGAAAAAAATGCAAAAGCGCGTCAAGATGTTCGATATGACTGTGCACTCCACCATTGCTCACCAAACCGATGATATGAATATTGGACTTGTGCTTTTGGCTATACGCCAATGCATCCAAAAATGCTTTATTGCGAAAAAATGTCTTGTCTTCTACAGCCATGGAAATGCGGGGAAGCTTTTGATACTGCACCAAACCCGATCCCAGATTGGTATGTCCGACTTCGGAATTGCCCACCTCACCCCATGGCAACCCCACGGCAATGCCCGAGGCATCCAGCGCCGTGAACGGATACTGCATCATGAGTCCGTCAATGATGGGCTTTTTCGCGAGAGCCACGGCGTTTCCCTCCACAACCGGGTTTAACCCAAACCCGTCCAATATAACCTGTACTACGATTCGATCTTTCATAAAATGCAAAAATAAGAAAAGAATTCAAGCACGTTCGGCCTCTTTGACGGACACCTTTCCTTGACGCAATATTTCCCACGACGAGCCCCGACGCCTTACCACGGTGGAAGGAACCCGCCCCGATACTTTCCCGCCGTCAATGAGGATATCGGGTGCGTCTTTCTTTCCCCGGAAAAAATCCTCGATGATTTGCGGGTCATTCATGGACGTTTGCCCCGAAATATTCACCGAAGTGCTTACGAGCGGCGCTGCGAGATCGGCTGCCAAACGCCTTACGAAAGGATCATCGGGTATTCGTATGCCGACCGTATCGGAATTTCCGGAGAGTTGCATCGGAATACGCGCGGTTTTGGGTAAAACAAAAGTGACGGCACCCGGCCAATACTTCGCAAACATACCTTTATCAAGGTCATCTATTATAGCATACGTTTCCACTTCATTCACATCGCTTGCGATGATCGAAAGCGCCTTTTCCGCATCCCTTTTTTTGATGCGAAAAATCTTTTGTATGGCATCCATCCTTCGAATATCGGCGCCAAGTCCATAAACGGTATCCGTAGGGTAGACGATCACGCCTCCGTTTCGAAGCGCGGAGATCAATCCACGATATTGGGCTTCCGAAAGTCGATGATTTTTCAGACGAATGATATTCATATTTTCAATAATTCCGGCTGAGGATAATGATTCTTCACGATAAAAAAATATTTCACCACTTCAATCAACAACACCTGAAACACTCCGATCCCGATCGGTACCGCCCAATGGTACGACGGCAAGGGGACGGTATGCAAGAAATTTTGAAATACGGGCAGATACACGGCGGAAAAAAGCAACGCCATTCCCAGCAGACTCGCATATATGGTCGAAGCATTGTTCCAAAGATCGGTATTCCAAAGATTTTTGCGAAAACTTTTGAGAGAAAAAACATACAGCAAAGCGTTCAATCCCAACCCCACAAAAATGACGGTTTGCATGGTGGGCAAATCGTACAGACCGGATCTTTGCATAAAAAAATACCATGCGAAAAGAAGGATATCCGAACAAATGCCGATGAAAAAAATGATAATTTTCATTTCCTTCGTTAAAAGCGGAGCTTTCGGACGCCTCGGCCTATCATACATCACCTCGTGCTCACCGGCTTCAAAAGCGAGCGAAAGACTCGGGAACGCATCCTCCACGATATTGATCCACAGCACCTGCGCCGGGAGTACGGGCAATGGCAATCCGGCGATGACGCTTCCTCCGATGACGAGCATTTCCGAAAACGTTCCCGCGAGATTGAAAGTAATCACCTTTTGGATATTTTCATACATGATGCGCCCTTCTTCAATGGCCTCGAGAAGCGTTTTGAGATTGTCGTCGAGCAAAACAATATCCGAAATGTTTTTTGCGGCGTCGCTTCCCGAGCCCAAGGCCACGCCGATATCTGCTTTTTTCAAAGCCGGAGCGTCATTGACCCCGTCGCCGGTCATGGCCACCACTTTCCCTTTTTTCTGCCAGGCTTCCACGATGCGCAGCTTATGCTTTGGGGAAACGCGCGCAAAGATGCGTATGGTGCTAATTTTGCACAGCAGCTCCGTGTCGCTGAGCGCCTCGATATCCTTTCCCGACATCACTTGCCTCGCCGTAACTTTCACTCCCAGCTCCTCAAAAATCGCTTTTGCGGTCATGAGGTGATCGCCGGTAACAAGAACGACGGTGAGGCCGGCTTTCCGGCATGCATGAACCGTCTCATAGGCTTCTTTTCTCAAAGGATCTTTCAATGCGGCAAAGCCGAGAAATATGAGATCATGAAGCGTGGACTCGTCAAAAGTTTCACCCGAAGCGATTTTTTTCATTCCAAAAGCCAGCACTCTCAAGCCTTTTTTCGTAAAGCCTTCATATTCTTTTTGAATCGTTTTTTTCTCGACGTCCGACAGCCTCTCAACCCCTTTTTTCTGAATAAGCGAGCATCTCGAAAGGATGATTTCTGGAGCGCCTTTGACTATAACAAAACGTTCTCTCCCTTTTTTCACCAGCACGGCCATAAACTTTCGCTCGGAGGTGAAAGGGATTTCCGCGATGCGAACGTATTCCTTGTTCCAAAACTCATACGATATCCCGGCCTGCGCTCCGGCCAGAATGAACGCCTTCTCCGTGGCAT
>CAZAJQ010000007.1:0-72970 GCA_964485795.1 uncultured Gammaproteobacteria bacterium
CTGAGCTAGACCTTCAGTCTAGCTGAATCTGTAAACAACGCTAGGATTTCTTACAGATAAGACATTATGATAGACAATACTGTAAACGGACGGGGTCATGATATATACAATTTCATACATCGGGATCATTCATTCGCTCCACGACGTCACGTCAATGCCTTTCGTATTCCCGGCGACGTTTGACTTGATATCCGTGACGGTAACGACGGTTTGCGTATAATCATTGACCGTCGCCGAAGCCGTAATCGTCTTTGTGCTTCCGCCGCCGGCAATCGAAACCGTGCAAGTGTAACTTCCGATGGGAATGGTTCCTCCGGCATAGGAGGCGTCTTTTTTGATACGGAATCGCGCTTCGTCGGCGCATGTATCTGCAAGCAAGAGAGCCTTTTGCGCCTGATCGTCGCCAAGACCGAAAAGCAATTCATTGATCCCCGCCGAATGGATGGCCAAAGCAAGCCCGATGACCACGAGTGTGATGAAAATCGTCGTAAGAAGCGCCGCTGCGCCTTTTTGTTGAAACATATTCAAAGAAAGTGCTCAATTCTCAGGAGTCAGTACTCAGCAGTAAGTTCTGAGTACTGAGTACTTCTCTTAATCCTCCCTTTCCCGTATCACCCCGGTACTTTGCACCGAGGCGCTGACATTGTATTCTTTTCTTCCGTCGGGATTTTTGTGTTGTACGGTGATTTCGATTTTGATGTTTTTCGTGCGTCCGCTGATACTTTTGTTTTTAAACACGAGATTCGTGACCGTGACTTTATCGGAAGTGAGCTCTACAGCGCTTCCCACTCCTTGCGTGATCCGAGAGACGCCTGCGGAAACGTCAAACACCGTCGGATCCAAGCTTCCGGAATCCTTGGCAAGGGAAAGCACGCCGGGATGCGTGTCAAAGGTCGAAGATCCGGTGTTCAAATCATTCGCCGTCCGAATTTCATAGAGAATGCGATTCATGAGCAATCTCGCGTTTTGCTGAACCTCCTGCTTTGCGCGCGCTTTTTGCGAAGCGGAAACGATATCCAGCGCCAGATTGGTCAATGTCACCATGATTCCGGACACAAGCAAAGTATAGATGATAAGCTCGATAAGCGTGAAGCCGCTTTGTTTGGGCTCCTGATGAATTCGAATCATATTGGAAACAATTTTTTTTTGCGCGCACGCTATGAACCCGTGCATTGTCCGTTGAATTTACGATTATTTGTATGTCACCACAACTTCATCCAGCGTCGGAGTTACCGAGGAATTGCTCGTTGTCAGGGAAGCGCGATACTGCAAATACTGGCCGGTGAGGTTGATGACATTACCGGTGGGATTGGAATATTCTCCGGAAAACGACGACCATGATCCGTCGGGAACGCTCGTATTGCCCGATCGGACGGCGATGGTCACTGCGGTACCCGAAGGAATGGTGGATTTCCAATACAACGTTTGCCAAGACGAGGATGCGCTGTCGGAATTCACGACCGATGACAAAAACGTTCCCAAACCCGGAAAACCTCCCGTGCCAAAACCGACTTTCAAAATGGTTCCGGAATTCCCCACGATCCATGCATCGGCGCTTGAAAACGTCGCGCCATTGAGGTTGTTTGTGGTGGGCGACACATCCAGCGTCCAATTGCTGCCGTTCCATTTGAAAATGGTGCCATTGTCTCCAGCGACCCAGCCCTCACCGGAATTGCGTATCACCACATCGCGCAAAGTCACCGAACCTCCGTCGATGAATTCGCTCCAAAGCGAGCCGTTGTATCGCAACACTTTTGCGGAAGCGCCCACCGCCCAACAGTCCGTCGATGAAAGGCAGTAGACGCCGTACAACGCATCGGTAACCGGAGACGCAACAGTACTCCACGCAGATCCATTCCAGTGAACGATGGTTCCCGACGCACCTACCGCCCAGCAATCCGTCGACGATAAGCAATGAATGGAGTTCAACGCGGCTGACGTCGGAGAGGTTTGCGTCGTCCAAACGGCGGAAACATATCGCAGTATCGTACCCGAATCGCCGACGGCAAATCCGTCCGATGCGGAAATCATGTATATCTCTCGCAACGTATTGCTCGTGGAAGACGTTTGCCCGACCCAAATCGAACCGTTCCAATACACGATCGCACCGCTTGCGCCGACCGCCCATGCGTTTGACGCGTCAAACGCGTATACTCCGTAAAGATTGTTTGACGTGGATGAAGCTATCGAGCTCCATGTCGTACCGGTGTATCGCAAAATTTTCCCCGACGCGCCGACCGCCCAGCCGTCCGACGCGGAAGCGAAAGAAACGTCTTCGAGATGTTCGGAAATGGTCGGATCATCATAGAAAATGCTCACGTCGAGCACTTCCGGAGTGACGGTCTTCTCGCTCGTGGTCAAAGTGATGCGATACTGAATATAGCGGGAATCTGGATTCGTGATCGTCGAAGCCGCAGGAGTGGTCATTTCGGACGACCATGCGCTCCATGTTCCGTCCGGCGGCGTGGTGTTGCCCGTTCGCACCGCGATCGTCACATCCGTCACCGAAAAATTGTTTTCCGTCCATGCGATGCGATTCCAATCCGTCAAACTCGTCCCGCTGTCAAAAATACGAGACTCAAATGTTCCGGGTGACTTATAAAAATTCCCGAGATGAATGATGGTACCATCGTCTCCGGCACCCCAACCGTCATTGATTCCAATCAAAAACACTCCATCCAAAGTTTTCGCAGTCGGAGACAAGTCAAGCGCCCATGAAACACCATCCCACTTAATGATAACCCCATCGACTCCCGTCCCATAACCGTAGGACGCACTCGTAAAATGGACATTATTCAGCTGTTTCGTGGTCGGCGAGGCAATCGAGCTCCAGCTGGTTCCGTTCCAACGGATGATGATTCCCGAATCGCCAACCGCCCAACCCTCGGTAGAGGAAAGCATTCGGACATCGCGAAGCGCCAGCTGGTTTCCCGATGGCGATGTACTCTCACTCCAAGAAGCGCCATTCCATTGTCGAATGGTCCCCTTCTCGCCGACGATAAATCCGTCCGTGGATGATACCATGTCGATGCCATAAAAATGACGAGTCGTCCCGCCGGCCGCAACCGTTGACCACGTCGTGCCGTTCCATCGCAAAAGCTGGCTGGAGTTTCCCACGATCCAGCCGTCCGTCGTGGATACCATGGACACATCATTCAACTGACTGGTCACCGGCGAAGTGACGCCGGCCCAACTGGTTCCATTGTGTTTGATGATCGTTCCGTTCGTGCCGACAGCCCAAACTTCTGTCGCGGAAAGTACGTCTATTCCGGAAAGCGCTTTATTGATGGGCGGAGTTTCAGACGTCCATGTCGATCCCTCCCAATGGAGGATGGTTCCGCTTCCGCCGGACTCGCCGATGATGAATCCGTTGGAAGTCGAAATCATCCCGACATCATTGTATTGCTCATTGTTTGAATTCAAATACTCGATCCATGCCGTTCCATCCCAACGAAACACGACGCCGTCATCTCCAACGAGCCATCCGTCGGTTGCGGATATGAGATGCACGTCCATGAAATCTTTATTCGTCGGAGAAAGAAACGTATTCCACTGCGCGCCATCCCACCTCACGATCTTTCCCACATTCCCGGCCGCAAATCCGTCAGAAGAATTTCTGAAGGAAACAGCCCTCAATTCCTGCTGCGTTCCGGGAACCAATTGCGTTGACCATGCCGTGCCGTTCCATTGAAGAATAGTGGAAGAATTACCGACAGCGTAGCCGGAAGTCGATGAGAGCATGAATACGTCGTTCAGTTCTTGCGTCGTCGGTGAAGAAAACGTTGACCAGGATATTCCGTTCCATCGAAGCAAAGTTCCGTTATCCCCCACAGCCCATGCATCGGTCAATGAAATCATGAAAACACCGTTCAAATCACGCGTCGTCGGAGATGTTACGACTGACCATGAGAGACCATTCCATTGCAAAATCGTTCCTTCCTTGCCCACCGCAAAACCGGATACGCCTGAAATCATCGATACAGCCAACATATCCTTGTCCGTCGGCGGAGTCAAAAGCGTCCACGAGGATCCGCTGAATCTGAGCAACGTCGCGTCATCTCCCACCGCGTACGCTTCATTTTGAGAAACTTGCGAGACATCCCGAAGATCCTTTGTGGTTGGTGAACTCCCCTGCACCCAATTGTTGGCGACCCATTGAAACACTCTCCCTCCAAGGCTCACTGCAAAATCACTCGTTACCGCAGTCATGTCAACTCCGCCAAACGCAAAATCCCACAGATCCCACTGTCCGGCCTGACTCAGTGTCACGCCGGCCGCGGTTCCGGTTCCTGCAATCTGCGTATTGCTCACCAACGTCCCGCCGCCGAAATCCGTATGCGTGGTGTCCGTAAAAGACGGACCGCCGCCCCATGACCAATTGGTCGTACCTCCGCTCCCCGATCCGGCCAAAAGCTGCACCGATCCTCCGGTGCCGCTGCCGATGCCCTGCGTACTGGCAAATGTCCCGCCCGAAAAATCCGTATCGATGGTTTGCAGCCAATCAAAAACATTCCAATCCGTCAGGTAACTTTGCACCACCACCTGCCGACTCGGACCTTCAAAGGTCCAGCTCACGGTCGCGGTGATCTTCTTCGTTCGCGAATCGATCGTGCCGCCGGAAAGGACTATGTCTCCGCTTCCGTTTCTCTGCACGTCTTCCACCAAAACAACGCGAGTATAAAGTCCATCTATGATTTGCGACGTCCCGCTGAATTGCCATTTGCCGATGCTGTCATCGAGCCCGTGATTGCCGCTCGTGAGATTTTGCCAATGCTCGTCTCGAATGCTCTTCGTGGCGTCCATCGCCTGATACGCCAAATACGTCGCCCGACTTCGCACGCCTCCTTTTGACGACGAGGTGACCGCGTCAAACGCCAGCATTGCCAATGCCGTCCCGATAATCGTGAAAATCCCTATGGAAAGGATGATTTCCACAAGGCTGAAAGCGCGAAATTTGAACATGAAAAAATGTAATGGTTTTAAAACGTTTTCACTTGCTTATCGTTGAAACACCCCCGCCTCTGCCCCGCTTACCGTCGAAATTCACCCCTCTGCCCTTCGGGCATCTCCCCTTGTCCAAGGGGAGAATATGTATGGTATGGCCTCCCCTTGTGCAAGGGGAGGTGGCCGGAGGGGTGTGCTTCGTGAACATAGAGCTTACCGTGCCCGAGCCGGAGGGTTGTGTTCCGCCGGTAAGCGCCTGCACGACGTAATCCCCCTTATTGATAATTCACCCTCCCCGCTGCATTGATAAAAATACTTTTCGTCGTACTGTCATTTGAATTCAAAACCGTGATCGTGCCATATTGCGTGGTAGTTCCCGATGCCTTGGAAAAAATCACGTCGCTTCCTCCGCCGTTGAGACTGATCACGGAAACGGACAAAAGATTTGCGAGAGGAAACGCGATATTCTCGGGATCCGAAAGATTGTAGCTCGATCCCTTAAACAAAACATATTGCGCCGACTCGAAATGCACACCCCATGAATTGTTGCCAAGACCGTTCATGGCATGGGTCTGCGCCCTTCGCACCGCATCCACCATTTCCCAAACCGTCGTCCGATGATCCGTGGCCTTGAACCGCGACACGAAAAAACTTCCCAGAAGCAATACCAAAATGCCCATGATGGCCATGGTCAAAAGAAGTTCAACCAAAGTGAATCCCTGACGACGCATAAAAAAAATTTGACTTCATCATTATAGCATTAAGTGTATGTGGAATGGCACGCACATTGTTTTTCGCTCTCTCTTTTTGATATACTGATGTTCATTATCATTATTTTTTCACCCTATGAGCGAAAAAGAATCTTTCCATGATCACGAAGAACCCGAAATGCTTCCGGAAGTGACATCTGAAAATGAATTTTTAAGCATTTCAGAAATATTCTCAAGGTTCGAAAAAAACGCGAAGGGCTTTGATTCGCTTCAAGAATTTCTTACCAGCAATGGGGGGATCGATCTTGCGAATGACCTCATCCCTTTTCCGAAATCAGATAAGATAACGATCGGTGCGTACGAAATCATCGTTGATTTTTCATCGGAAACCATTCTCTTTCCCGAAGAAATCGATGATCAAGTTTCCGATGAATTAAGGAGCAAAGTATTTCAAAGTTTCAAAGATCTTCAATCGAGACATGTAGAACAATCTCGACAATTGTTGCTGAATGCCATCGCGCATTTAGCTCAAACCTATTCTGGAAAATCGGTTGGGATTATCAGTGATAAAACTTTGCTTTCGGAAAAATTTGAAAATCCTCTCATAGCCGCCAGAAAAGAATATGAAAAAAATCTCGAAGAATTAAAAGCCGTCATCAAAACTTTGGAAGAATAGCAGCGTTTGAAATACTCGGCCTACGAAAAAATAAAAATGACAGCGGGTTGCAAACCTCTGTCATTTTTTTGTTATGATGAATCATTTCGAGCTGAAGAAACGTCCAATACTCTTCTCATCACTGCCCGTTCACCGACGTATCATTCGCATTTTTGTACCACTGCATCATGCCTCCGCCATTCAACATATTGAATCGCCAATCGTATTTTTTACCGTCCCAATTTTGCATCATGCTCCAAGGACCCTGATTCCAGAAAAATCCTTTTTGCATCATCCCTCTCCCCCATGGACCGAATCCGATCATGCTCAAACCCTGTATCATGGATCCGTACAAAGCGACGATCAGAGAAAACTGGATGATGACATGGGCGATCAAAACGGTGATGAAATCAACGTCATAGAGATATGCCGCGGTTTTCAGCATAATCACCTGCGCATAGATCAAGGAAAATACAAAAATGAAAAAATTCAGTATCTGGCCGAGAAACAACCCTCGCATTCCGGCAATCGAAAACACGAAGCTGATCAACGCCGCAAGAAGCATACCGCTGGCCATCACGAAACATCCGTAGGTCAGGGCCGTCAATCCGTCATAAAAAGTGGCCTTCCCCGAGAGAATCTTCATGGCCGCAAGCCACAAAAGCGCCATAAACAGGATGAGAATGTATCCTCCGCCTATAAAGGCCAAAGAAAACACCACATTCCACATGTTTACGCCCTGCATGGTCAATATCCCGGACAAAGCGCAAAAAATCAAAGCAACCACAAGCATCATCATGGTATCGGACATGGATGGCTTTTTTTTCGCCTTTTCAATGACCTGCATAGGATGGAAAAATATTTGGAACATATGCTTTTTATTTTACGGACAAAAAAAACTTGCAAAAAAATCATTCCTTCGTGCCTTTGTCATCGTCTTTGCAGCCATCCTTCGCATCATGGCCGCAACAAGCGGCTTTTCCCATGCAACCGCATTTGCAAAGCATGGCCGCATACATCAAACCGCCGATAATCGCCAAATTTTTCAAAAAATTCATGAGCTCCATCTGAACGGCAAAATTCCGATGCATGACAAAGTTCACGATGAGCAAAAAAACCGCCAAAATCCCGGCCGCGAGACATTGCTTGTATCCCGCAAGAAGCATGAGACCGCCGCCGATTTCAATGATCACGACCAGCCAAAACAAAAGTCCGACGACCGGCAAACCCATCGCAGCCATATACCCCTGCACAGCAACAGGATCTTGCAATTTCGCAAAACCGGCGACAATGAAAATGAGCGATAAAAAAATTCTTGCCAGTACAAACAGTCCTTTTTTCTTCTCATGCGTCATACACATAAACGAAAATTGTTAATGATGAAAGACATTTCTTATTCTCAAGATTACCTTATTTTACGTCAAATGAAAAGCGAAACGCGAACGTTTATCGGACAAACGAGAGATCAGCAACTTTTTTCCAAGTATTCTCGTCATAAACAAAAACCCGATCGTCTCCGAGAATATAGAGGAAATCATTGATAAACAAAGCTCTCAATGCATCGGTGTCGGCAGCGACGGCTTCAAGCGACAAATTGCCGCCTTCATAGCCAAACACATAGCCGTTCACGCCAGCGGGTATGAAAAAAGATTGAAACTTTTCATCACGCAAAAAAGCGTGATGATTGTAGAGAACTTCGCTCCACGATTCTTCCAGCGTATATTTGGACTTTTCGACCGGATTCGCTGGGTCGGATACGTCAAAAAGCGAAAGCTTCACGCGAAAATCTTCCTGCCCGACGCCAAGGATCAAGTGTTCGCCGACCGGTTCCAAAAGCGATGAATATCCTGGGATTTTCAACTCCCCCGAAACTTTCGGCGACGCGGGGATCGACAGATCCAGTACGAAAAACGGATCAATCTGCCGAAAAGTCACCATATATCCCCTATCACCCATGAATCGAATAGAATAGATTTGCTCACCGAGTCCGAGATCGGTAACGCTTCCGACCTTTTTCATGTTTTCATCAAACACATACACGTCGTTTTTCGACTCGCTTTGCGGCAGGAAAAAACTTCCGCTTCCGGTGATCGTCACAGCCACGCGCAAATTCCCCTGATACTCATCCATCGAAAACTGATTGAGCATGCGTCCGGGAGCTTCTCCCTTTGCTGCGATACTCAACGTTTTTCTGTCAATCTTCACGATATGCGATTTCTCGATTTCCCGAATATGCGTTTCCAAAAACACCGCCAAACGATTGTTGATATCCTTTTGGAATTTCACTGCTTCATCGCGCGATTTTTCGGACAACAAACGTGACCACAGGTGCACCACCTCCGTATTTTTGGCGTCATCGCTGATATCGAGCCCCTTCACATACGCTATTTTTTTCACATACCATTCGGGATAGAGCGACGAGTTTTCCTCGATGAAACGTATATTCCAATACAGCTGATCTCCGGGATAATAGTAAGAAATGTAAATATTGTTTTCCGACACGAATATCGGCGAGAAGTAACTGTCCTCCGCCAAAAACGAAAGTCTGTTTTCCACCGCACCGGTAGCCATATCCATGGACAGCACCGTAAACGTTTGGCTGATTTGCGCCGGGAAGACGGGGTATAAAATTTCCGAGCAGGCGATCTCGACGCTTTCCATGATGCGTATCGGGCAAGGATAATTTCGATCCAGCCATTGACTCAAAATAAGATATATTTTCCCGTCAAAAAGCCTTGCGGCCATAAAATTCGTTTGATCTCCGTACGTCTCTTCCCAGAGTTTTTTCGGGTTTTTCGGATCCGAAACGTCATAGCCGGCAATGCCGCGATAGGTGAGGCTCGCGAGAACGTTTTCATGGAGCAGGAGCTCACCGTTCCCGGGTATGGTGCCGAGCTGCTTGAGCGCTTCCGGCGGAAACGCTTCGATGATTTGGGTTTTGGGGGAGTAATACTCGGGGGGCGCAATGCTTTCTTGCGTGACCTCGACGTCTTGTTGAACAGAAGAAGAAACGCTGGGCAGCTCAGGAGTCATACTCCGCTGCGACGGATAGTAATAATAGGGAGACGAAAAATAGATGTTGTGACCGTCGGTTTTCACGATATCGGGCTCATCGATGCCCTTGATCTGCACATTGGTGTCCGAAACGCGTTCGGGCGCCAATGATTTTGCCGTATCTTCCGCCCCTCCCAAACCTTCTCGTAGCAAAGGAGTCATGAAATTGAAATTTGACGACGGCAAACTTTGCAGATAGATCTTCATGTCTTTTTCATCGGAAAATTTCTGAAAACCGGAAGTCTTGCTTTGCTCTCCGGGAGGCAAGGCCGAATCTTCTCCGATCTCGATGGCCGCCAAATCGAGGTTTGAAATCCCGAGTCCCAGCTTTCTCATCACTTCGAGCGCTTCGGCGGGAAGTCCCAAGGAATACATTTTCAAATCCTTGGGGTACACGTAGTACGCGCGACCCTTGTCTTCCACTTTGAGAAGAATTTTCCCCGACAATCTTTTCGGCGCTTTTCCGTAAAACGAATCAAAATCACGATTGGAAATACCGAGGCCGAATCTTCGCATCGCTTCAAGGGCGTTTTCCGGCTTTCCGAGATAATAGCGATTCAAATCATCGGGATTCACATACCATGCCTCACCATGGGACTCAACGGCCAAAAGTATATAGCCCGATACCCTCTCAGCAATGCTCTGCGCATGTGCCGGCACGACGGAGAAGGGCATGAAAACTTGAGAGAGAAAAAGCACCATGAAAAAAAACTTTTTCATAAAAAATGAAGATAATGTAAAACACAGGCCAACCGAGCTTGCCAGCAACCTCATCATAAAATGAATCCATTGACTTTACAAGTCATTTTTGCTATTCTATGCTCATAATCTTTAAAGAAAACTTATGAAATTTCACAATGGCAATTGCGATTGCAGTGAAGACGAAAAGAAGGGCGGTTGCGACTGCGGTAACGAAGATTGCGGCTGCTCATAACCCGGTTTTCTCTTCAAACAACTAAAAATCCCCAACCAAACGTAGGCTGGGGGTTTTTTGTTGTTGGGGGAAACCTATGTGTTTCCCCCAACTGCCGCGTTTTCCCCCAATAGCTATGTATCTACTCCAACTCCCCCATGGTTACCTTTTCTATGATGTATCGCATACGCCCTCGGTTATATTTGAGATGATTCAATTCGGAGACTTGACTTTTTTTTCTCCTATGCAATGATGCGTCATCTTGAGTAATGTGTCGTTTTTTATAAAAAAAATTCTTAAAGGAGAACCTATGGACGAAAAGTATATCGAGAAAAAATTTCTCTTTTTCAAAAAGCTGTCGGCAGAAAACAAAACCAGTCTTTTTGAAGTGCTCAGCAGCGCCGGAAGCCTTCGGTCGGTGCTGGATGACATTCTTCCGGCGAACCCTGTCGTTGAAATCCAAATCGGACAAGTGAAGTTTGAGCTGGATCGCGAAATGACACTGATTCACTTGGG
Organism: uncultured Gammaproteobacteria bacterium; assembly: GCA_964485795.1. Classification (GTDB taxonomy): domain Bacteria; phylum Patescibacteriota; class Patescibacteriia; order VMEV01; family CAZAJQ01; genus CAZAJQ01. The sequence goes on from CAZAJQ010000007.1 coordinate 10,793, forward strand.
CGATCAAGTCATTAGCGGTGAAATCGCTTCAGAAGTGATCCAAGCGTATGAACATTTCGAAAATTGTTTATTGAGACACAGGGCGCTCCTATTCCTCCAGCAGATCAAGGATTATGCCGAAACACAGGGATATCTCATGCCTAAAATTTCAGATGAGAACCTCGTATACCTCAATTTCACCATGCCACTGATTGGTTCCGAATTGTCCATGAGAAAAGCAGTTCAGAAACTGCTTGATTGAATACACATTTCTTTTCTCTTTCCCACGCCTGAAAACCGTGGGATTTTTTTATTCCAAAAAATACATGAGACCCTACAAACAGCACAATAAAAACTCGAATGGCTCTTCGTAGCGCACTTTTATAAACATATCAGCGACGCAGCCGCGATAGCCGCGGTTTCGCTGCGCAGCGTCAGATTTCCCAAAGACAAGCATGAAGCGCCGTACTTTTTCGCGCAAAGAACCTCTTTATCCGTAAATCCGCCTTCGGGACCGATGAACACGGCAATCGATGATGGCGATTTTTTGAACGATTCGCGAGATGCGAAAACTTGCGTATGAAACATATATTTCGCTTCCGACTCGTCTTCCTCAACCGCGTCGGAAAACCGAACCGCTTCGTCGATGATCGGCAGCGTTACACGCCCGCTTTGTTCACTCGCCTCGATCGCGATTTTTTTTAACCGCTCGAGATTGACGTCTTTTCTGATACTCCGTTCGCAAAGAACGGGCGTCACACGATGCACTCCGATCTCGGTGACTTTTTGCACCGCCAGCTCAAACAAATCTTTTTTTATGACGGCTTGATACAGACGCAGTTTCATCTTTGGTTCACGATCGGGAATGGTGACTTTCACTATTTCCCCGCAAATACCGTCTCGATTTTTTTCAAACAATTTCACCTCAAACTCATTTCCGCTGCCGTCAAAAATCACGATGATCTCATCTTCTATCCGTTTCACGACATGATTGATCTGATGAATAAATTTTTCATCGAGTATCTTTACCTCTTGCGAATTATTATGCTCAAAATGTGGCAAATAAAAACGATGCATAAAAAAATCAAAATTCATTTTTCCGCTTTTAAAAACTCATTTCGCGCAAGAAACCGTCACGGCTTCTTTAAAATTTTCTTTCGAAGGCGCACAAAATGAGGAGTGATCTCGAGCAATTCATCTTCATTCATGATCTCAAGCCCTTTTTCGATGTCGAGTTTCATGGGAGGCGTGAGCTGAATGGCGTCTTCTCCGACCGATCGAACGTTCGTCAAATGTTTTCCTTTTACGGAATTCACCCACATATCCATGCCCTTGCTGACATTGCCGATCACCATGCCTTCATACACCTCTTCATTGGCTCCCACATAGAGTGTCCCGCGATTCTGAAGGTTGTCGAGCGAGTAGGCGGCCGCTTTTCCGGTGGCCATGGATACCATCGCGCCGAGTCTATGGCGCTCAATCTCGCCGACATGCGGACGGAAATCCATAAACCGTGAAGCCATGATCCCCTCTCCGCTCGTATCCACCATAAACTCATTGCGCAAGCCCAAAAGCCCTCGAGTCGGGATTTCAAACACCAGTCGGGTCTGTCCGTCGGTGTTTTTCATCTGCGTCATGATCCCTTTTCTACGCGAAATTTTTTCGATGATGCCGCCCACCAAAGCCTCGGGTACGAAAATCGTCAATTCCTCAAAAGGCTCGAGTTTTTTTCCCGCTTCTTCCTTGATGATGACTTCGGGAAACGTCACCTGCACTTCATAGCCTTCGCGACGCATGTTTTCAAGCAGCACGGATACATGAAGCTCGCCTCTCGCGAACACTTTGTAATACTCGGGATTGGAAAAATCGATTTTCATTCCCACATTCACTTCCAGCTCTTTCATGAGTCGCTCCCGAAGCTTCGAGTTTGTCACATATTTGCCGTCTTTCCCGGAAAACGGAGAATTGTTCACGAGCAAGCCGAGAGAAATGGTGGGTTCGTCTATCTTGATATGCGGCAAACTTTCGGCATTTTCGTCTTCGCATATGGTCTCTCCTATGGAAAGATCAGGGATACCGGCCACCATCACGATGTCTCCGGCATAGGCTTCCTTCAATGCTTCGCGCTGAAATCCTCGAAACGTGAAAATATTCGTTATCTCGCCGCTTTTGGTTTTTCCATCCGCGGTTTTTATGAACACTTTTTGCTTTTCTTTCACCGTGCCTTCGTAAATGCGAGCGATGCCGAGGCGACCGAGGAAATTATCGTATCCGAGATTGAAAGGCTGCATGCGAAGTTTCTCGCTCGCATCGCTTGGCGCGGCCGGAATATTTTCGAGAATGGCATCAAGAAGCGGACTCATGTCGTGAGATTCATCTTCCAAGTTTTTTTTGGCGATGCCTTGCTTGCCGATGGCGTATATCACTTTGAAATCAAGCTGCCGATCATTGGCTCCCAAATCGATGAAAAGTTCCAATATTTCATCAAGCGCTTCCTTGGGACGGGCGGAAGGTTTGTCGATCTTGTTCATGACCACGAGCGGATTCAGACCCAGCTCCATGGCCTTTTTGAGGACAAAACGCGTTTGCGGCATGGGTCCTTCGGCGGCGTCAACCACGAGAATCACCGAATCGATGGAACGCAAAACGCGCTCCACTTCCGAGCTGAAATCGGCATGACCGGGCGTATCGACGATATTGATCTTGGTATCCTTATAAAATATGGAAGCGTTTTTGGCATAAATTGTGATGCCGCGTTCACGCTCCAGCGCATTGCTGTCCATGGAAACATTGTCGTCGGATATCATACCGGTTTGACGCAGTAAAGCGTCGGTGATGGTGGTTTTACCGTGATCCACATGGGCGATAATGGCAATATTGCGTATTTCCATAAAAAAATGCATGTTTCTCTCTCACATGCGATTTAACCTCACGCTTGATGGTGAGAAAACAAAAACAAACATGCTTTTATGCATGATGTGGGATCATATCATGGTATGGCGTCGGGTTGCAACCCAGCCGTCATTCATAACTATATATTCATAAATTTGACTTATTTATATTTTTTTGATTTAATTTACTATCATTCCGAATATATTTTGTTCATTTTTTCTTGAAAGGTTCAAACAATGAAAAAAATCGTCGCCGTTCTGTTTATCGTCGCACTTTCCATCACCTTCCTCTTGCTCCAGAGAAAACCGATTTCTTCTCCGGGAAAAGAAGAAAAAACTGATGAGATCACAAATTCCAGTTTAAAAAAAATTCAGCAGAAAGACTGGAGCAAGCATCCGGAGTATATCTGGTTTCAAAACGAAATACTGGGACCGGCATTGAAATCCTACACCGGACGTTACACTTGTCACTTTCTGCAAGAGGAAGTTCGCATCTTTCACGATCGCTATGCTCGAGGCATGATCCTGACCGTCCTTGCGACTCCAAAACTCACCGGAGCGTTGGCGATGGCCAACGCCATGAAAAAGGATGACGGCAATATCCAAAAAATCATGCAGCTGCAGATGGCAGATATGCTCGATGCGTACAAAAAACGACGCGACGAATTTGTCGACATATTGTTCGTCGCGATATCGCACGAAGTGCGACATTTCGATAATGGAGATTACAATATCATCGGCGAGCCTCTTCGCGAAAGAGCCTATTACGTCGAAGCCGAAAGCAATGCATGGCTTCATAGCATGAAAGTCCTTGAAGCCATGTTTTCCGAAAATCGATTGCAGGGAATCAAGAAATTCCCCCTTCACAGCTTTATGAGATACTGGAATGTGTATCGTACATTCGGCGGAGATTCGAAAGAATGGAAAGCGGCCATCGAACAGAGCGTAAATAAAAATGTAAAATAATCTTTTTTCATCAAAAAAACACGGACTTGCTTCTATCCGTGTTTTTTCTTTTTTTCCCAAGTTCGAATGACTGACCCGTAAGTTTACACCAAGACGATCGGATTCAGCATTGCTCCATTTTTTCATGACATCCATTCAAGAGAATCATTTCGCGTCTTTTTCAAAAACCAAATTCAGCGTGAAGGGAACCAGATCGCGTATGGCCTTGTCGCCGATTTGCTGAAAGATGGTGCCGGAATCATAGGTTATCCCCCACTTGGTGCGATCGATGGAAAAGCTGGCCGTTGATTTCAAACCCGTCGCGGTTTTTTCCATTGCGGCGGGAAACGTTATCTCATGAGTCTGCCCCTTGATCGTCAGATCGGCTGTGATGTCAAAATCCCTTTCGCTCTTTTTCAAGATATTTTTCATCTTCAAGCGCGACGTGGGAAACTGCTGCACATCAAAAAAATCAGCCGACTTGATGTGTCCGAGAAATTGCTGATTATCCTTTGATTCCGAAATTGTGCTCATGTCAATGACAAATTCTCCGTCCACAAAAACTTCATCTTTGGAAAAAAGTTTTCCGGCCGCTATGCTGACCGTGCCGGTATGGGAGTTTCCCACGATTCTTTCCGCCTTCCATTGCATGGCGGATTGCGACGCTTTGAGCGAATAGCTGGCATCAAAAGGAAGATTGGATGCGATAGTTGATACGGATGTATTCATACGAGTGTGAATGTTAAATTCCTTGCTGACAGTATCTCTTGTTTTTTCTTTTGTGACAATATTGACGGCATCCGATGTCAAGTCACTCTTTGACGCAAAATATGATACTCCAAAAACCAACAATACAACGCCTGTTGAAATGAGAAAAATCTGTGCCATAGAATACAGCTCAAATCGATTATCTCCGAACGATTTTTTTTAAGAATCGGAAAGGTCAAGAAGGAAAATCGACTTTGATGGGAAGGCGGACAATGACGGTCGTTCCTTCGGATTCTTTGGAAATCACTTCAAGTGACCCTTTGTGCAAATCAATGAAGGATTTCGCGATGAAAAGTCCCAACCCGATACCGTCCGTATATTTCAAAACCGCTCGTCTGCCTCGGAAAAAAGGTTCAAAAAGATGTTTTTTGTCTTCTTTGGTCATCCCTATCCCCGTATCCCGAACGCTGAGAAGGAGAAAATCTTTTTCTTTTGAAAAGTTTATCGTTACGGTTCCTTGTTTTCGATTGTAAAAAATCGCATTGGCGAGCAAGATTTCAAAAACTCTCTGAAGTTTTTCTTGATCTCCGGCGATGACGACATCTTCATGCCTTTCAAGAAGCAACGAAACGTCTCCCTTTCTCGCAAGCTCGCGAAGCTTCATCATCGCATTTTCGACCAAGGCAAGAACATTGATTTTTTTGTAATTCGAACGATTCGTTTTTTCATTGATCTCAAAAGCGGTAAAAAGATTTTCAAAACCCAAAATCAAACGTTGGGTGCTCTCATACATGTCCAGAAGAACCGTTTTTTGATCGGTGCGATATTCGTCAATATTCTCCAAAATCGACGATAAATTCCATTGCAAAACATTGAGAGGCGTTCGGAAAGCGTGCGTGGTGACGGAAAGGAATTTGGTCTTCATATCCACGTTTTCCTGCTGACGGGAAAAAGACTCACGTATTTTCAACATAAGCTTATTAAACAACTCCGTAAGTTCCGATACTTCACGGGTTTTGACGATCTGCAAAATTTCGATTTTCTCGTCAAAATTATTGGTACCCACCCTATCAATGGCCTGATCCGTCAGATTCGCCAACGGTCGAAGAAACATCCGCGACAAAATCAAAAAAACGATGAAAATGCCAAATAAAAAACCGCCGCTCAAAACCGCGGTGGAAAAAAACACTTGTTTTCTGGCCGCGGCAAATTGCGCCGTATCCTGCGCAATCCACACTCCCCAGCCAAGCTCCGGAATCGCCGCATAAGCGGCGCTTCTTTCGACTCCGTCAGTGTCGATAAAAGCGTCCAAAAAACCCTCTTTCCCGGCTAACGCAAGCTCTGCGGGTTCAAAACCGGACAAGAGCTTTTGGTCCTTCACAAAATCAACATTGGAATGAACGATAACGCTCCCTTTTTTATCGATCACCACGGGTATCGCAAATTCGCTGCCCAAAGCGGCCTCAGCCAAGTGATTCAGCGCATCAAGTGATAACCCTCCGACGGCAAAACCGGCGAATTCTTTCCGTTCGTCAAAGATCGGAACCGCTATGGCCACGGTGGGTATGAATGGCTCGACTCTGGAGTAAATGGTGTCCGAAAAAACGATTTTCTTGGTGGCCAATAATTCGCAATAATAATCGCGGTCGGAAATATTGATACCGCGAATTTCATGCTCTTTTTCATCGGTTCCAAGCTTGTTGTATCCGGCGACGATGATGCCGTCGCGATCTGCGATGCTCATCGCGAAAAACGCATTGCTGTTCACCACCGCATTTCTCACGACCGGATAAAGATCATCAAATGTGAATTCTCTACGGGACGCCGATCCGGCGAGTCTTGCGACCGCATCGGAATTATTTTGCACATAGATCGCAATGCTTCTCGCCAAGGTATGGCTGAAAAGCTTATCCCTTTCTTCAATAAGCTTTTTCTTTTCAAAAAAAAGTTGATTGCCGCGAATATACGAGTAAATGACAGCCATGCATACGGTCATCAGAAATGCAGCAATCAAAAAATATGTGGAAAGACGAAAATTTTTATTTTTTTTGGAGGAAATCATGACAAACAACAAAGAAATTACACTCCTGACATTATAACGCCCGATTTTCGGAGTTGCAAATCGCAAAAAGCGCTTCAATGATAACTTTTCGGAACGGAATATCCCTTAAAATCAAAAATACATGTGAATCCGACTCGTGAAGTTTCATTTCGTGTTCCAAAATGAGGTTTACGGCGTTTTTCTTCAAAAACCAAATTAAGCGCATGCGACTTCTGCGACGATCATGAAAAATTCAAACTCTTCATACACGATCGCATTCCATACACCTTGAATACATGATACTATTGCATCAAGACTTCCTCTATGAAAATAAAATTTCGTTTCGTACTGGTAACCGTGACGGCTTGCGCGACGTTTTTTTTGATGACCGCAACCAAAGCCGCCAATCATGAAATCACTGAGATCCTCACTCCGGCAAGCCGGCCTTTTTTTTATAACTTGAAAATTTTCGGCGAAGACATGACGCAAATGTTTTTCGGCGTATTTTCCGGAAACACCGAAAGAGACTATCTGAAAGAACGCATCGCAGAGAGACAGGCCGAGATGGATATCATCAGAAAAAAAGAAAATTGGGGCGAAGAATACCTCCGTGTCGCAAATATTCGAAGACGTTTGGAAAAAACACTCGATGAAAAACTCATAGACGCCGGGGAACCGATCCATCTTCCGATCGATTTTTGGGAAGAAGGCAATCTCTATTCCGACGCGACAAAAAACGCCAGATTGAATACGGTGCGAAAAAGATTGGCCGAACTCGATGGGGTCGATGAAAATCTCACCGGAGAAGAAATATTCCTTCGCAATGAGCTTGCGGAATTGGAATCGGAAAAAAAGATGAGCGACGAATTTGACATGCTTTTCACTTTGTCGCGATTGTCGGACAAGGAGTATGTCGAAAAACTTTTGAAAGAAAAAGAAAAACTTTCGTTTGCTATTGAAACCGCTCTGGAAGCCGCCGAAAATAATCAATCGCTTTACTCGGGAGAATTCCGAGAAAATGCGGACGTTTTGGACGCAAACAAAAAGCTGGAAGCATCCATACGTCAAGCGCAAATGATTTTTTTGGACAAAAACTACGCTCTCATTGACGATGCCGTACGCCGAATGCAAAACGACCTTTTGGAAATCGCAAAAGTTTTGGAAAAGCAAAGTTATCAAAGCAGCGTGAGCAACAAAACGGTTGCAAAAACGGATGATCGGAAAACGCCAATCCCTCAGCCCATTGTCGTTGACACAAAACCGGCTGAAAAACCGATTCAAAAACCGAAAACTCCTCTTACACCCTTACCGACGGAAACCGAGGGATCACCTTTGACTTTGCTCGGATATTACGCCGGATTATCGGGTCAGGTGAACGTGTATTTCAGCGTAAATTTCGGCGGTCAGGGCGGCAATCCGCCGTATCATTTTCAGCTGGGCAGCGGAGTCGGCTTTCCTCCGCAGGGAATCGTCTTGGACGCAAACGGAAAACTTTCCGGGACTCCGAAAATCGCCGGCACGTCGACGTTCAGCGTTTGCGTCCTGGATCTCAGCGCAACGAGCGACTGCGGGACGTTTACCATGATCGTCACGGAGGCCGAAAAACCAGAAACAACCCCAAAAACGGAAGTGACTCTTTCTCTTATTTCGCGATCATGCGTCGGCGATAAAGTACAAGTGATCGGCCGAGCCAGCGGCCCGGTGGGAACGACTTTTAATTCGCATTACAGCGACGGGCCCGACTGCGGAAGCTGGACGATAACCCCGAGCAGTGGCTGCCGCCGCGAAGAAGGCGACCCGGAATCCACACAATGGGTGTACACCTTCACGAAGTTTCGCGTCAGCGATGATCCGCAAGTCATCGAAATTTTTTTTAACGATCCGCAAGGAATCGATGTCGAAAAAAGCATCCGATACGATAAAAATTGCTAGCATCTCCATTCATTCCAATATCAAATATTTTTCAATCCTGTGAAAGAAAAAATAAAAAAGTCATATAAAAGAACGGTCATACCGGCTGCATTGATCGTATTGATCGCTCTCCTTGTCTTGAGCCCCAATCTATACTGGCTAACACAATCAAGCCTCTGGTACGGACAACGCGCAATATGCGGAAACGTAACGAACAAGAATAATGCGCAAAGAATCAATCTTTCTGATATTTATTTTCAAGCCGATACCTTGAATTTTCGCGCTGTTTCCATGACAGGCGAGCTTCGCTACTCCAAAAGCGGCGAGGCATGGTATCTCAAGGACGGCATTTACATCCTTCCTCTCGATACCGCCGATTGTCAAAACATGAACGGGTTCAAAAACGATCAGCATATCGTCGCCATACAAGGGACGGTTCAAACGCGAAACGGAACGCCTTTTCTCCTCGTTTCCGACTTGCAAGAAACGGTTCCGACCTCGGTGCAAATTTTTTACAGTGGCGGAATATGGGGCTTGATCGCGCTCGTTGTGTTTTTTCTTTCAAACCTGCCGAAATTTTTACGGTTCTTTTTCATTCGCCTGCAAGGAAAAAATGAACACCGGACTTCGCTTCCGGAAAATCATCCGGAAAAACAAGCAAAAAAATCATTGATATTTGGCATTGTCGCTTTTCCCGCATGGATGGTCAACCCGATTTTGGGGGCCGGATTACAGATCTATTCGCTCATCGCCCATCATGACGGGATTCGATCACGGCGACGCATAAAGGCGTTTTCGGGAATGATTCTCTGCTCTTTGGGACTCATCATCATGCCGATAGAAAGCATCGGTTTCGAAAGATTTGAAAAACCGATCGCGAATTTTTACGCTTCTTCATTCGGACCTTTGAAAAAAGAAGTGCCCGTCAAACCCCGGCTCGAAATCCTTCCCCGCGTAAACGACGGATTTCATGTCAGCGTTCACCCGCCCTTGGGGTGGACATCCGTCGACATGACCGGAAAAACAGATACCGCATTTATCTTCCGAGGTTCGGAATACGGCCGATTACATAACGAACCTTTTTATCCGGAAATGAATGTCTCGACCGTTCCATGCGAATCATGTTCCGAAAAAAATGATTGGGAGATTTTTGAAAATTACAAAAAAAATTTATTTTTCGACAAAAACATCGACGTCACTTCCGAAAAAACTCGAAAGCTCTCCCAAGGCGCTTACCATACTCTCGAATTGCAAACGTCGGAAACACGTGAAAACTCAACCTTTCATGGTTTGGTATTTCTCTTGGCAGAAAACCATCTTCTCTACATCGTTAAAACCGAAGTTCCCGAAGAAATGTGGAACCGCGAATACGAAACCTTGATTCAAAATTCGATCGAAACGCTGAAAATATGGAAAGCCTCGTTCGCATCATGTTTGCGAAGCAAAGGCGTCACAATGTACGGAACACTTTACTGCGAACCATGCCAAATCCAGAAGAATCTTTTCACCGACGGAGACGAAGATCTCCGTTTCATCGAATGCAACGCCATTGAAGGGACAAAGCAGCTTCGCCTCTGCTCCGACAAATCAATCACCGGATACCCCACCTGGGAATTTTCCGACGGATCAATGCTCGTGGGAGCGCAGACGCTCGATGTGCTCGCAGAAAAAACCGGATGCGCACTCGGTGGCTAGACGATGAGCATTCACGGCGAAACGAAAAAACCGCGTCAATGCGGTTTTTTTACTCTCGCTCTATTGTTTCTACGGCGTTTTATCAATTCCTTTTCTTTCGATTGAGTTTCACTGGCGGCCATAGCAGCCAATACAAGGCCAATGGCGCTCCCCAATTGGCCCAACGTTCGACAAAATCCCAAATCGACAAACCAACAATCGGTCTTAAGAGTGCAGTAAAAAATCCCCAGAAAATCATCCACAACACCGCAGGACGCCATGGTTTTATCAAAAGCAAAACAGCAAAAACGACGTCGCTGAGTCCGATGATAAATAAAAATTGGGTTGCAACTCTTGCATCCGAAATCCCAAAGGTATAAAACCATTCAATCCATTCCTTTTTGCCTTGCATGGCAAAAACACCATGACCGAAGAATTCTCCGGCGACAGCAACCCTCAAAATCCAATTCATGAGCGTTGGATTCAAAATACTGTTTCCATTAATTTTCCACCTTTGGCGCACGTACCTTGAAAGGTAGTATATCACTTTCACGGAAGCGCGAAGAAGAGGATGTCATGATCGTAACGGTAAATTTACTTTATCTTTTTTTGCTTCAACATTATGTCGTCAAATTATTTGTTGTTTGGAGGTAAAAAGAAAAACGAAGCTCTTCAAAACTTCGTTCATCTCTACTCGAATGAAGGAGAACATGCCGACTTCGCATGACTCAGACGAACACCCTCCATGGAGTGAAGTGTGTTCGCCCGCTGGCGAACTCTACTTCACTCCGAATCGTGGACAACGTCAGAACCATCTTCCAGCAACAAACTGAATACGTTTATATCCCAGATTTAAGCGCTTTCGCCACGAAATAAGGATTTACCCTACCCCGTGACTCACTATTGTTTCAACTTAAGCCTTCATCAACGATTTTCACCAAAGACTCCTCCCAACCGAAACAAGTCTCTTTACCGCATAGTTTTTCAAACACCCTAACACACTTGTTATCGAGTTTTGCGTATTCCTGAAGCATTAAAACAACCTCCTCGATGAATCCGCCGACTGTGCCATTAGAATCATCGACGCCTCCCGTACACAACTTTTTATCCAAACGTAACAGCAAATCAACGAGTAATTCAGCAGTTTGAACGCTTACAGGCAAGTCAGAGACCAATTTTGCCAATCGAGCGCACCCTTCATCAAGCGAATTTTGATAAGAAAACCAAAGACGAGACGGTACATTGTAAGGTTTGATGTGGCTCATGGCCGAGGTAATGGCTTTTTTGATTTCCGAGATTCCCTCTTTGCTCAATTCTCCACGTTTACCGCTACAGATAGGACTACTGACTCGATTCTTGTCTTCCTTGGCCAACTTTTTGCCGTTCATTACAGCATGAATAGATAAAGCAACCATGTGTTTGCAGAGTGTGTCTTGTTGGCCAAGATAACATTCGCAATTTCCCAAACCGAAACGCCGTGCCTCGATTGAAACACGGTAAGGACGGGTTCCGAGGACTACGGCCGAATATGCCCCGATTCCCTCCTCAAACCGCGTGACTTTGCCAGATTCATACAAAACAACAGCTTTCTCATAAGTCGGCTGATCCGTGGCGAATTTGATTTTGTCTAAGCCAAATGATGGTTTCATGTTGATTTGTTGTTTTCACCAATAACGCTTTTGAACTTCCAGAACGTACTGCCCCCCTCACGGATAAGAGAATCAATCAGAGTGTATGTGGCATTTTTTGTATCTTGATTTGAGTACAGAATCGTCAAGGCTTCGACCCACTCATCATCGTACATAAACGGCAAGCGCATCTTTCCGCCTCGAATACCGCCTTCCAGCAAGTGTAAGCGGACAATGTCAAAGGTGTCCTTGGGATTGACCTTGGCCAATTCGGCGATGCTTTTTACAAGAGCATAATCCCATTCCAAAAATCCCGTGGTCTTTTCAAGAGTTTTTTTGGCCATTTTAGCCAGCCATGAAGAATCAAAAACTTTTTTATCCATATTCATCCAAAAACCGAAATCCGCGAATATTTTGCCATCATCATGATTTGTAACCGCCCATTCCCAAAAATCAATCAATCTCTGCTTGCATTGAGCGTTTTTGGCCAGCAACTCCTTGGCTTGTACATTATCGCCAGAAACAAACATGCGTCCTATAAAGCTGACAAATTCAGCCTGTCTTTCAACATCTTTACCTTTTTCCCAAAACTTTTTGAATAAAGGATCGTCAAAACCAAACTTTGGACAATAGAACATGAAGGCCAAGGCAAAGTGAATAGCAAGTCCCTCGTCAGGTTCCTTAAAATGTCTTCGTGTTTTATCTTCATCTCCAACCAAAGACAGCCCTCGTTCATACAGAGCTTGTATTTTGGGGTCAAAGAAAAGCTCTTCGTACAAATTGTTTGCAAGATAGCCCTCCCAAGAAGCAAGATACAAATAACGTTTTTCAGATTCTTCTGGGAAGATTAGAGGCAATAAGCCACTGATCCAATCTCGGTCGCGGAAATAAAATGTTGGCAGGTAATGGCCAAACATAAACATCAAAGCGCGCGTTTCTTCGGCCTTCAAGACGTTCTCGTATAAGAGTTTTACTTGAGCGTCAATTTTGATTTTATCGGTATTTAAGAATTTTTTACCGTCCTGATAAACAAAAAGAACAAAGGATTGAAAAGCCCTTCCACGCACCGAGTTAATAGCCATCGTGAACGGATCCGTGACCAAATATTCCTCTTTTTGCCCAGCTAAACGCGTTTTGGACTTTGCAGTCTCAAGCTCTTCATCCTTCAATTCGGGATCGGGATACGAAAGCAAGAATTCATGTATCAGGTACAACTTCTCCCGATATTTTGGGAAATCCAAAATAGTTTCGCCAAGATTATCATTCAGCAATTCCTGCAAAACATCGGTTATTGAGGATAGTGCGCCTGTCCAATTGGCAAGCCACGCATCATACATTTCACGATCACGTTTTTGTGCGTCAAAAGATTTTGTTTTACCTGATTCGGAAACCTCAAGCATGCTGTCAATCAATTCGTCCCAGTCAATCGCTTTTAAGTTTGTTTTATCGGCTTTAATCGCTTCTTGAACGCCTCGAAAGAAGCTGTATGTATAATGCTCATCGATAATCTCTCTTTGGAAAAACAGTTTTGCTTTTGCAAGATAATCACCAAATCTTTTGGCTATATCCGTGCGTAATTGTGACCCCACACCTTCCGCATTTAATGGATTTAGAAAATCCTCATGCGAGTTTTGTTTTGCCAGTGTCGCTGGTTGCCACTCATTCTTCAATTTTTCGACTATAACGGATATTTCAAGTTTACCGAATTCTTCTTGTGAGATGGCGCCTTTGGAAACAACGGCTCCTCCGCGCATATGACCGATTGATGTCTCGGGTTCAAACTTATCGTCACATCTTTTCCCGAATACCGTCTCGCATTTTTCTTTTTCATCCTCAGTCAAATATTTGCATACGCTGGACAATATTTGCCAACCATCGCGCTTGTACCAACTTTCCACTTTTTTGTCTTCGTTTGGTTTTCCGAAATACTCAAAAACATTTACTACATATTGGCGTTGATAATCTCCCCTCAGTGAGCCGAAAGTCTTTTTTAAAGCTTTTTTATACTCTGTTCCTGATTTGATTTCATGATAGTGCTTGCCAGATTTCATTACATCAAACAACCTCGAAAACATTTCTTCCAATTTTTCTCGAAAAGCCATTGGACAAAGACTGAGGATAAACAGCTTCAGCTTCCAGATCGATTGACTTTCGGGAATCTGAACAATGATTTTTTCAAATTGTTCATTAACATGGTCGGCTTTGTCGCAATTTACGCCGAAAGCTCTTTCACCAAGTGTTTTTACGCAAGCGATTAAATCCTTAGCGTTTTCACGATCGGAAAGATGTCTCTGCTGATTCAGGTTCAATGTGAATAAATCCGTATCATAAAGATGGAAAATGTCTTCGTATTCAAAAATCCCATCGTCATCGGCTTCCGCCAGCTTAACCGTTTCCGCAAGCTTTCCGCAGACCAATTTTAGTGTTTCTGCAACATCCTTTTCCTCAATATCAGCCAGATGTTCGAAAACTTTTGTGTAAGACAAATCCTTAAAGTAAAAAGGATTATCAAAAAGGTAGCCGTTGGAATTTTTCTTGTAATCATCTTTATTTTTGACTGCCAGCACTGCGTCGGCCAGCATTAGCAAACTCTTGCCGTCATTGTTTGTTTTCAAGGATTCAAACATTTTTTCATATTCGAAGCCCCATTCATTGAAGACGCTCATCGATTGTACCCAATTATCCGTCTTGATTTTCTCAACCATTCTCGCCAGTTCGTTTGCAGGCAATGAACCGCAAATCCGTAAAAACTGGTCTATCACCTCGGGATTGAAATTATCTTTTGATGTATCCACGGAAAGCATGATATCAACAATTTCTTTCGGCATTGTTTCAGCCATTCGAACAAGATAATTCAATTCAGGCGTACGATAGCCGTATCGTGTCGGGTTGCTCGATTTTTCCTTTATTACATCAAGGAATCCGTTATCCCAAAGCCAAATCAACCATTTACCATCGGACTTAGTAAAAAAATATTGTTTTGCGTCAGTGTTTGTAGAAATAATTTTGGCAACCAAAGACACATCTTCGGATTTCGCCTCCCGAATAAGTAATTCATCGATCGATTTGTGTAATTCTATTTGGTTCATAATGAGTTAGTTTTTTTTACAGCAAAATTCTGAATTTCAGACAATTTCGAAAAAAATGTTTTTACCCTCTCTATGAAAATGTCATCTTTATAACAATCTTCCAATTTCAAAGCATTATTTTTTAACAAAGCTATTAATGAGCCTTGAATAGTGGACGCATTATGATGATCTATTCCTGTAAAATATTGATAGTGTTGCCGAAATTCTTTAAAAACTTCGGATTCATTTGAGGCTAATTTTTCACCTTCATTTTTATAAAACTTAACAAAATCCGATTCAAGTTGCCCTTCACTCCATTCATGAAATATTTCGCGCAATGACGAGGCGCAATGTTCTTTCCATTCTGGATTATGTTGTTTGTTCGTTCCTATAGCAAAAATTGCACCTTGAAGCATTGTTACAGCATTGCGTGTGACTTGCTTCTTTCGGGTATCTCTTATTTTCTGATACAAATCATTAACGAATGTACCAAAATTTTCAACTTGTTCCTTGCTTATTCCAATCAAATATAAACCATCGGTGAAAGGGTCGGATATTGTTCCGTCCACCGATGTCCCTTTGCCTATTAATTCTTTATCAATAATTAGATCCATGTATTAAACTTTTTGAAAAACGAAAATATGCTCATGCATTATTAAAAGGAAATTCGACTCTCTCGATTTATTAACCCAAAAACCAGTTGCCTTACAATTAAACTGACGTTTGATTATATCCTCCTTCAAAGTAAAACCTGCCCCTAAAAACTTTTCCATAACTCGATATGCCAAAGGTTGATACATTTTATTCCTTCGCGTATCTCCCATTAGGATTGAGCAATAATTGCCTTTTTTCAGCACTCTGAATAACTCTTTTGCGACTTTATCCATTTCAGTAACAAACGACTCAATACTATGAATATTCGATAGATCCTCGTCGATTTTTCCTTCGCTGTACTTGATAATATCCGCATAAGGCGGATGAGTCAGAATAAAATCGATTGAATTATCCTGAAGGACTTTCAAATCTCGAGCATCGGCTTTTAAAACCTTCTGCCAAGACTGATTGTCGACATTAAAATTCAGACACTTTTTCGTCCGCTCAATAGCCAGATCGTTTATGTCTGAACAATAAAGATTGCGATTTAATAGCTTACATTCGATAGCGGTAGTTCCTCCGCCAATCATAGGATCAAGTAAAATATCGCCCTCCTTCGAGTATCGCAAAATTAAATTACGAACTACTTCTGGCGCCCAATTTCCCCTCCAATCAGATGTGTGAGTAGCCCAGTTGCCACGGCGAGGAAACGCCCATACCGATGTGCATTCAAGCTCAAAGTTATCTGGATTAAAATTGCTTGCTCCCATAGTTACCAGCTTAATTTATCAAGTACGCCGTCTTCTAGCATTTGAAGATTAAAAACATACTCATTATGGTTGTATGTTTCTTCAAGAGGACGCTTGGTTGTGTGCCATCCGAGACCATCAGTGACCCAAATAAAATCAATATTCTGCGCCTTCAATTCATCAAAAAGACTCTTGAATTCACCGCAAACAGCTTTAAGTTTTGATCCGCCTCCATTGTAAAAATTAGCTTCAAACAGTTTTATCTTCTTGTTTTTTGGATTGAATATTGCGAAGTCGAAACTACGTTCAGATTTATCCACCCGAACCATTACTCCCCATTTATTTGAAATCGCCGTGGATCGAGCTTGTGCCAGATACTCAAGCCCATGCTTTGCACAAAATTCTTTAATAAATTGCTCAACAATTTCCTCCATCATGGTACCTCCGCGATTCTTTCTGCCATTGCTATCAAGTCCAACCTCAACGCCCATCACATAATCAACGAGGTTTTTAACGCCGTCTTTTTTGAACAACTTCGCAAGGCCTGATTTTTCCAAAAACTCATAATACTTATCTGGAGTACTGTTACCTGAAGTAAAGTCGAACAGCTCAGTGGTTCTTTCTTGTTTATCAAATATTTCTAGCTTGCTTTCGCGAACTGCCAATAGCACTGGGAAGGCTTTCACGATGTCAGGATTTGAGGCAAATAACTTGTTAAATTCGGATTCCAGATTTTCCTTCCCGAGCAAGTAATTGAGTTTATTTAAAGTAATTTCCAGCTCTGATTTATTTTCAAAAACCTTTTTCCAGTTTACGAAATAATCCCAAGTTTTAATTGAGCTCTTAAAAGTGCCGACTAACTGTTCGAAATTTTTCATAAGTTTTAATAATTAGTAATAACAACCTCCGAAATCTTTCCTCTCTTGCTCGCGTCAGAGTTTATCGCCCTTCCAGCTGAGACTTTGGAAAGTCTAATCCCGTCAAGGTTTGAATAAAGTTCGTTGATGAATGGAGTATCAGAATTGGACAGCATTACATAGCAACCTCTTGAAGCCAATTTAACGAACGTATCTCTAAGTTCTGTCTGCTCCTTTTCCAAAAATGATTCACTTGTGTAGGCAGTAAATGATGCGGTTCTGCTAACTGGGTAATAAGGCGGATCAAAATAAACAAAATCGCCTTTTTGAGCGTGCTTCAATACCTCCTTGTAGTCTTGCTTTTTAATTTCAACGGACTGTAAAGCATCAGATACTTTTCTTAAATTTTGCTCATCGCAAATAAGCGGATTATTGTATCGTCCAAAGGGAACGTTAAAACCACCCTTACTGTTTACTCGATACATACCATTGAAACATGTCCTGTTAAGGAAAATGAATCTTGATGCAATTTCAACATCAGTTAGTTGCGATACATCATAAGCGCGAACGCTCAAGAAATAATCCTTATCGATTTGATGTTTTTTCAGAGATAAAATTAAAGATTCAACGTCATTTTTTATGACGTTATAAGTCGTCACCAATTCATGATTCATGTCTGATAAAACCGCATTGTCGGGTAGTAAATCGAAAAAGACTGCGCCACCACCAACGAACGGCTCAAAATATGTTGACTCTTGAGGATTGAAGCCGAAAGGTG
The DNA here is from genome assembly GCA_964485795.1 of uncultured Gammaproteobacteria bacterium. Classification (GTDB taxonomy): domain Bacteria; phylum Patescibacteriota; class Patescibacteriia; order VMEV01; family CAZAJQ01; genus CAZAJQ01. Next base: position 28,616 of record CAZAJQ010000007.1, read on the forward strand.
GATATAATCCGAGTAGTCTGAATTGACTTAGTAATTGTCTTTTTCCACCGACCCACTTAACAAAAGGCTTTGGCTTAGACTGTATAATTTTTGAAACGTCCTCGATCAAATTATCTTTATTTGATAACAAGAAAACCTTGTATGCGTATATCGCATTTATATCAAAGGTTTTTGTCAGCTCTATAATGGCTTGTTCTTGTGTCATGTTATTTGATCAAAATTTATTATTAGACAGACTTTTTTATCAGTTTCAAAATATCTTCCTTGCGATAGCGTCTGTCTTGGCGCTCCCCGAAACGCACGGCTTTCAAGATTCCTTTTCTGTCCCACTGCCTCAAGGTGTTGGGGTGGCATTTTAAAATTTCCGACGCCTCTTTGAGGCTCAGAAGTTCGGGCAGTTCTTGGTCGTTTTGGTCTGAAGTATGCATTGATTTATCACTTAACATTTGATAACATTATTGTACAGCAGAAAAAAAGAATCTGCAAACGAAAAATTACACGATATTAACATGACTATGACAACTGGAAATAAGGTTTTGGCTGTTATGCAAGCCATTGCCGAAACCCTTGAAATTTCACCCAAGGGACAGCCAATGCAGATCGATCCGACGAAACTTGAGGAATCCCTTTCCAAGGTCGAAATAAAACAAATCTTTCAAAAACTTGCCGACGAGCAAGGTGTTGTTGAGTTACTCAGAACACCGTACTCCTTCGATGTTGTAATCGGCGAAGACCAAGACGTGTACAAATTCAACTTGACTGATATCGGCAAATTTCAAAAATATCTGGATGAGCTTAAACGCAAATCGTCCGACAAACAGGCAGACACGCGCACGCCCATGTTTCGCTTCAATCAGGGGGTTCTGTTCAGGGATTTTTGCGATACCATCCTCAAGATTGGCGGAGAAAACACATTCGAATACAGACTGATTCAAACTGCGCTGAGAACACCCGTTGGTGAGAAAATCGACACCCTAACTGATGAATTGGAAATGGACTGGCGCCAGCTTTATGATACTGCCAAGAGGCTTAACGATAAGATTAAATCGACTTTCAAGATAGCTGACTTTTTCATGATCGATTACCAAAACAAAAACATCAAAAAGACAATCGAATAGTTGAGCGGAAACCGTTCAACGTTGAGTCAACGCCCAAAGAGTAGCCTGAAATCAAAGGCTATTTTTTTATGGCGCAAAAACGCCGTTTAACCATTAACAAAATTATATGACTCAACACACATTCGATCCGTCTTCCGAACCCGTTTACGTTCCGCTGGACGACGCGGAAAATTATTTTTACAGCCACGACATCGGTTTGGTGGCTTATTTGCTTTGCCAAGATTTTGAACTGGTCGGCTTGGACAAAGCGATGCGAAACAAGGTGCTGTTCATTTTGAAAAAAGATGAAGCCATTGAAACCGAGATCAAGAAGTATTGGGACTTCAAATCGGCCGTGGACGCGCAGAGCTATTTCAACCAGATCAAACGGCTCAAAAACCAAATTTTCAGCTCTTAATCGAAAGCCATGTTGTCGGACGAGCAAATCAAAAAATTTCAGACCCTCTACAAAAACCGCTTTGGCAAAGAAATCTGCCGAGAGGATGCTTTGGATCAGGGCGTGAAACTCATCCGACTCATGGAATTGATTTATAAGCCGATGACCGAAAAGGACTTGGAGCTTTTACGGGCAAGACGGCAAACGACTTAACGCATACAAATTTTAACCAAACATTATATGAACCGAGAATTTGAAACCATCGCTCCGAAAGAATATCTGACCTCAAAAGGAATCGCTTACAGGGAAAGCGGAAAAGAGCTGATCGTCTGCTGTCTTTTTAACGACTGTGACAAGGACAGTAAGGGCAATGAGGCGCATTTGTACCTCAACGCCGAAACGGGACAATACGAATGCAAGAAATGTGGAGAAAGAGGCAATCTGATCACACTTGCCAAACGCTTGGGCGATGATTTGCAAGATATTGCCATTAACAACGAAACGTTCAACCGCGTTTCGCAACGTAAGCCGAAATTTGACGCCCGTTCGGTCGAGTCGGCCGTTATGGCACTTCCAGACCACATCCGCCTGTATCTCAAAAACAGGGGCGTTTGTGACGAGGTTATCGACCATCACAAGATCGGCTGGGGAGAATTTTACGGCAAACACTGGATTACCATACCGATCAAGGACGTTAACGGGGCTTATCGCTACTTCAAACTCAGACAAGACCCAAGCGAAGGCGATGAAAAGATCACTTACCCGAAAGGCGCTGAAGCTCAGATTTACGACTGGGAGAGTTTGAACGATTCAAGCGATCGGCTTGTCATTTGCGAAGGTGAAATGGACAGGCTCGCTTTGCTTTCCAAAAACATCAACGCCGTTACTTCAACACACGGCGCCATGACCTTCAAACAGGAATGGTGCGAAAGAATCAGTGATAACAAGAAAATTTATATCTGCTACGACAATGACGAGGCTGGGAGAAAAGGCGCGGAAAGGGTGGCAAAAATATTGCACAACGGCAAGCGCGAAATTCAAATCATCACTTTACCGCCCGAGGTCGGCGACAGCGGAGACATGACAGATTTTTTGGTAAAGCTAAACGGCAACCCAGACGACCTGTTCGGCAAATACGCCAAACCGTATCCCGAAAAAATCGACGTGTCTCAATTCAAACCTTTAACAACGAAAAACCTGCTTGAGATTCTCGGACTCACCATCAAGCAAGACGAGGAAAACAAGATTGCCACGTTCTTGTGTCAGCTTTCAGCCTTCACCGAAAACGCGCAATTCAACATCAGCTACAATGCGCCATCGTCCACGGGCAAAAGCTATATACCAACCGAAATAGCACGACTATTCCCAGAGGATGATGTTATGGAACTCGCATATTGCAGTCCGACCGCTTTTTTCCATGACGTGGGCGAATATGACAAAGAGATGAAGGGCTATCTGGTGGATCTGTCGCGCAAAATCCTTATCTTTCTCGATCAACCGCACAACGAGCTTTTGGCCAGATTGAGGCCGTTATTATCGCACGATAAAAAGCAAATCATGCTCAAGATAACGGACAAATCGCAAAAGTTCGGACTCAAAACAAAAAACGTTTTACTGAGAGGTTATCCGTCCGTGATTTTCTGCACGGCAGGTTTGCGTATCGATGAACAGGAAGCCACTCGCTTCTTGCTTTTGAGTCCCGAAATCAATCAAGAGAAAATCAGGCAAGGCATTTTGGAGAGCATTAAAAAAGAGGTCGACTCCCAAAATTATAAAAGCTGGCTTGATGAAAATCCTGAACGAAAACTGCTCAAAGAACGCATACGAGCCATCAAACAGGAAAACATCAAAGAAATAAAGTTATCGGGAGAGCAAAAAATCATCGAACGGTTTTTTAATCAGACCAAACTTCTTAAACCAAGACATCAGCGCGATATCAAACGATTGATATCACTCATCAAATCATTCGCGTTAATCAATCTTTGGTGGCGTGACCGCAAAGGCACGACCATTACGGCCAATGATGCGGACATCGAACAGGCTTTTGCAGTTTGGAATGTTATTGCGGCCAGTCAGGAACTCAATTTGCCGCCATACATTTACAACCTCTATCAAGAGGTTATTTTGCAGGCTTGGACGGACAAAAACGCTGTATTGCCAAAGGCGGAAAAGGTTGGATTGTCGAGACAAGAGGTTTTGCAAAAACATTTCGAAGTTTATGGCAGAATGCTCGACACCAACCAATTGCGCCAGCAGATATTGCCCATGTTGGAGACGGCAGGATTGATTGTTCAAGAACCAGACCAGAATGACAAAAGAAAAATCCTGATTTATCCGTCTTTACGAACCGACAAGCGGAAAAACAATAGTGTAACCGAGGGTGGGGTAAAAACAACGGACGACCGAAACGGAACGGATGATTTTAATCTTGAGACGAAAATCTCTAATGATTTCGGCATGTAACAACTCAACATGACCAGAAAAATCGCGGAAATATCAAACGGCTTGAGCGTCTTCTTTCTGAAAAAACACGGCTTTCTGCCACAGGGAGACTCTTGGCGCAACGGCGGAATCAAATGGACGTGGGATGATTGGCAAAGCAATATCGGTTTTTCCGTGCAAACGCAGACAGACGACAATTCAGGGTATATTGAACTGAACTACACGGTGACGGACGGGCAATCGAACGAAAAGACCGAGATGAAATACAAAATCAAACTTGTGACGACTTCCTGCAATTACGGCGGAAAGCGCTACTGGTTCGAATGTCCATTAACGACTAACGGCGAATATTGCGGACGCAGAGTCGGCGTCATTTACAGCGTCGGTAAGCTGTTCGGCTGTCGGTATTGCGCCAATGTAGCCTATCGCGCCCAATTTGAGAGCGGAAAATATCGTGTCGGATCAAGCACAAAACTCAACATTCAGGATGCTTTGACGGAAGCTACAACCCGTTATTACAACGGCAAGCCGACAAGGAAATTCAGGCGCTATTTAAGGCTTCGGGAAAGGTTGGAAATCATGTGGGCGAAGATAGCCGAAAAACTGGATATTATTCAATAAAACGTATATGTTTGAAGTGTCAACCAAAGGCATATTTAAGCCAAAAATTACAATGACCAAAGACACCGCAAAAATCAAATACTTTCTGTATTCCAGAAAGTCATCGGAGAGCGAGGATCGTCAGGTGCAATCCATTGACGATCAAATCAATCGCTTGAAAAGAATCGCCGATGATTTGAATATTGAGGTCGTTAAAATTTACACCGAAGCCAAGTCAGCCAAAAAGCCGAACAACCGACCGATATTCGACGAAATGGTGGAACGAATCGAAAAAGGCGACGCCGGCGGAATATTGTGCTGGCAAATCAACCGCCTTTCCAGAAATCCCATAGACAGCGGAAAATTGAGCTGGCTTCTGCAAAGAGGGGTTTTAAAATCAATTCAGACCATAGACCGCCAATATCTCCCTGAGGATAATGTCCTGTTGTTCAGCGTGGAAAGCGGTGTGGCCAACCAATACATTCTGGATTTGAGCAAAAACACCAAGCGAGGACTGCAAAGCAAACTGGAAAAGGGCTGGCAAAACGGAATCGCGCCTCTGGGCTATTTGAACGACAAAGAAAACAAAACCATCATCACAGACCCCGAACGGTTCAATCTCGTTCGTAAAATGTGGGACTTGATGCTTACAGGAAACTACACTCCTCCCAAAATTCTGGAAAAAGTAAATGAAGAATGGGGCTTTCGCACAAGAAAATTTAAAAGAATGGGCGGTAATCCACTGTCGCGAAGCGGAATTTATAAAATTCTGACGAATCAATTTTACGCTGGAATCATCGAAGTTAACGGCCAGCAATACGAGGGGCAACACGAAAAGATGATCACTTTTGAGGAATACGACAGGGCGCAGATGTTACTTGGCCGTGAGGGCAGACCGCGCCCGAAGACCCGAGCGTTCGCATTTACGGGAGCCATAAGATGCGGAGTTTGCGGGTGTTTGTACACCGCCGAAGTGAAAAAGAAACTCATTAAAAGCACGGGGCGGATAAAAGAATACACCTACTATCACTGCACAAGAAAAACGATGAAAATCAAATGCGATCAACGGAAAAGCATACCTGTTGAGGATTTGGAAGTGGCCATTGAGCAAGAAATCGAGAAATACACGATATTGCCAGAGTTTTTGGATTGGGCGTTGGAAGGTTTGAACAAAAAGAACGATACGGAAATAGAAGACCGCACCAAGATTTACGAGATGCAACACGGCAATTTGGCCAAAACCCAAAAAGAGCTGGATGAACTCACCAAGATGAGATACCGCCAGCTTATCGACGACGAAACCTTTATCAAGGAGAAAAACGCATTACAAATTAAAATCGGCCAATGCAAAGAAAACTTGCGCACCACCGAAACAAGAGCTGAAAAATGGCTTGAGCTGACTGAGAAGACATTCAACTTTGCCACTTACGCACGTTCTGCATTTTTAAAAGCCAGTGAAATGGGCAAACAAGGGTTAGAACTGAAGAAAGAAATTTTGCTCGCCATTGGAAAAACTCCGATAATAAGGGACGGAAAGCTCACCATCGAACCGAATGACTGGCTTGCGGAGATCGAAAAAGCGTATCCATCGCTTGAGAAAGAATACCTTAGGTTAGAACCGACGAAAAACCGCTTGAATAAACGTGAAAACCGAGCTTTAGGCTCGGTTCATACACGTTGGCTCCGGGGGTGGGACTCGAACCCACGACCAATTGGTTAACAGCCAACTGCTCTACCGACTGAGCTACCCCGGAATATGTCATTATTTGAAACTCACAAAGAACATTTCACGAATGTATCATACCCATTTTCAAAAATCAAAAATCACTTTTTTACCGTCATCATCGTTCCGGATATATCATCGGGTTTGGCGCGAAAAGCCGACGGATTTCTCCATCCTGCTTCGCTGTTTTTCTGCGACATCGTAAGAATTTGCTTCAATGCTTCTTCGTCCGAACCGTTCTCTGTCAATACCTTCGCTATCTCTTTATCATTCATATTATCCGTCACCCCGTCCGTAAACGCCATGATCCGATCACCTTCATTCAGGTCATACTCTTTCAAATGAAGCGTAAAATCTGTTCCCTGCCCGATTCCTGAGGTAAAAGATCTATTGTTCAGGAAATATGCCATCAAATTTTTAAGAACCTCGCTTGCCGCTTTATTTTCACTTTTGACGATTTTCCTCATGACATCGGAATTTCTATATTCCGATGCATAAGAAATAGCCTCAGCCTGGTTGCTCGCGCGAGACCATGACCTTTGAATATGCCCGATGACATTTTCTTTTTCTTCATCGGTAAGCTTCCATGTATCCGCCTTTTCAGAAATCGCTTCAGTACAAGCATTATCATCAAGAGTAAGCGCCTCCAGCGTCCCCTCGCGAAAACGATAAGCCCGACTGTCTCCCACATGGGCTGTAATGGCGCGAAATCCACCTTCAAAGGGATACATCACCACAAGCGTCGCCGTCGTCATGCCGCGCTTGATGCTCAAATGCGCTTTTTCAAAGGCATTCTCCATGATTTTTCTCAATTTTTTCGGATCATCTGACAAACGGATTTTATTTTCAAGAGCCTTCTCAAATTCACTCGTTAATTCGTTTTGAATGACGGATTTTGTTGTCTCCGCGGCCTCATCCCCATGCTCTTCTCCTCCCATACCATCGAATACCGCGAAACACCGTATATCGCTTCCCGACATCGCCAAAACGCGATCTTCATTTTTCCACCCCAACATATCTTTTTTCAGGGAACCGGAGACGATCTCTCCTTCATTGTTCACAAATTCTTTTGAGCGCATGGATTCCATGATATGCTGAGACTTTTCATTTTCCATACAAAATATTTTTTTTAAAAAAAATGGTTTTTGATGTGTGACGCTCAACCTCTTGCGCCCGTCTAATAATCTCTCAGCTTATCAATTCCCTTGCTTTGCGCTATCTTTTCGAGTGCTTTGGCTTCGATTTGGCGGATACGTTCGCGAGTGACGCCAAACTCCTGCCCCACTTCCTCGAGCGTATGCGTCACTCCGTCCATAAGACCAAAACGCATTTCCAAAATCTTCTGCTCCCGCGGAGAGAGATCCTTGATAACGTCCGTCACATAATCTTTGAGCAGCTGCAAAGCGGCCGATCGGGAAGGCGTGGTGTTTTTCGTATCTTCGATGAATTCTTGCAGCTTTGAATCATCCTCATCTTCGCCCACTGGCGTCTCGAGAGAAATCGTGTCCTGCGAAATCTTCATGATATGTCGGATCTTTTCCACGTCTTCGCCCATCTCGGACGCGATTTCTTCGGGAAGCGGCTCGCGACCAAGCTCCTGAATCAATCGTCTTTCCACCTGCTGGAACTTGTTGATGGTCTCAACCATATGAACCGGAATACGAATCGTTCGCGATTGATCGGCCAAGGCGCGCGTGATGGCCTGCCTGATCCACCATGTGGCATAGGTGGAAAATTTGTATCCCTTGCGATATTCAAACTTCTCCACGGCTCGAAAAAGCCCGATATTGCCCTCTTGAATCAGATCCAAAAAAGAGAGACTTTTTCCCGTGAATTTTTTTGCTATGGATACCACCAGACGAAGATTTGCCTCTATCAGTCTTTGCTTGGCTTCGACTTCACCGCGTTCCTTGCGCTTAGCGAGCGCGATCTCTTCTTCGGAAGTCAACAAAGGCACCTTCCCGATTTCGCGCAAATACATCTGAATGGAGTCGGCGGAAATCTCCGAAAGGTCAAACTTTTTTCCTTCTTTTCCGATGGCGATATTAAACGGAGAGAGAATCTTTTCATGCTCTTCCTTGCTTGCCAAAATTCCGCCCTTGGGCTCCACGATGGAGACGCCATTATCCTCGAGCACCGCGAGAAAATCGCGAAACTGATCCACATACTCTTCGACCTCCGGGAAGGCGTAAAGCACTTCCGTTTCCGTGACAAACCCTCTTGATCTCCCTTCGCGCAGCAGCCTCTCGACGGCTTCGGGCGAAGGATACTGTATCCGATGCACTTCGGGAATCGCTTTTATCGCGGTCTTTTTCGGCTTTTTTGCGTCTTTTGATTTTTTCGATCCTTTCGGAAGGGCTTTTATTTTTTTTGGACTCTTTTTCTTTAAGGAAGAAAGCTTTAAAGGCATAAAAAAATCGTTATGACTCTTATTCGAAAGATTGAAAATATTGAACGACGGTCGGATGGGAATCGGCATTACGGAATTTTCTCAATGCCGGAATGCGATGATAAGGATGAGAAACATCACGAGAGCGACTTCATCTTGGACGCGATGTCCTCAAAATCTTTCATCAAATCCGCCATTTTGTCATGATGGGAAAGTGGCTGTTCCGACCGGTGAATGGCTTTTTTTATTTCCATCAGCCTGTGTTGATAATAACGTTTTTGAATCTGTGCGATTAATTTTTCCCATTCTTGTTTAAGCTCTGACGGCTGAAAATGAAAAAATTCCTTTTCAAAAAAAAGGATTATAATATGGTACCGAGAAACAAGCGATGGATCCTCGCTTTGTAAATAGGCTTCAAAATCCCTACGCTCTGGCTCATTATAAAATTTCTTTATCGCCCTGTAAAGCTTTTTTGAAGATTCATCAAAAAACATCTCTTCCGTCAAGACATTGTCCTCTCCGGCTATCGCGGGATGTGTATAAAAGGCCAAAACCGTTTCTTCCAAGTTCAAAGCATGGTTTGTCTCTCCCAAAGACGCTTCAGATGTCTTACGCGACGGAGCTTTTTTTACTTTCAAACTTTGCATTTCCTCATACAAAATATTTTCCGGAATATCCATGTGAAACGCAAAAAATCTCATATACTGATTTTGCATCAGCCGGCTTTGAAAATGCTTCAGAAGTGAAAGAAATGTCCTGATAATGGTCTGCTTTTGCACCGGATTATCGCGCGGCTGCGAAAGAAGCCTTGCCATGAAAACTTCCATATAATCCTTTGAATCGGAAAGAATTTGCTTCCAGAGATCGGGATTTTTTTGGATGCATTCATCCGCGTCTTTGCCGCAGCCGTCGGGAATATTGACCACCTTCACATGAAGGTCATGCTCCAATGCGAGCAAAAAAGCGCGATCAAGCGCCTCGATGCCCGCGCCGTCGGTGTCAAAACAGAACGCAATGTTTTTTGCGTACCTTTTGAGCAAACTCAGCTGCTCGACCGTCAAAGCCGTGCCCGATGAAGCCACCACATGTTTGCAGCCGACTTTATGCGAAGCGATGACGTCCATCTGCCCTTCGACGAGGACGACCGTATCGAGCTCGCGTATGGCTTTTTTGCCTTCGAAAAGTCCGTAGAGAATACGACTTTTGTGATAAACGGCCGTTTCCGGAGTATTGATGTACTTGCCCATCTTGTCTTTTTCCGGATCCAGGACTCGAGCCGTGAAACCGACCGTATTGCCTTGATGATCCTTGATGGGAAACATAAGGCGATTGCGAAAACGGTCATACGCTGCCCCTCCTTGCTTGCTTGGCACGACAAGTCCGGCCTTTTGCAAATTTTGGTCGCCGATACCTTTGCGATTGAAATACTTTCGCAGCACTTCCCACCCGTCCGGAGCGTATCCGACGCAAAAATCCCGTAGGGTCTTTTCATCCAAACCGCGACTTTGCGCATAGTTTCTCGCATGCTCGGCCTTGGGATGTTTCATGAGAAGCTCATGAAAAAAAAGCGCCGCCTTTTCATTGATCTCAAAAAGCGTATTTTTTTCCGAAGTATCTTCAAAAGACTTTTTTTGCAAAACCACACCCGCTTTGTCGGCGAGAAATTTCAATGCTTCGGGAAAATCGATGTTTTCATACAGCTGCAAAAAAGAAAAAACGTCTCCACCTTTTCCGCAGCCGAAACAATGCCAGATCTGTCGAGACGGCGACACCATGAAAGACGGAGATTTTTCATGATGAAAAGGACACCGCGCCTTGTGATTGGCTCCGGCCGCTTTGAGTTCAAGGTACTCCGAGATAAAGCTGACAATATCGAGTTTTGATTTGATTTCTTCCACGGAATCCATAGAAGCGGTATCAAAAATGACATATCCTACCACAGGGTAGGACATTTTCATCAGAGATTCAAATACAACAAAAAAGTGAGGTGAAAATTCATTTTTTCAATCGATTCTCAAAAAATTCTATCAGCGCCGTATTGGGACTTTGATTGCCGGAATCGTCAAAAAAAAGTTTTTCATAGGATGCGTAGCTGGCATGCAGTCCCCATGCGTCAAAAAGATCAAGAATGTCCGTCATGTATACGAGACCGCCGCGATCTTGCGAAAACGCGTCGCGGGTCGCTCCATACTCGCTCACCGACATGGGAACATTTTCCTTTTTCCCGAATTCTGCCAAGGAGCGAAGCTGGGTTTCGAGATACTCTCTGTCTCTTTTTTGCACCTTGGCATCGCCGGCGCTTTTCTCAAAGACCAGCACCATGCGACAACCGTTGAACGACTCGGTGATATTTGACCCACGCATGAAACCGCTGATTTGGTAAGCGTATCCGGTGCGAATCGGCACGCGCAAAAAAACATTGTTCCACGCCCCGGGCAAGGAAATTTTCCCGATCGTCAGTGAAGCGCCGTCGTTGTTGCCAAAGCCGGAAAGTTCAAAAACTCCGCTTCGCTCGCTGACATGATTCCATCCTTCCGCGGAATCGATGTTCATGTTCACGATATCGCGGATGAAAACGCGATCCTTATCGTATTCTTTGATCACAAAGGCGTCGAAATATGCGGTTCCCTTGGTATTTTCACATCGAAACTGAGGATAGGCCGAAATCACGGCCGAATCGGTGATGGTTTTGATTTCCCCGTCATAAAAGCGCCAATCTTGAGTGAAACCTTTGAGCGTGGGATTTTTATCGGTAATCCCCACATATTCGAGATCCGCCGGGAATTCAAGTCCTCCGGGATAAACGCCTCCATTGTCTCGAGATCCTTTGATTTGAAAAGCGAATTCTTCAGGCTTGTAAAAATGGAAATCGTACATCACGTTTGGATCCGAGATGAGAAATTGCGTTATCGCCGGGTCGTTTGAAGCCACATGATCGCCAATCACAGCGGCCAGCTTTTGGACGATGATGAGATGATTGGGATCCACCTTGCGTATTTGTCTTGCGGTTTTATCGGCTAGAACTTTCCATGCGTCTCTGTGATCTTTTCCCACCGCCGGTTCATTGAGCAAATCATACGCCACGATTACCGGCTCACCCGCATATCGCTGCGCAATGGCCTGCCACAAGGCTCGAAAACGCTTTTGCATTTCTTCGTCCGCAAAAAGCTCGGGCTCGTTTCCTTCGGCGTCGAGTCTCTTTCCTTGAGCCTCCCGCATATCCAAAATCAAATAAAGCTTGTTTTCTCGAGCGTATCCGATATGGCTGTCAAGCCAATCCCAAGCCGAATCTTTGTATTTGTACGGCGCAACATCGTCTTCAAAAAACTTGTAATGCATCGTGAGTCGCACGACATTCATGCCCATATCCGCGATTTTCTTGTAATCATCGGCATTGTACATGTTTTTGAGCGGGAAAATATCGTCCTCCAGCTCAAAAGACGTGTTCATGATGATGCCCCGCAAGGTTACCTTCTCATCGCTTTGACCTACCGCAAGTCCGTTTCCGTACCGATGCACGAAAATATCCGTATTCCCCGCCGGAGCGATGCTCTGGAAAATCAGCCCGGTCACCACTTTGATAACCACGAGAAATACAAAAAAAATCGCGATTCCCGTCCCGATGAGCTGAAAATTTTTATGAAACAATTTCGCAAAAATGCGATGATTGAGAAAAACAAAAAGCATACGAATATTCGCTTTGAAAAAAATCAACCAACCATAGCGAAAATTTCAAAAAAAGTCAATGTTTTCAATCATACTCGATATCTTTCACCCGGAAGTATATCATGGTTTTGGTATCGCGGCCGCGATATCCAAAAACCATTCGATTTCACCGTCTTTCCTTTGCGCTACCTTGATCCCCCGCTTTCCAAGCTCTTCTCGAATGGCATCCGAGGCATCATATTTTTCATATTTCCTCGCATCCGCCATTGCTTGAATTTTTGCTTTGATCTCATACTCGGTCAAGCGACTTTTACCCTGTATGAGCGCATAGGTGGCCAAAAGAGCGTCTATCATGACCGCACCGTTCGCCTGAAAAATCCCAAGGACATTTCCGAGTTTTCTCAATGCGGCCAAGAGAGCCGCCGCCCCGACCTCATCGCGTACACACCACTTTTTCTCAAAATCATCAATCCCTTTTTTGAGCGCTATCAATGCTCCCGGAGTATGGAAATCGTCATCCATGGCTTTTTGAAATCCGGACATCAAGGCAACGATATCCGGATGCTCCATGTCTTCTTTCGTGACCGTGACATGCGGCAATGTTTCGATGCGTTCGAAAAGACGATAAAGCGCGAGAAGAAAATTGATGTTTTCCAAAAAAAGCGCATCCGAAAGCTCTATTGGCGACCGATAATGATATTTGAGTATCGTGAATTTCAAAAGCTCGGCTCCGTATTTTTTCACGGCGTCTTTGGCGAGGATCAAATTCCCGATCGACTTTGACATCTTCTCTCCACGAAAATTGAGCAATCCCGAATACAACCAAAAATTCACATAGGGTTTGTCATTGTGCGCCTCGCATTGCGCAAGCTCGTTTTCATGATGGGGGAACATGAGATCCAGCCCACCTCCGTGAATATCAATATGCGATCCGAGCAACGCGTTGCTCATCACCGAGCATTCGATATGCCATCCCGGACGTCCCTTTCCCCACGGCGAATCCCAAGACGCTCCATGGTAATCGTCGGATTTCCATAAGGCGAAATCCAAAGGATGTTTTTTGTCCTTTTCGGTTTCCACCCTCGTGCCGGCATACAACTCATCAAGATTTTTGCGGGACAATTTTCCGTAATCGCTTTTTTTTGAAATGTCGAAATACACGTTTCCCGCTTCGGTGGAATACGCGAATCCCTTTGAAATCAATTCGGAGACATAGGCGACTATCTGAGGGATATACTCGCTGACCTTGGGTCGGAAATCGGGTTTCGGAATTTCAAGGGATTCAAGGATATGATCAAACTCCTGCGCATAAAATTCGGAAATTTCCGACGGGGATTTTCCCGTTGCTTTTGACTTCACGATGATCTTATCATCCACATCCGTAATGTTTTGAACATAGCTACCTTTCAACCCGCTGAATTCGAGATACTTGCGAATCACGGAAAATCGAAATGCGGTGATGAGGTTTCCAAGATGCGGCGAATCATACGGCGTAATGCCGCACACATACATACTGAAACGCCCTTTTTCCAAAGGCTGAAACGTTTCTTTTTTTCCCGAAAAAGTATTGTATATCTTCATAAAAAATTCTTTTTTTTACCGACGCCGATCGGCTTCCGCTTCTTTTTTGGCGCTGATAAATAATTCTCGCCATCTGATACTTTCTTACCGCTCTTTAATTCTAGTTTTTTACGCGCTTCTCCTGCAATATTACCGCCAGGAGAGATCATCTTCAACTGTCCGATATTTCCGGACACTTCAGAATAACCCTCTTTTATAAGTTTTTTCTTGAGGTCGCTCCACACTCACCCTGCCAACTATCTTTCCCATGCTTTCACTTCGGGATGAAAATCAACTTGATATTCTGGTATGCCCAGAGAAATACCGTATTTCTTCGCCTCATCGTATTGCTCTTTAATCCGCTTATCCACAAAGAAAATTTTTTCGCGAAAAATGATGTAATGGTGAGTATCATTTTTAAAATCAGCATACCAGTCGTGTTGGGAATCCAAAACCTTACTCAATCGCTCAGCGATATGCCTTGCTTGGTTTTCAGAAATTTCAGCGGTGTGGAGAGTCCATTGTTTTAACCACGGAGTTTGGTGCTTCTCGGTTACTTTTTCAATCTTTGTTTCTAAAATCTTGACATCTTTGAGAATGTCTTTATTTTCCAAACTTTCTTCAATAATCACTCCTTTATAATCCATATTTTAAAAATAAAAAAATCAAATGTCGTTTGACCTTATCGCTCGTTGGAATCGACTTGATGCGGGCATGGGAATATTATTTTGAACCAAACTACCTCCCTCTTTTTTCCAAAATTCCGTTCTTCAGATTATACACGGTGTCTCCAAGATTTTTTGCGTCGTCGGGATCATGGGTGATGATGATTGCGGGGAGTCGTAATTTTTTGATGAGCGCACGAAGCTCACGCCCGACGGTTTGTTTTGTCTCGACATCAATCGCGGAAAGCGGCTCATCAAATAGAAAAAGTCGCGGTTTTATCGCAAGCGCTCTCGCAAGCGCAACGCGCTGTTTTTCGCCGCCGGACAGATCTTCGACATTTCGGTCGGCAATCTCCGATGGAAGCTCGACTGTTTTCAAAAGTTCGCCGACTTTTTCCCGTCGCGTTTCAGCATCCGCTTTTCGAATCGTCAAACCGAAAGCGATATTATCTTTCACGTCCAGATGCGGAAAAAGGGCATAATCTTGCGGCATATACGCTATCTGCCTTTTTTCAATCGAAAGGGACGTGATGTTTTTTCCGTCCAGCAATATCTCTCCGGCGTCCGGAATGATGAATCCGACGATGCAAAGAAGCAAAGTTGTTTTTCCGGAACCTGATTTTCCCATGATGGTGGCTATCTCATCCTCATGGACGACGATATGAAGACCGCTGAAAATCGGATTTTCCCCATCATATGATTTCGTAAGATTGCGGACGATCAGTTCGTGAATATTTTTTATAATTTTCGATTTATAAGCGAACGCACGACAATAATCGTGAAAATGGCGAAGACCGTGAGAATGGTGGTGGCCGCCAGCGCGAGAAATGGGTCGGTACTGACAACACGGTTCGTATAGGTGGGTAATATTTCGGTTTTGTAAGCGATGACTCCGGCAAAAATAAGTGACCCGCCGAATTCTCCCATGGCTCGCGCCCAAGAAAGCGTGAGTCCGGCGATAATGTCGCGGCGAGCCAGCGGAACCAAAATGCGGAATATGACATCGCCGGTTCCCGCACCCAGAGAACGCGCGACCAAATCCAGCTTTGAATCGCGGATATCCCGAAATTTTCTGAGAGTGTACCCGATGGTGAAAGGCGCCGAGACAAGCAGCTTGGCGATAACCACCGCTGCAAATGTAAAGGCAATATTGATCGGCGCTTGAGGCCCCAACATGAAAAAATAAATGACGCCTATCGCCACCGGAGGAAACGTTTGCGGTATATCAATCAAAAGCGGCTCAATGATATTCGCATAGCGAAGCTTATGATACGTCAAAAAATAAGCTACCGGAACGGAAAAAAAAGCGGTTAAGGCAACGACGATTATGGCAGAAACGACACTGATAAAAAATGCGGCCCAAAATCGATTGTCAGCGAGAACCGCCGAGGCCGCATTGAAGTGAGTAAAAAAAGTGACGACAAGAAAAAAGTATGGAAGCGCAAACCAAAGAATCCAACTCCATGATGAAATCCGGATAAGACGATCGGCATTGCTTTTTATGTCGGTATCCATATCATTATTTCACTCACCACCTCTCCGGTGGAAACGCGCCATGACGAAACGTGTCCGCCTTTGCGTGTCTTCCGGCAGACACTGTCCGCCGAGGCAACATCTTTCAATTTCGCTGAAAGAAACATTGGCGGAGAGTGAGGGATTCGAACCCTCGAGGGTTTTGACACCCTGCACGCTTTCCAAGCGTGTGCACTCGACCACTATGCGAACTCTCCATGCTCAGTGCGACGAAACGATCGCTTCAACGAATCACGACCTATTTGACTCTTTCTCTGTCTTTCCCTGAATCGCGCATTGGTTTTATACGAAACAAAAACTCTTCCTCTCCAAGTTCAAAAGCACTTTTTCCGTGCTTTGATCAAGTTACGTCAGTGAGAATAAAAAAACCCTCGATGCAAGTCAAAGGTTTCCATGAAAAAAACTCAACTAGCGATTGATCACGACATTTTCAGACATGATCTTTTGCTCATGGTATTTCATGAATTCGAAAGAAAACACCATGACGATCAGAAAACTCATCACAAGAATCCCAAAAAAAAGACCCACGTAAAATGAAAATCGCGGCGGCAAAAGAAAACATGCATTCGCTTTCAAAGAGTCGTTTTTCGCTTCTGTCTGCGAAACTTGAAACGCTGTAAAGGAGCGTTTTGAAGGCCTTTTTCTTTTGTTTTTGATATTCTCTTCCATATAGGCCCATTATACACGAAACATCCCCGCCTTCAAGACGATGCCGAGTCCGAGGAAGCTGACGCGTCGTTTCCGGTATCGGCGTACATGGCGGCGGAAATGATCTCATCGCGCAGCACATCGGCCTTTGTCGAATGCGATTTTTCGGCTCTCAGTTTCAAATACCGGTCAATGGCGGGTGTGATGCGAAACGTGAATTTTATACTCGCTCGCTGATCTCCCAAAATATCCATGCCGTGATCTTTGAGAAATCTCTTGAGGACGTCCGACAAGGAAGCTTCATCGAATTTTTCCAGCCGCAAGTGCTTTTGAAGCTCTTTATGTCTGGAAGTGAAAAGGATATCCTGGGGGATGTTTTTATAATCTTTGATCAGCACCAAAACGTCTTTTTGCAAACTCAAAAACGTCGCAATCGAATATCTCACCTGCTCGGTCACGGATTCGGCCGTCAAAACACCGCACGAAAAAAGTGAAATATTCGTGTCATGCATCTGCTCATGAAGATGGGTATGCGAAATTTTACCGTTTTGAAAAATTTTTTTGATGGCGCCGGTTTGCGCTTCGGTTTTTCCAAAGGAAATCAGCAACACCGATGGTGACGATTTCATAGTGATTATTTTCAATTTCAATCAAGGCGGTTGTCACGAATGATATTCTCCGCGAACGTTCGAAAGCATCATGTCGCGGATGCGCTTGGGGTCCCTAGTATCGCCAAGCACCCATGAAAATTTCACGGCCGCCGACGGCTCTGAAACGCCTGACATCAATATCATCGAATCGTCGCTCTGCGCTTCCAAAGAATGCTCGGTATGCAAAGCGATCGGAAGCTTGGCGGCACGCAAACGTTCTTCGAAGTTTTTTGAAATCAATCCGTGAGGAGCGCCATTGATGAAAAACCCCGAAAAAAATCGCATCATCTCCTTTCCCAGAGGCGGTTCGGGATAGGGTCGAAGATAATAAACGGCGTCATCAAAATGCCAAGCGATTTCCGGATTTCCGGAAACGCGTTTTCGCAAAGAAGGCATGTCCCGCTCGGAATGCAAATCTCCCAGAAGAGATCGCTCTTCCCGCATGCCGCGAGCCGCGTGATACACGCGTGAACCGAAAACCATGACCACCTCGCCGATGTCCAGCGTCCCGACATGCACGGCATTGATGATATTGGCTCGCAATCCAAGCTCTCCGAAATAATCGTCGGTCAAGGGATCGACATAGGCTCTTCTTTCTAGACCGGCCGCCGTGAAAACAATGGGTTTCCCGAGTTTTTCAAAAGCGTAAGAAAACGACGCCGCAAGATATTCGAGACTGTCCATGCCCGAGACGATCACAAAACCGTCATACATGTCATAGACCGAAGCGATTTTTTGTGAAACCGTCTTCCCAATATCAAAAGCGAGCTGATTGCCATGACCTCCAAAACAATATTCAAAATGCACATCGGCGATGAGCGCGAGCTCATGAATATCGGAACACCAGTGCAATATTTCGGTTTTGTTTTCCAATGCGTGCAAAACATGCTTGCCGCGAAAAACGCCGCCGGCGATCAATACCAAAATTTTATTCGGCGCCACATACATATTTTTTTGGAATAACTCTTTTCAGCGCCTACGTTGTCTCTTCGGGGGAACTTTGCACAAAAGCCACGGAAGCCACGCGATCATCGGCGTTTTTGAATCGCATCAATTTCACACCCTGCGTTTGCCTGCCGAGAACGTTTACGGAGCGAAACGGAACGCGTATCACCTGTCCATGCTCGGAAATGATGATCATATCCCCGTCAAAACCGTCCAAAACCCTTCCCATGACGATTTTTCCGGTCTTTGCGGTCACTTGAGACGTTTTGATTCCCGAGCCGCCCCGCGACTGAACGCGATAATATTTGACGGGCGTGCGTTTTCCGTATCCTTTTTCCGAGATGATGAACACCTGCGGCTTTGATTCCTTGTCATCGCTAGGAATCATACCCATGCCGACGACCTCATCTCCTTCTTTGAGTCGAATCGCTCGAACACCGGAAGCGACTCTTCCCATCGAACGCATATCGGTTTCATGACAACGTATGGACTGCCCCTTGGCCGTGATGATCATGATCTCGTCCTTGCCCGATGTGGGAGCGATCCATTCGAGACGATCGTTTTCACGCAGCTTCAAGGCGATCAAGCCGGATCTTCGGACATTTTTAAACGCTTCAATCTCGACGCGCTTGGAAACTCCATGCAACGTCACCATCATGAAAAATTTTTTCTTTTCAAGCTCGGATGCGCTGATCACGGCCGTTACTTTTTCAAGCGGAGCCAATTGCAAAAAATTCACGAGCGCCTGACCCTTGGCCGTGCGACTGGACTGGGGAATCTCATGCGCCTGAAGTTGAAACACGCGTCCCATGCTCGTGAAAAAGAGCAAGTCGTCATGCGTCATGGTGGTGAAAATCGTATCCACGGTATCTTCTTCTTTGACGGTGAGTCCTATCACACCCTTGCCTCCGCGAGCTTGCGTCTTAAACGTCTCCGGCGGCATGCGCTTGATATAGCCGTCGCGCGTCACCAGCACAACCGTGGATTCGTTTGGAATCAAATCCTTGATGCCAAATTCATTGACCGCATGCGAAACGATTTTTGTGCGACGTTCGTCTCCGAATTTTTCTTTGAGTTCTTTGAGTTCATTTTTGATTATTTTCAATATTTCTTTGGGATTTTTCAAAATAAATTCAAGCGACGCGATCAATTTCCGAATCTCTTCAAGCTCTTTTTCCAGCTTCATCCGCTCGAGATTGGCGAGCTGCTGCAGCCTCATTTCCAAAATGGCGACCGCCTGCCTTTCGGTGAATGAAAACTTTTTCATCAAATTGATCTTTGCAACGTCTTTGTCGGCGGATTTTTTTATCAGCGCGATGATGGCGTCAATGTTTTCCAAAGCCTTCACCAATCCTTCAAGGATATGCCCGCGATCCTTGGCGCGGGTAAGATCAAACTCCGTACGTCTGCGAACGATATTTTGACGATGTTTGATGTATTCTTGCAAAATTTCTTTGAGATTGAGCACCTTGGGCTGAATGCTGTCGACAAGCGCCAAAATATTGCAGTGAAAGGTTTCCTGAAGCTGAGTGTATTTGAAAAGCTGATTGAGGACTTTTTTCGGATAGCTGTCTTTTTTGAGCTCCACCACGATGCGCAGCCCGTCTTTGTCGGATTCATCCCGCAAATCGCGAATGCCCTCGATTTTCTTTTCGCGCACCAAAAAAGCGATTTTTTCAAGCAGGTTGGCTTTGTTCACCTGATACGGGATTTCCGTGACGACGATCTGGGATCCCGTTTTGCTTTCCGAAATCTCGGCTTTGGCGCGCGCCACGATGGAACCCTTTCCCGTGGCATAGGCGTTGGCGATTTCTTTTTTGTTGTAAATGATGCCTCCGGTGGGAAAATCCGGACCGGGGATGAATTTCATGAGCTCTTCGATGGAAATGTCTTCCGAATCAAGCAAAGCCATGATCCCGTCGCAAAGCTCTCCCAAGTTGTGCGGAGGGATATTGGTAGCCATGCCTACGGCGATGCCCACGGCGCCATTGAGCAAAAGGTTTGGAAGTTTGGACGGCAATACCGAAGGCTCCGTCAAAGAACCGTCATAGTTTGGAATAAAATCCACGGTTTCTTTTTCGATGTCAAAAAGCATTTCCTCGGCGATGGCCGAAAGCTTGGCCTCGGTATAACGATGCGCGGCCGGAGCGTCGCCGTCTATGGATCCGAAGTTTCCCTGTCCCTTCACGAGCGGATATCGCATGGCAAAATCCTGAGCCATGCGCACCATGGCCTCGTAACAGGCCAAATCTCCATGGGGATGATATTTACCGAGCACTTCTCCCACCACGGTGGCGGACTTGCGAAACTTGGCTCCGGCTCGAAGCCCCATGCTCCACATGGCGAAAAGGATCTTGCGATGCACGGGTTTGAGTCCGTCGCGAACATCCGGCAAGGCGCGCGAAACGATAACGGACATGGCATAATCCAGATACGATTTTTGCATCTCGGAAACCAAATCAAGCGGAATGACGTTTCCGATGCTGTTGGTTTCAACGGGCTTGGATTTTTTTGTCATACAAATACAGTAATACTAGGATCTAGACTCGAGTGATGGAACATCACTGCTCCTCGATCCACGAAAAACTTTCCAATATGAATTTTTCATCATCGCTTTCTTTGCCCTCTTCGAGAGGGATTTGAAAATGGATCACATGTCCTTTCAAGCTTTCCAAAAAATAATGGCGCAATACTTTCTCTTCCCTCTTTGAGACCATTTTCAAATAGGTGTTTTTCCCAAACGCGACGCTTTCTTTGTTTTCATCAAAAACATACTTTTCCTTTTGGCTGTCAATATACAACTGCAATCCTTGGTCGTAATTTTTTTCAAATCGAATCACAAAAGAATTTCCGACGGCTCTGTCATCGCTTTTCTTGAGATTCTCTTTGGGTGAAATCAAAATCTCTTTATCAAGCTCGAAAATCGCGAAATCTTGCTGATATTCAAATCGAAACAGCTGATCTTTGGACACATAACTTTTTTTGGAAGCGAGTTTTTTTTGTTCTTCCGACAATGCTTCTCCGAAATCCTCCAATCCTTGCTGCAGCGTACCGATCATGTCGGAAAAATCATCCTTGGCGATGGTGCCGGAAACCGATTCGCGAATTTTGAGGTCTTCAATGCCTTTCCTCAAAATCGTCACCCATCCGAAATACATGACCGCCAAAAAAAGAACGATAAATACCCAAAGCATCCATTTTCTTTCCGAACGAAAGTCCGACATAAACAATGGAAAAACGAATACTCCCTTAGGAGGGATTTACAATAACGATTTTGGTTTCGTCGTTTTGCAAATCCTTTTTGACTATTTTGTATTTTGAAATTCTCTCTTGTCCCGCGCAGCCCATTTCTTTGCAGAATTGTTCCAATCCGGAACCGAAATCCTTGCCATTGGCAACCGGCATGATGACTCTGGGTTCCAATTCCTTTATCAAGGAAAGAACGTCCTTGACGGGAAGCGCCCCTTCTCCGTCGATCGGAACCATGAGTATGTCGATATTCCCCAAAGCTTCGAGCTGAGCGGTATGCAAATCATGCGAAAGTCTCCCGAGATACAAGAGCACCAATTCTTCGGCGTCAATCTTGTACATGACATTCGTATCTTCAGGGTTTTCTTCATTGTCCGATGCGATCCCATAGACAAACACGTCCATGAGCTCGTATTCTCCCGGCTGATCGATGTAAAAAGCGTCATTTTGTTTTTTTTCGGCGTCAAAAAAACCTCTTTTTGACGCTATCAAAATATTTCCCGATGTCTTTGCGTCCGCGACTTCAAGACGCACAGCGGCGGTTTTGTACTGAATATGAATGCCCGAACCTTTTTCGGCTGTGATGATCATAACTTGGCAAAATCAAAAAAAATTTTCTCGATTGAGAAACATTGTTGGGATCGTATCACAAAATTTCCTTCCGGTAAACCCCAGAAAAACCGCGTGGAGAAGACGGTTGAATACCCGTGGCATGTAAAATATGGGGAGACATGCACATTGCAGACGCATGAATGGATGTTGGGACATACAGGTTCAGGAACGGACATGGACGCATCGCTGGAAAGACTGGGAAGGACACAGAGGCCTCCCCTACGGGGGTTCATAACCCTCCAAAACCTCATCCATTTCTTCCAATGTTAAATCTTTGGAAAGAACGCTGAAACTTTCTTTCCATTCCACAATCGTCTGCTTCGCTTCATCGGCAATGCGCGGTTTTTTCTCCGCAATCTTTTGCAACTTTTCGACTCGACTCAACATCCGCTCTTTCAATGCGCGAAAATCTTCCACATACGCTTCATGAATTTTTGAAAACTCTCCGCCAATGCCAGCGGCGGCCTCGTCCAAAAGCTTTTTTTTGCAAGAAAATTCGGCTTCCCGTATGGCGAGAGTTTCATCAGATTGCAATACGGGGTGAAAAGCGTCTCGATGCGTAGTGAACTCTTCATGCGCCAATCTCTGACGGCTCAAGGTATCCTCCTGAAATTTCAGCCAATATTCATACTTGGCATGGTACCGGCTGTCCAAATTTTGCCTCACGCAGGATTTCATTTTTGAAATGAAATTATCTTCCCAAATCCTCTCAAAAGCCTTGCGATACGGCCAGCTTTGCAGTCCAAATCGAAAAATC
Source organism: uncultured Gammaproteobacteria bacterium (assembly GCA_964485795.1). Classification (GTDB taxonomy): domain Bacteria; phylum Patescibacteriota; class Patescibacteriia; order VMEV01; family CAZAJQ01; genus CAZAJQ01. The sequence goes on from CAZAJQ010000007.1 coordinate 51,549, forward strand.
ATGTCCGTAATTTCTTGCTGCGAGATATGCGGATCGGCGGCGACTTTCTCATACTCGCGTTTCATCGCCTCCTTCTCCGTTTCCGGAAACGTGGGAGGCAGGCTTTCGATAAGAAGCTTGATCTGGTCGAGGGAGTATTTGAAGGAGTGAGGCATAGAAATTTCATTTTGTATCAGTATACCCAGCTGACGCTTTGGGGTGCAAATGAAGAACGGGTGAGGGCGGGCTTGCAGTATTCGGTAGCTCCCATGTTCACGGAACTCACCCCTCCGTCATCCTCCGCTACGCTCCGGACGACACCTCCCCTTGTGCAAGGGGAGGAAATCAGTGCAATATGTATTCTCCCCTTGGACAAGGGGAGATGCCCGAAGGGCAGAGGGGTGAGCTTCGTGAACATGGGAGCTTACCATGTCCGGAGTGGCGAGATAGTGTTCCGACGGTAAGCAGGGGAACCCATTTTTTAATACCTTGAGAAAAGATATGCTTTTGACGTCAAGTGCGGATTCTATTACACCCTGAAATTCCGAGACCTTTGTATCGGAATTTTATTTTTTTAGAATATATGCTTCAATAGCTCGCGTGGATTTCAAGGAGCCACCTCACGGTGAGGAGAAAAAACAAATACAGCAACAATACGAAATTCTTTTCAAGCAATTATCCTCCATCAAACCAATAAAAACCGCGGGCTCACAATTTCCAAAAAATAAGACCTTTATAGAGCCGCATAGGTATGATCATTCCGACGCTCGATAATCAATATTCGGATTTCCAGTATGGTTGTGAATACGATTCGCATCTTCCCCCTGCGAACTCTCAATACATGCGGATATCCCTTGAGCTTTTTTATGTCGAGTCCGGTAAAGTCTTGCTTGAAAATCCTTTCTATAATCAAAATGAGCGCTTCCCGCTCATCTTTATTGAACTTTTTCAGCATTTTCTCGAGCGATGACATATCTTATCGGCTCATCTTTTTGAGAGCCTGCAGTATTTTTTTTGCCGATATTCCCTGCGGATAAATCTCCGTAAAATCCACCACGGTTTCCCACGTTTCGGTCTCAGTGATCGGTACGACTCGAAACATGGGTTTGTTTTTTTTATAAACGCTGAAACTCAATGTTTGTTTTGAAACATTCTCCGCGTACTTCGTCAAATTTGTTCGAAAATTTTTCAGAGAAACGATGGTGTCCATAAATGGCATTCATATTTTATCCAAAGGTTATCTTTAGGTTAACTCACTATCATGGCTACGTCAATCAAACCAGTAGAACCGCGGGCTCATCATTTTCATGAAAAAAAGACCATTCTTTTCAGAATGGTCTTAAGTGCTTAGAAAATGGTAATTTTGTCTACTCTCCACTTTCCAACTTCTCCTCTGTCTTATCAGAAGAGGAGTTACTCTTGTCAAGGAGCTTGTACCTATACAGCTTTTCCTCTTTATGAGAGGAGCTACTCTTGTAGAGATACGCATCCTCTCCGGTTTCAGGCGTATTGAAATTCGACTCCTGAAACTTTTTGAGCTGCTCCGTGTAACTTACAGAAAAAAAATTTTGACTCGTAAAAAAATTATATTCAAGGTCAGAAGTATATCTTTGAGAAATACTTTCCAATTTCTTTTCTAAATCTTCCTTCGAAATATTTTCGAAGAAATAGAGAATTTTCTTTTTACTTGTTGGGTGTATGAAGGCAATAAAAAAGAATTTAAATTCTTCCACCCAATATACCTTTTTAGCAAATTGGCCTTGCTTTGCCGTTTTCCCTTGAGTCTCAGAATCATTTTTCAACTCGAATATCTGCGAAGACACATCACTTCTTGAGAACCCTGTAAATGCAACCAAAAGCTTTCGATAATGAAGTATCTGCTTCTGTGCTTCTTGTTGCTTCGCGGGATCTTTTGATAGTAACAGTATGCGCTGACTTTGGATCTGCAGCTTGAGATTTCTTACTATGCGCTCCACTGAGCGCATCAACGATTCATGACTTTCATAATTTCGCATTCCATCAATGATTTCGGCAATATTGCCTTTATTAACGGCATCCATTAAAATTATTGCCATCTTATGTTTGCGTTCATACATTTCTTTTACCAATGGATGCATCTCCCCTGCCATCTCATCATCTCTTTTTCCCGCAGATTTTGCCTCTGTCACTGGCCCAACTAATGCTTTTGAAGCCTCCTCTTTTTTCTCTTGTCCAAAAGAGATGATAGAAAACCCGCACATGGCGACAATAAAAGCACCGAGAACGAGAACTTTTTTGTGGTTCATTTTTTTGAACCTCCTTTTAAAATAACAAGCACTTTTTCTTGAGAATCACCACGATTCTCGATAAGAGATTATTTGTATCTTAATTATGGGATTTTGTCAATATTGCCATCCCTTGACTTTTTCGCTATAGTTCGAGCACATGCAGGATTTATATCCGTTTCCGCCTCCTGCCGGAAACACCCATACTCCACTGCGGGAAGGGATATAACCGTACATACACACAAAAAGACGGTTTTCACAATACCTCTTTTTTATTTTTTATGAACGAAAACACTCAACCAAAAAATCAGCTGCAAATCATGGATGATCTCATCGCAAAAAAGATGATCATCACCGTCCCAAAAATCGGCGAAATCGTCCGCGGAAAAGTCATCAGCATTTCCAGTAAAGAAGTCTTGATCGACTTGGCCGGACTCTCCACGGGCATCGTCCGCGGTCGCGAACTCTATGACGCCAGCGGCGAATACTCCGAGTTGAAAGTCGGCGACGACGTGCAGGCAACCGTCATCGACATCGAAAACGAACGCGGAGAATTGGAACTGTCTTTTGCCTTGGCCGGACATCAAAAAGCTTGGGATCACCTCGAAAACGTTTCCAAAGAAAACAAAATCGTGCAGGCCAAAATCGTCAGCGCCAACAAAGGAGGGCTGATGGCAAAAATCGGGCATATCGTCGGATTTTTGCCGGTATCGCAGCTTTCACCGGAGAATTATCCCCGCGTCGAAGGCGGTGACAAGGTAAAAATCCTCGAAAAGCTCAATAAACTCGTCAATAAACATCTGGACGTGAAGGTGATCGACGTGGACGAAAAGGACGAAAAATTGATCGTGTCCGAAAAAGCCGCATGGGAAGAAAAACAGCAAAGCACGATTTCCAAATACAAGGTGGGCAATGTCGTCGAGGGCAAGGTGACGGGCATCATTAATTTCGGCGTTTTCGTGGAATTCGGCGACGGGCTGGAAGGATTGGTGCATATCTCCGAACTCGCATGGCAACGCATCGAAGATCCCAGTCAGGTGGTGAAAGTCGGCGACCATGTGCAAGCCAAGATCATCAGCATCGACGGATCGCGCATATCGCTTTCCATGAAAAAACTCCAACAAGATCCATGGCTGGAACTTGCAAAAAAATACAAGGTCGGAGACATGGTCGAAGGAAAGATCATCAAGGTAAACCCTTTCGGATTCTTCGTCGAGCTGGATGCCGATATTCATGGACTGGCTCATATTTCCGAGCTTTCGGACAAACCCATCACATCACCCGAACCTATCGCCAAAGAAAACGATACGCTGAAATTCCGAATCATATCGATCGAACCGCACAATCATCGTCTCGGACTTTCTCTCAAACTCAAATCCGAAAAAAAATCGTCGGAAAAAGATGAAAAACCCGTCACTCCGTCCGCAGCTCCGGAAACAAAGGAGGAAGAAACTGCAAAAAGCAATGAATGACGTCGTGCGCCCGTCAACGGGGCATGGTATACTTTTTTACAATGTCGAGACCGTGAAAAATCTCTTATTGCATCGTTTCTCAGCAATTTCATGTTGAGCGAACGAATGATAGTGTCGCTATGAAAAAAAATTTGACGAAAAATTTTTTCACCTTTCTTCTCGTATTTTTCATCATCGCGGCTTTTTTCAGCCTCTACACGGATGAAAGCAAAAAAGAAGAAAGAATTTCCATCCAACAGCTCCTCCAAAGCATCGAAGATGAAAAGGTGGAGAGTATTCTCGTGGAAGGCAATACCATCCATGCGGTGACGGAAAATGGCAGCAAGTACTTCACGCTCAAAGAACCTCTCGAAACTTTCTCGCAACTTGCGGATAATTACGGCGTGGACAAAACCAAGCTCAAAAATATTCGCATCGAAACCAAGGAAGAATCCGGATTCGGATTCTGGTTGCGATCTTTGGCGCCCATCCTGATTCCTTTTTTCCTCATCGCCGTGCTCGTCTGGTTCATGCTGCGGCAGATTCAAGGCGCCAATTCTCGCGCCATGATGTTTGGCCAAAGCTCGGCTCGGCAGGTCAATAAATCCAAAAACAAAATCACCTTCAAAGACGTGGCCGGAGCCAAAGAAGCCAAAGAAGAACTCCAAGAAATCGTCGAATTTCTTCTCAATCCCGAAAAATTCCGCAAGGTTGGCGCCACGATTCCACGCGGTGTTCTGCTCATGGGTCCTCCCGGAACCGGAAAAACTTTGCTTGCCAAGGCCGTAGCCGGCGAAGCGAATGTTCCGTTTTTCACGATTTCCGGATCCGAATTCGTGGAAATGTTCGTCGGAGTCGGAGCGTCGCGCGTGCGGGATCTGTTTAAAAAGGCGAAAAAAAATTCACCGTGCATCATTTTCATCGACGAAATCGACGCCGTGGGTAGACAAAGGGGCACGGGATTGGGAGGCTCGCACGATGAACGCGAACAAACGCTCAACCAAATCCTCGTGGAAATGGACGGCTTTGACACCAAGACCAATGTCATCGTCATGGCCGCGACCAACCGCCCGGATGTGCTTGATCCTGCTTTGTTGCGTCCGGGTCGATTTGATCGCCGCGTGGTGCTTGAAAGGCCGGACATCAATGAACGTGAAATGATCCTCAAGGTGCACAGTCGCAAAAAGCCGCTGGATAAGGCCGTGAATTTGCGAAAAATAGCGGAGCTGACTCCCGGGTTTTCGGGTGCCGACCTTGCGAATCTCATCAATGAAGCCGCCATTCTTACGGCTCGGAAAAATCAGCAGCATATCACGCAGGACAACCTGTCCATCAGCATTGAAAAAGTCATGCTCGGACCGGAACGAAAAAGCCATATTCTCTCGGAAAAAGAAAAACGCATCACCGCCTATCATGAAGCCGGGCACGCCCTTGTGGCGCATTCTCTGGAACACAGCGACACGGTGAGAAAAGTTTCCATCATCTCGCGCGGGAGAGCGGCGGGATACACGATCAAGCTTCCCCTCGAGGATAAAAAAATGCACAGCAAGGCGGAATTCATCGATGAACTCGCCGTGCTTTTGGGAGGACAAACCGCGGAAAAGGTTTTTTTCAAAGATTTTACCACCGGCGCATCCAATGATCTTCAAAAGGCCACGCAAATCGCCATGAGCTTGGTCACCAGATACGGCATGTCGGACGTATTGCCGCCTCGAACCTTTGGCGAGCATGAAGAGCTGATATTTTTGGGTAAGGAAATTCACGAACAGCGTGATTATTCCGAAAAGACCTCGCAACGCATCGACGAAGAGATCGAGCTTCTCATCAATACGGCCGCAAAAACGGCTCACCGCATCATCACCGAAAAAAGAGCCGTCATGGATCGCATCGTGGAAGTGCTCATGAAAAAAGAAACCATCGACGGAGATGAATTCAATCAGATGATTGACGGCACATATCGGGTAATGGACAAACCAGCGAAAAAAAAAACATAATTCCAACAGCTTTTTATTTTTTAATTAAAAAAAAAAACAAAAACATGACGATGAAAAATATTCTCAAAGAATCTTTTTTCTTCACATGGCATCATAAATGGCTTTGGATTTTGGGATTGTTTGCGACTTTGCTCAATTCCATAGACGGCATTTTCACTCCCGTCAAGCTCCTCTTCGCCATACCGGAATTTTCGGCCTTCTCTTGGCTTTTTTTTCTCAACCGTGAAAAAACCATTGTTTTTTTTCAAAATATTTTGCTTGATTCCGGCATGGAATTTAAATTTTTTTTCGTCGCAATCCTCTTTGGCCTCGTACTCTCGCAAACCATGATCCTGTTGCGTTTGAGAAACGCATTTTCCGAAACTTCAAAAAACGCATCGAGAGACTCTTGGCCGCAAGCCTTCGGCAAGACGCTGGGCATCAATGTCATTTTTTATAGCGTCTCGGCCTTAACCTTGCTTGCGGTAGCGATTCTCGTCGAATGGGCTTCAAGTCGCTACGCGCAAATACTCTTGCTTTTGGGGCTGATCTCATGGCTGGTGTTTTTCTCCTACATCATTTTATTCGCTTTCATTTTTTCCGTCGTAAAAAATTATCCGTTTATCGCTTCATGGAAGCTGGCGGCGATATTTTTTAAAAAGCAATTCGCTCAAACGCTTTCTTTTTCCATTCTCTTGGCTTTTGTGAAAATTTTCCTCTTTGCGGCCATCACCGTTTCCACGGTCATCGTCATCTTGCCGCTTTCGGTGCTGTATTTCTTCGCCGCCGGCATCGAGCTCGTCTTTGTCACGAATCTGCTCACCAAACTCGGATTCCTCCTTGTGGTATGCGTGGGAGCCCTGTTTTTTGGCGCATGGACGGTATGGGAATACTGCGCATGGAATCTTTTTGTGAAGCACCATCTTCTCTCTGACAAACCTTAATATTGTTTTCATATCAATGCCCATCTCCTCCATCGAAAATCTTTTCGCCAAAAAAAAAGGAACTTCGGACACAACCGGTTCGGCTGAAGAAAAACTTTCAGAAAAAATGAAACTCATGAAAATCAAAGATTTTGAGCGTGTCGTCGCGTCAAAAGCCTCTTCCATGAACCTTCCATACCTCTTTTTACAAGGCTTTCCCATCGGTCCGGACACCATCGCCATCATCCCGCAGGATCAAGCGCTTTCACTCAAAATCGTCGCCTTTTTTCGATCCACCGAAGAAATCCGAATCGGCGTCGTGGATCCTTCGGTGCAGGGACTCTCGGAAATGGTCGAGTATCTCAAAGAGAGATATCATATAGAGCGTCTCATCATCTATCTCATCAGCGAACACAGTTTTTTTGAAGCCATCAAGCTTTACAAGGCCGTACCAAAAATCAAAAAAATCCTCAAAGGCGTGGAAATATCGGCAAAAGAAATCGAGAAGTACAAAAAAGAAATCCACGTTCTCTCCGACCTGCAAAAGATCATCAAAAACGTCAGCATCACGGACATCGTCACCGCTCTCATTTCGCTTGCCATGCAAGTACGCGCATCCGACGTGCATGTGGAGGCCGAGGCCGAGGATGTCAAGATTCGTTACCGCATCGACGGCATTCTCAATGACGCGGCCGTGCTCCCCCAAGAGCTCTGGGCTCGCATCACTTCGCGCATTAAGCTTCTCTCCGGACTGAAACTCAATGTCACGACCAAGCCGCAAGACGGACGTTTCACCATTTTCCTCTCCGAAGACAAAATCGACGTCCGAGTTTCCGTGATCCCCACCACGCACGGTGAAAGCATCGTGCTGCGACTTTTGCGATCTTCGGCAGCCGGTCTCGATTTTCATGACCTCGGCATCACCGGACGCGCCTTCACCGACATTTCCGAGGAACTGAGCAAACCAAACGGCATGATCATCACGACCGGCCCCACGGGATCGGGAAAAACGACCACGCTGTACTCCATGCTCACCAATCTCAATACGCCGGAGACGAAAATCATCACGCTGGAGGATCCGGTGGAGTATAAACTCGAAGGCATCAATCAAAGTCAAATCGATTACAGCAAAGATTATGATTTTGCAAACGGATTGCGATCGATTTTGCGTCAGGATCCGGATGTCATCATGGTCGGTGAAATCCGCGACTTGGAAACCGCGGACGTGGCGATCAACGCGGCCTTGACCGGGCATCTCGTGCTTTCCACCTTGCATACGAACAGCGCGGCCGGAGCCATCCCACGCTTTCTCTCCATGGGTGTGAAGCCCTACCTGCTCTCACCGGCGCTCAACGCCATCATCGGACAGCGTCTTGTCAGAAAGGTTTGCCCCCATTGCAAGGTCGAGGACGATCTCGACACGAAAACGCGCGCGGAAGTGATAAAAAACCTCGAAAAACTCCCTCCGGAATCGGCCGCGCACATAGACATGAAAGAGTTGCTCACCGCAAAGTTTTATAAAGGCGCAGGATGCAAAGAATGTCATGGTATCGGCTATCAGGGTCGTATCGGCATCTATGAAGTCATGATCATGAACAAAGAAATCGAAGCCGCGATTTTGAATCAACAAATATCCGAATACAAATTCCAAGACATCTCAACCGCTCGCGGCATGATCACCATGATTCAGGACGGACTCCTGAAAGCTCTCGAAGGCATCACCACCGTGGATGAAGTCTTCCGCGTGGCGAAAGTGATTGGGTGACAACATCCACGTCGAATGGTGCGGATGGCACGGATGAACCTCTGTGTTCATCCGTGCCATCCGCACCCCGCCATTCCGCGGGGAACACACAGAGGTTCGCCCCAAAGCGCGGTTACACACGATACATGTCTCCCACCACACTCGGAATCATCGGTTATGGATTTGTCGGAAAAGCTGTCGAACATGGATTTCGCGATGAAAATCATGAAATCCTGATCCACGACAAATTCAAACCATCTCAAGGTCTCGAAAAAGTCGCTGCCGAAAGTGATTTTCTTTTTGTTTGCGTACCGACGCCGTACAAAAACGACGCCATCGATCTCACCATCATGGACGAAGTTTTGAAACATCTGACGCAATATACCGATGGCACAAAAAAAATCGTCATCATCAAATCCACGGTTATCCCCGGGACGACGGAACATTACATCAAAAAGTACCCTTCTTCGAATTTTTGTTTCAACCCGGAATTTCTCACGGAAAAAAATCATCTCGACGATTTCATCCATGCCGATCGCATCGTCATCGGCGCGGAACATGAGATGATCCTCGATAGGGTTGAAAATCTGTATACACGGAAATTCCCCGACACTCCCCTCTTTCGCGCAAAAACCAAGGAAGCCGAAATGTGCAAATACATGGCGAATTGTTTGCTCATGACCAAAGTGATATTCGCAAACGAGATCTATGACCTGTGCGAATCCTTTGAGATTGATTATAACGCCGTCAAAGACATGGTGGCGGCGGACAAACGCATCGGCTCGTCGCATCTTACGGTAACAAAGGAACGGGGTTTCGGCGGAAAATGCTTTCCAAAAGACTTGATCGCGATACTCGCCTCGTTTCGGGAACGAGGCGTGGATGCAAGCGTACTCGAAACGATTTTTGAGAAGAATCTGCGCATCCGAAGGAAAAGAGACTGGGAGGAGATTCCCTTTGTGAAGGGATGAGAAAATACGACTGCGAAAGAAGCTCCTTTTAAAAAAAAATCAAGGGCAATCAACAATGATCGCCCTTTTTTGTTATAGAAAAAATGCAAGGGGAACTCATTAAACCATAGGAAAATAGGAAAATGGCTTTCATGAGCAAAAAAAGCATATATGCGGGGAGCCAGAGGAAGCGAGTGGCTCGCGAGCCGCCCGTATCGAAAAAAAATGAAGAGATGCTTTTTAAGGGCATCTCTTTGAGAAAGATTTTTTTATTTTAAAATTATTGACCACCTCTCCGCCGGAACAGTTCGCTCAGTCCCCGCGGAAATGATTTTGCCGCCGATATCAAAAACCGAATAAGTGTTTCCCGCGGGAAATGAGAGCTTCACGTCAAAAACATTATTGTTGTACACGACAATGCTCTTCGTTCTTTCGGTGAAAAAGACGTTTTGAGCGGTACCGCCGGCGTCGGTCACCTTGATGCCGGCATACACATTGGTGCTGAGCGGCTCGCCAAGGGCATTGCCATAATCCCTGCCGACTATGGCAGGAGTCGTAACATCACTGCGATCCGTGGATATCTTGGTTAAAGAAAACCAAAGATTTTTATAACCTTTCGCATCGTAGTGCAAAACCAACCCCACGAGATCCACTTCATGTCTCAGTTTTTCGGCATCCGTACTGACCGTACTCTGATCCGCTTCAATCATATAACGGACATCTTTGTTTGCCGGGATAAACTGTACATAATCCTTGGCGCGAAGGGACTCATCACCGCAAATAATGGTGGTATTATTGCGATAGGAATGAGTTTTTCTCAAATTCCACTGAAAACTCCCATTTATGCCTCCGCAGCTCATCAACATCACATATCCTTTGGCTTTAATCTCATCGATGATCGTTGATATTCCTGCGGTGTCCTTATCAACCGAGTCAAGAAATACGCCAAAGGTCGCATCATTGGTGTTGGTCGGCTTCACAGAGTTGATATAGCTCCAAAACTTGATGCGAACCGTATCAAGCTCAAACTTGACACGGTATCTGCCGTCAAATTCGTCCGCGATATCAGAACCGGTGAGATTTCCCCATTTTCCAAGCAAATTGCTCGGCTCGGATCGTGTGGGATAATACAATGCGACAATCGTCTTTGGCTGTAAAAATCTCAGATCAGTGCTCGCATTCGTGGAATTGGTCCATCCTTTCACCGGACCGATGATCGTCAATTTTTGCAGCTGATCCACGGCGATGAGAAGGCCAAATTGGGGGATCTGATATTCGGGAGGCTGGGGAGCCGGATCCGGCTTTGGCTTCGGACACCCCAAAAAGCATTGGAACAATAAGAACACGAGCACCATGAAAAGACATCTCATGAGCTTTTTCATGTCATGACTCCTAAAAAAAGGAAAGACCTCTTCAGAGGCCAAAAAATTTCAAACGACATTCAAGAAATCATCGAAAGATAGCATGAAGAAAAATGAAATGCAATGGCAAAAATGAAAGAGAGGGCGAACGGCTCGCCAATCCTTCGCCTACCGACTCAGCAGGCTATTGATGACACACGAGCCGCCCGTACAAATTTTCTCAAAAGAAAAAGAGATGCCCCCATTGCATCTCTTTTAAAATTTTTTCTAATATTTTCTTTCCCTCACATCTCTTCCGTTGAGTGTGATATCTCCCATGAAGGATTTATGTGCAATTTCTATGCAATGAAAATTGCCTTTAAGGCGGATATCACCGCTGCCATAAGTGCTGGCAAAAACATTTTTCGCGCATCCGGTGATTTTTACGTCGCCCATTCCTTTATTCAGGATTGAAAGAGTAGAAAACTCCAGTCCATCCGCATTGAAATCCGAAATATTATCATGATGAATTTGCAAATGGGCATCGATTTTCCCCATGCCTCGCATCTTCCGACAATCATTGATCCGAACTTCCGTCCTGCATGGGACATAGATGGTCACGGATTTTGCAAAAATGCTGTCTTTGCCGTCAATGATGACCGTGTCTCCTACTTTTTCGACCGTCGTTCTGACAAAGGAATCGTCATCCATCACGATTCTAATTTTTCTCCCATCCGCGGGACGAAACGTGATACACTCGCGGTAATTTTTAATCAACAAATTTTTTGCTGAGGGCTGATTTGAAGAGTGGTGAACATGTCGAGGTTCAGAAACATCAGACTTCCCGACTTTGTAAGTCGTGTTTCGAAACTCATGGGATTCGTATCTTTCGCTCCCCGAGTCCCCTGAGTAATAGGAGTAGCTCGCAAATCGAGATCCCGTAAGCCATGCATCACATCCGGAAACCATAGTGAGAACCAGAAAAAAAAGAGCATAATGTGTATTCATTTTTCGAACTTTTCAAAAAATAGTGAAATATACCCGTCAAAACACTTTAACGGAGTGGTATTTATAACATATTTATCCATAAATAGCAATATTTTTCACAATTTTTGTTTTAAAAATGACAATTAATTAAGAGCGATGGAATCAATCATCCCTGATGAAAAAAAATAATCGTCCATACTCTACTGCTGAGCAAATATTCTCTTATAGCCATTTTTGTGCTAAGATATAGTAAAAAATTACTAACCGAATCAGTCTCACAAAATACTAAATTTGACAAAAATAATACTTTGTGATTAAATGTATAGTTCTTTCAATCATAAACTTCCCCAAAAAACGCTCGGTGATGCAAGGATTTGATGAATGAGATGTTCATGAAAGCCTTGTTTTACCGAAAATGTTTTTCGATAAACGTTCTATTTATTTTTTAAAAAAGGAGTTCGACATGGAAAAGATCTTATTCGTGCTTGTGCTCTGCCTATTCAGTCTGGTTTCCTGTGTGTCTAGTACAGTCATAGATGAACCAGAAAATTCACTAAAAATGGTATTGGGATATAATGTTCAAACCACATCCGAAAATACCAGACACGTGATAAAATTAACCGTGAAAAACTATGACAATGCAGAAATGCAAACGATAAAAATCGTTTGTGAAGAAATCGAACAAGGAACCCAGCTGGAAGCAAAATATGTTCCAGAAGGGAACAACAATATAAACTTTCAGGAAAAGTTTATAAATGGGTACGTAAAAGCGAGAAAACTTCTTTTGTATAATGACACAGGGATGGCGATTCGGTTTGGTGAATTCATACTTAAAACAAACCATGCTTTCCCATGCTACATCTTAGACGGAAGAATTTTTTCTGTGGAACCAGATAAACATCTAGAAAGATGGTCAAACAAAATTCCCCCTTTGACATTCTTTGCAAAGAAACGAAAAAACCTAGTTCAGGTTCATGCCCAATCACAACGCGATGTGATTCCAAACACCTACTCAGGTTCCAGCCCTCCAATGGTCGGATTCGGATATAGCGGTGGCGGGCCAAAATAATAATGAGAGACTGATATGAATATTCATATCAGTCTCTCATTAAAAAACGCTCGGTGATGCAAGGATTTGATGAATGAGATGTTCATGAAAGCCTTGTTTTACCGAAAATGTTTTTCGGTAAACGTTCTATTTATTTTTTTTAAAAAAAGGAGTTCTGACATGGAAAAACAGTTACTCGCGATTTTTTTGCTTACTTTATTCTGTGTCGGTTGTACGACACCGGAAATCCATGAAAATCCTAATCTCAAAGAAATGAACATAGAGCTTCCTCATCGTTCGCTCCACGGATACTCAATTTATGACAGTTTCATGGTTGGCGGCGTCATGTTTAAAGACGACACTTTGGAACGTTTAGCAGCCGTCGAAAATGGCGAAAAACTGATACTCGAAATGTATTACCTAGAAAACGTTCATGGAAATGCTTGTTTTGTACAGTTAATTACAAGCGGAAAAGATTCTAGTTTTGTCACTGAAGCCTGCCTCAATAAAATCGATAAAAATAGCGATCGAAAAATCGATTTAAAAGAAATCATCCATTCCTATGAAGACCTCATAAACAATATTATCCTGAAATACAAAAAAAGTTTTCCAGAATTGGAAAAATTCCCATTGGGGAAATACCCGAATGCGTTAACCATTATTTGTGTCATGGGAAAGTCGTTTCAGGAAGAAAAAAATGTAAAACACATATACCTCTTTTCTTTGCAAAAAAGAGGTGAAAAAATTTTCCTTGAAAAAAAATAATACATTACGTAATATTCCCCCGAGATGCGAGCATCTTCGGGGGATATTTTTTTAAAAATTTGCAGGGGTCGGTCGCGACCGCCCCCTACAAATTCATATCAACAAACTCTGCGCATACCACACGCCAATCGCCACCAAATACCCTACCAATGCGGGAAAACTCGCAAGCCGCAAATACGATTTCATCGTCAAATCTTTCAGCATGCCCATGGCCACGACACCGGCGGCGGATCCTATGACAAGCAGTGACCCTCCAGTGCCGACCGTCAAAGCGAGCAGGGACCAAATCTTGGGATCCGTCGATTTCAATGACTCGATCGCTATGGCCGTCAAAGGGACATTGTCCAAAATCGCGGAAATGAATCCGAGTGCCGTATTTCCCGCAAGAAATGTCATCAATGTCGGGTTCTCTCCATAAACGAAATGCGTCAATGAATCCAAAATTCCCAAAGCCTTGAGTCCGGCAACGGCGAGCAAAATGCCGATGAAAAATTTCAGCGACGTAATGTCGGTCTTTTTTATGAATTTATCGATATCCGCATCCAAATGAGTGTTGCATTGCACGTCGAATTTTTTAAAAGTCTCAATCACCACCCAGACGCATCCGAAACCAAGAAGAATCCCCATATACGGCGGAAGCCCCAAGGCGTTCATGACAAGGGACAGGAAAAAACTCACAAAAACCGAACCGATGACGAATTTTTCGCTTGCGGTCATCACGCAGGCCGTTTCAAGGGGCTCATCGTCTTTATTGACGACGCTCTTTGGCCGCAAGAGAAACATGGTCGTAAAAAGTATCGAGAGAGCCGGTAAAAATGCGTAATGCATGATCTCGGTGGCCGAAAACTTGTGCGCGAGCCAGAGCATGATCGTCGTCACATCGCCGATCGGGGAAAAAGCCCCTCCGGCGTTTGCCGCGATCACGATGGCCGCACCGGCTCGAAGCAAATCTTCGCCCTTGAAAAATCGTCGCGCGATCTGGATCATGACGATGGTCGTAGTGAGATTATCCAGCACCGCGGAAGTGAAAAACGTGATGGTCGTAATGAGAAAAAATTGTCCCTGCTGAGAAAGCCCGAAGGAATACATCTTCATCCTGATAAGATCGAAAAAACGATAATGCACCAAAATCTCCACCAAGGACATGGCTGAGAGAAGAAATATGACCAAACCGAAAATTTCTCCGGAAAATTCATGCAAATAGGCGGCATAGTCATGAGGCGCGACAAGAGCCACGGTAATCCACATCACGGCTCCCAGCACCAAAGCGATTGCGGCCTTATTGACATGGAATTTATGCTCGAGAGCTATAAACGCGTAACCAAGCAAAAAAAGCGAAGAAGCGAAGATTTGTACACCCGTCATATGACGCAAGATTTTCCAATCTTCCTCTCTGAAACGCATTGCTGATAAAACCTGCAACGACTTCAAAATTTCCGACATTGCATGCCATTTTTCAGCCGTTTCGGATCAATCAGCGACCAGCGAATTTCAAAGCCAAATATTGGAAAATCAATTATGTTACGATGTTTAACGATGACCTGAGAACTTAAAACTCAGTACTCAGTTCTCAGTACTTCAGCAAAAAAAATAAAAAAAGTGCGTACACATCTCCCGATCTTTTATCTTTTTTTTAAAAAAAATAATCTGGGAGAATACCCGCACATATGTTCACGTCGTTTCCAAAAATTAAATTCTCATCCCCAAAAAAGTAATTCCGCAACAAGGTATTTGGTATTTTTGTGCGGGAATAAATCAATTTGGTCCATGATACTCCGGTTTTTGAGAATGTCAATGAATCGGATTTCGGTAAAAAAAATCCTTTTTTGAAAAAACCTTTGACGCGATAATCGGAGTCGATACTATCCGGCATTGAGGCAGCAATACGCATCCCGGTCCGATGGTCACGTTGACTCCCAGCTGAACTTCATCGCCGATGATGGCGCCGAGTTTTTTCATTCCCGTATCCGTGCCGTCGACAACAATATTTTTTTCATCAAAACGGAGATTGGCCACCTTCGCGCCGGCTCCGAAATGAACGCGAGCGCCCAAGATCGAATCGCCGACATAATTGAAATGATCGAGTCTTACCCCGTTCATGAGTATCGAGCGAATCGCTTCCGTGCCATGCCCGATCACGCAATCGTCTCCGGTAACGACATTTCCGCGTATGTAGGCGCCGCTGCGTATCTCGCAATTTTTTCCGATAATCGCCGGCCCCTTGATCACGACGCCCGGCTCAATCGCCGTCCCCTCCCCGATGCTCACAAATCCGTCAAAAAAAACATTTGAACCAAAATCGTGCTTTTGACTCGCCGCATTTTTCCCGCAATACGCGTCCAACCTGCGAATGGGATCCCAAAGATTTTCGCTTCTCAAAAAAAGTTCTTGAAACTCCTCGGGAATATTTTGAAAAAAATCCGAAAAAATATATCGGACATCCGGATTTGGCATAGGATAATATAAATCGCAAAAAAAATTATTCGAAGGTAAATAATTCATCCAACAAAAATCTCCCGCGTTCCTTTTCATGAAACTTCAAAGGATCAAAATCCACGATCTTGGCGTGCGAAATTTTCTCCCGATCGTCAAGCAATTCTCCCCATAGGGCGTGATCCTCGCACTGATGCACTCTCTTAAAGAAAATAATATCCAAAGACTTGGGAAGATATTTTTCAAGCGCCGACGCCGTTTCCGAAAACGTTTGCGGTCCGAATTCTTTTTTCAGCCCGTATTCGTCCGAGATAATGGCGCATAATGTCGCGGATGATGCCGCAATCGCCTCTTTGATGCCAGTGGGCAGAAGAGAAGCGATCACGCTCGTGTAGAGACTACCGGGACCAAAAATCAAAACATCGGCATTATTGATAACCTCCAAAACTTCCGGCCTGGCGGAAACGCGTGGAAACATTTCCAGCGAAACGATGTTTCGATTTCTTTCACCGACGGGCTCGTCAATCTCGTGTTCACCGAGCACTTCTTCATCGTCCGAATAAATCGCTTTGATGTTCGTCGTTCGCACCGCGTTCGGATATACCTTTCCGACGCATCCGAGAGATTGCTCCATCGCATTGACGGCCTTCATGATGTCTCCACCGTATCTTTCCGCAAGAGCGAGAAAAAGATTCCCGATATTATGCTTGGATAATTTCCCGACATCTTGAAAACGTCGAGAATAAAATATTTCCTTCAGCAGTGAATGATCGTAGGGTGACAAGGCAAGAATGGCGCGCAAAATATCGCCGGGGGGAAATCCTCCCATCTCGTGACGAAGTATGCCCGATGATCCGCCCGAGTCAAAAGACGAAATCACGGCCGAAATATTCACTTGATCAAAATGATGCTTGAGGTCTTGCAAGGTATACGATGCGCCGTTGCCGCCGCCAAAGACAACGATATTTTTCATACTTTTATTCCACGGTCACGCTTTTTGCCAAGTTTCTCGGTCTGTCAACGTCGCGTCCGAGAGCCACGGCCGCATGATAGGCGAAAAGTTGCACGACGATGGTATTGATCAAGGGTTCAAGCATTTCATGGGTCTTGGGGACAAAAATCACATCCTGCGCTATCTCTCCGGCATAGGCATCCCCTTCCGACGCCAATACGATCACCGGAGAATTTCTGGCCTTCACTTCTTCCACGCTGTTGCGCATTTTTTCGTACAATGAATTTTTCGTCATGATCGCAAAAACCGGCATTTGGGGACCCAAAAGCGCGTTCATGCCATGCTTCATCTCTCCAGCGGGATAGGCCTCGCTGTGAATGTAGGAAATTTCTTTCAATTTCAGCGATCCTTCCTGCGCCACCGGGTAATTCATTCCCTTGCCGAGAAAAAGAAAATGGTCATAATCTTTGTATTTTTTTGCGACGGCCGAAATGACATCGCTTGTGTCCAAAACTTTTTTCATCAGCTCCGGTATCGCGAGAAGTCCGGAAATCAATGCACGACCTTCATTCATGGAAAGATGACGCATGCGCCCGAATTGCAATGCATAGAGCAGCATGATCGCGATCATGTTCGTATAGGCTTTCGTCGATGCCACGGCCAATTCCGGACCGGCGTGAATATAGGTGCCGCCGCCCGTTTCACGCGTCAAAGTGGACCCCACGACATTTACGATGCCGCGAACATGCGCTCCCTTGCGCTTGGCCTCTTTCACGGCCGCGATGGTGTCGGCCGTTTCTCCGGACTGCGATACGGCAAACACCAAGGTTCGTGGCGTGATCACCGGGTCGCGATAGCGAAATTCACTCGCGATATCCACGTCGGACGCGATTTTCGCCAGACTTTCAAACGCGTATTTCCCAACCATGGAAGCATAATACGCGGTTCCGCAGGCGATGAAAATGACTCGGTCGATGCTTTGCATTTCCCGCACCGTCATATTCAAACCTCCCAAAACGGCCGTGCCGTCTTCCTCGTGCACCCGTCCGCGAATGGCGTCCAAAAACACCGTGGGCTGGTCAAAAATCTCCTTGATCATGAAATGCGCAAAACCAGACTTCTGAGCCTGCTTTTCGTCCCAATCGATTTCAAAAACGTTTTTTTGCACCGGCTGATTCGCGATATTGGAAATCGCGAAAGCGCTGTCCGTGATTTCGGCCAGCTCTCCGTCGTCCAAAAAGACAACCTTTTTCGTATAGGCAAGCATAGGGGTCGGATCGCTTGCCAAAAAATATTCGTTTTCCCCGATGCCGATCACAAGCGGGCTCCCCAGCCGCGCGGCAATGATGGTGCGAGGATGATTTTTGTGAATCAAAGCCAAGCCATAGGTACCGCGCACTTCTTGCAAGGCGGCGATAACCGCTTCTTTCAGATTTCCACGATACTTCGAATCGATAAGATGCGCCAGCACTTCGGAATCGGTTTCGGTGGAAAACATGTAGCGATCGGCGAGTTTTGCTTTGATTTCGCGATAGTTCTCGATGATGCCATTATGCACGAGCGCAAGATTGCCATCGCCTCCGAAATGCGGATGAGCGTTGGCTTCGGTGACTCCCCCGTGCGTCGCCCACCGCGTATGAGCGATTCCGATGCCGCCGATCTCGCAATCGGGCGAGACCTTGTCTTTCAGATTTTGAATCTTTCCCACCGCTCGCAAACGCCGACATGCTCCGTCTTCAAACCATGCAAGGCCGGCGCTGTCATAGCCGCGATATTCCAGACGAGTAAGCCCCGATAAAAGGAGGGGTAAGACTTTTTTGGGGCCGATATATCCTATGATTCCGCACATAAACGTCTTTTTACTGATGATTTTTTTTCGACTGCAGATGACTTTTTATTTCATCAAGTGTCCTGAAACAAGGAATCAACGATTGCCTATATTCTCGCAGAGAAAATTTCCGAGTATTGATTTTTGATATGATCTCCATATCCGGAAATTCAGCCGTCAGCTCAATATTTTCTTTGAGATTGTCATTGATGAAAACAGCCTTTTTTAGATTTAATGTTTTCAAATATTCTTTTTTATCCGGTGAAACGATCCGTATCTCCGAAAAAAAAGATTCAGTGCCGCTCGCCCCGATTTTTTTCATTTGAAACTCTTCATCCCCGAGCGTCAGAAGGATTCGTCTTGAAAAAAAATCTTTTGCGAAATTCAAAAAAACAAGACTGTCGGGAAAAAGATATTTCGAGGAAATGAGATTTTCCAAGTCAATGCGCAAATTATCGGGAAACGCAATGCCGAGTTTTGTAAAAACCTCCGCATGCTTGGCAAAGGAATAACGATTCCCCCGTTTCGCGACCGCGTACGTTTCTTCAAATCGTTTTTTATCAATACCGCGGCCGAGAAAAATCGTCTCGATATCGGCCAAAAACCTCGCGGTGTCAAACAACGTATCGTCCCAGTCCGCAATGAGAGTTTCATACCCAGCTTTCATATTTTTTCAAAAACCGTCGCGCGTACAAAGGAGTTTTTTCATGCTTATTCGATATCCGCGTATCGTATCAAATTTCTTCGATTTAATGCAATGATGAGCGCTTCATTTTAACATTTTAATAATACCTGCCGTAGCATCCATTTCAACCATGTCTCCATCTCTAAGTAATTTTGTCGCGACTTTTGTACCGATGATGCATGGTTTTTTCATTTCCCGCGACACAATAGCCGCATGACATGTGATACCACCTTCGTTCGTAATAATAGCTACTGCTTTTTCTATCAACGGAACAAATTCAGGTCGCGTCATTCCTGTAACAAGGATCTCTCCCTTGCGGAATTTCGTTGCGTCAGCAACATCCTCAATAATCCTGACCTTGCCCCTTACAAACCCGCCGTAAGCTGTTTGACCTTTGAGCTCTTGAAATTTTGTGGATTTGATTTGTTGTTGCGCAAGATAAAGTGTTTCGAGACGTTCTTTTGTCTCTTCGAATCCGCCGTATTCAAACTCGATCGGACCATCGTAAGGAATAAACATAGAAAATCCGTCAGCCCTTTTTGCGAGCACATCCTTGTTTCTAGTAAGCCAATCTACTCCTTCCAGTAATTCTCCAAATGTGACATAGAGCCTTAGATTGTCGGGAATATTTGCATCTTGAAACATCCGTTGAGCAACTCGGAACATGATTACCGACGATTTAGCCGTGATGTCTTTCCGATTATCACGGAGTTCAATGATGCGCTGAATGTAGGAAACAAGTTTTTGTTCCTCGTCATTCAAGCTTGAAAGAAATGCACTATACTCCTCAATCTTATCCTCACGCTCTCTTTGCGCCTTCTCTACTTCGACTGTTATTTTATCAGCATAACTCTCAAATTGTTCTCTGATGAATTTTTCAGCTTGTTCCGGCAGAGCTACATCATAATATGTCGCAGTAAAGTACTGACATACTTCTGCAATCTGCTTCCACGATACTTTTTTTTGCAACAAATCTAGTATGGTGAGTTTGTGTTTCTTCTCAAACGAATCACATACGGGAGCTGTCGCCGTATCCCATATTACATCGAGGCGTTCGGGCGTAACTGATGACCGAGCTGCGCGAAGTAAATTGAGACAGAAATCCTTGTCGAAATAGAGCGAGAAGAAGGCAGCTGCATTTGCAGTCCAAGCAGTGCTTACAATTTTCTCCATTTCTAAAAGTAGCCTGCTTGAGTCCTCTTTTTGTATAAAATCGTAACTTACTTTTGTATACACCGAGTCTACTTCTCTACACAATTTTTCATATTCAGCCATTCTGTTATCAAATTCGGCCGTATTTTTCCAATATCGCTTAAAGAAATCTTGTGAAGTTGTTGGCTGTGGCCCTTCTGATATAAAAGCCATGCATTTATCTTTCTTTGCCAAAAGCAGAACATGGTAGTTAATGGGTTCGCGATAATATTTAGCAAAATGTTTTTTTGTGTTGAAGCTATTTCCTAGAATAAAAGGACTCCAGTTGAAATATGGTGTTGCGAGTTTTTGGGTCTTAAGTGCGGCAAGAAATTTTTCTACTGTTCCAGTAGAAGCTATGCTATATTTTCCAACATCTTGTGAAAGAGTTGTAATTGGTCTACTTTGGACAATATAAAATTCGTCCTTTTCTGCTGCCCACTCAATGTCGCAAGGGAAACCATAATGATTCTCAATAGCCAAAATGATTTCTGAAAGTTCCAAGATTTCACTATCAGACAGAACCTGCTTATCTCTTTGTTCCTTCGGCATATCACGCCATTCATTTCCGCCGTTTTTGACGCGATAAAGTCCTCGCGCTTGCGATTGAATATTTTGATCAATAATCCGTCGAGGTTGTTTTTCCACAACATAGGAATCTGGCGTAATTTGTCCTGATACGATTGCCTCGCCGAGTCCAAAACCAGCTTCAATAATAAGTTGATTTCTGTCTTGCGTTACCGGATGAACGGAAAATGCTATGCCCGACTTTTCGCTCTCAACCATTCTCTGAACTACAACTGCGACGGATATTTTCTGTTTATGTAAATCTTTCTCAAATCGATAAAAAATAGCGCGCGGCGTGAATAGTGAAGCCCAGCATTTCTTTACATTTTCAAGCAAATTTTC
>CAZAJQ010000008.1:0-47234 GCA_964485795.1 uncultured Gammaproteobacteria bacterium
CTGAGCTAGACCTTCAGTCTAGCTGAATCTGTAAACAACGCTAGGATTTCTTACATTTTATACTATGCCATTATCGGACTTGCGCAAGGCTTCCCTCACGGGGAAAGTGGTTTTGGTTCGCTCGGATTTTAATGTCCCTTTTGATGAGAAAACTTCGGTGATCGAAAGCGATTTTCGCATACGAGCGGCTCTTCCCACCTATGCTTTTCTTCTGCAAAGCGGGGTTTCAAAAATCGTCGTGTGTTCCCATCTCGGCAGACCGGAGGGGAAGCGCGACGAAAAGTTTTCGCTGCGACCCGTGGCGAAGAGATTCAGTGAAATGATTCATGTGCCGATAGAATTTCTCTCGGAGGCGGTCGGCGTCTCGGTGCAAAAAGCCGTCCGCCAAAGCAGGGCTCGCATCGTTTTTTTGGAAAACATTCGTTTTTATGGCGGTGAGATGACTAACGATGAGACATTCGCGCGATCATTGGCGGCATTGGCGGATATCTACGTGAATGACGGCTTTTCCGTATCCCATCGGAAGCAGGCATCCGTGACGGCCATTGCAAAGTTTTTGCCTTCTTTTGCCGGGCTGCTCCTTTCTAAGGAATTTGACGATATCGAGAAAATTCGCAAGAATCCACCACGTCCATTGATCGTTATCGTGGGAGGAGCGAAAGTGACGGATAAAGCGGATGCGCTTTTGGGGTTTTCCGATGTGGCAGAGAAGGTGCTTTTGGGAGGGGCGCTGGCGAATACTTTTCACGCGGCGTCCGGAGTCTCGATCGGTGTTTCGCGGTATGAGGCGTCCGCGAAAGCGTTGGCGTGGGAAATCATGAAGGTTTTCGGCGACAAGCTCGAGCTTCCCGTGGACGCGCAGATAGCCCATGCGCTCTCATCAAACGCGATTGACGGTTCATCGTATCGCATGGGAGCGGTTGCTTCCTGCGGGAAAAACGACGCCATTTTTGATATCGGCCCGAAAACCATTGAAAATTACTGTAAGATCGTTCAAAAAGCGGCCAGTGTTTTTTGGGCCGGACCGCTCGGGTATTTTGAAATGAAACCTTTTCATCGCGGCACGAAGGAGATCGCGGAATGCATTCTTCGTTCATCGGCATTCACTATGGCATGCGGCGGCGACACTTTACGAGCTTTGGAGCGGGAGCATCTCATCGAAAGATTTGATCACGTCTCCACCGGGGGAAGCGCGAGTTTGGATTTCCTTGCAGGAAAGGAATTACCCGGACTGGAAGCATTGAAAAAAGAATCATAATACGCCGGATACTGTTGAATAGACGGTTGATTTTAAAAAAGATATGACGCAAATAATTATTTTAGCCGCTGGAAAAGGGAAGAGGATGCAGCATGAGAAGCTGCCCAAGCCGCTTATTCCGGTGGCAGGAAAGCCCATTCTTTTGCGATTGCTTGAAAACATCAAACCTTTTTGCACAGATTTCAA
Organism: uncultured Gammaproteobacteria bacterium; assembly: GCA_964485795.1. Taxonomy (GTDB): domain Bacteria; phylum Patescibacteriota; class Patescibacteriia; order VMEV01; family CAZAJQ01; genus CAZAJQ01. The sequence continues at coordinate 1,445 of CAZAJQ010000008.1, forward strand.
ACCAATCATCATCGTGGGAGAAAAGGGAGATATGATTCGGAAGGTATGCGATGATTATGTTTGCATTGATCAACGAGAGCAGCTTGGTACCGGACATGCGGTGGCAATGGCAAAAGAATATGTCACGAAGCATGCCCCCATGCATTCGAATGTTGTCGTATTGTACGGTGATCATCCTTTTGTTTCTCTGAAAACGATTGAAAAGCTTGTCTCCACTCATGAAAAGTTTTCTGCCACGCTGACCATGATGACCATCGTGCTGCCGGATTTCGATGATTTTCGTGCCGTTTTTGAAAAGTTTGGAAGGATTAAAAGAAATGCTAACGGCGATGTCGAAAGCATCGTGGAATACAAGGATGCCACGGAAGAAGAAAGAAAAATTTTGGAGGTGAATCCGGCTTTTTTTTGCTTTGATGCGGCTTGGCTTTGGGCAAACATTGAAGGGCTGGGCAATGATAATGTTTCACGGGAATATTACCTCACCGACCTCGTAAAAATGGCATTGCAACAAAAAAAGAAGGTTATTGCCATTCCCATGGACGATCACATCGAAGCCATTGGAGTGAATACGCCCGAAGAGTTACGACTTGCCGAGCGCTTTGCCAAATGAAACTCAAAAAAAAACTCCAGCGATGAATCATCCTTTTTGGGAGGGATGGACTACATAAATAATCGCTGGAGGAAGAAAGTGAAAAAAAAGAACATATTTAGATTAGTACTATCGTGACGGGTTTGTCAATTTTTGTACATAAACTCAAGTATTTCAGCGTCATGAACGGAGAGGTGTTGTCGAAGTGAACATCTTTGGCGAAAAGTGAGAGCATCAATTTTATGCCTCAAGTAATCGTTGATTTCCACATCCATTCGAAATTCGCAAGGGCCACGTCCAAAGATTCCGACCTGGAGCACTTTGAGCTGTGGTGCAAGCTGAAAGGCATCGACATTTGTTCGGTGGCGGATTTCACGCATCCGGTATGGTTTGCGGAATTGCGGCACAAGCTTGAAGAAACATCGAGTGGCATGTATTCGCTGAAAAAAAACGTGCAACGTTTGCGTCCCCAAGATGTTATCGGTGGGAGATTGCCTCATGATAAGGAAGTGCGGTTCATTTTTGCCACCGAGATTTCGTCGATTTACAAAAAAAACGGTCGTGCGCGTCGCATCCATACCGTGATCGTCGCACCAAGCATGGAAGTGGCAGGAAAGATCAACGTCAGACTCGATACCGTCGGCAATCTCAAACATGACGGCCGACCGATATTGGGACTGGATGTGCGAAATTTGGCCGAGTTGTGTTTGGAAATCGATGAACGGTGCTTGATCATTCCCGCGCATATCTGGACGCCGTGGTTTGCGATGTTTGGGTCAAAATCGGGGTTTGACAGCATCGAAGAGTGTTTTGAAGACATGACCCCCCACATTTACGCGGTTGAAACCGGTTTGTCCTCCGATCCGTCGATGAATTGGCGCGTGGGCAACCTGGACAATGTCATGCTGGTGTCCAATTCCGATGCGCATTCTCCGCAGAACTTGGGAAGGGAAGCCAATGTTTTTGAGATTGAAAGATTCGAATATGCCGAGATACGCGATATTCTCAAAAACAAACGCAAGGAAAAGTTTCCTTATACGATCGAGTTTTTTCCCGAGGAGGGGAAATATCACATGGATGGCCACGCCCCGTGCAAGGTAGCGTTGACTTCGGAAGCGACGAAAAAAAACGGGGGTTTGTGCCCGTCGTGCAAGAAATCGATTACCGTCGGGGTTATGAGTCGCGTGGATGTATTGTCCACCCGGAAGGCCGGAGAAAAAAGCCCTTGGGCGAATCCGTATAAATGCATCATTCCATTGCATGAGATGATAGCGGAATGCGTGGGAAAAAATAAAAAATCGAAAACGGTCGTTTCGCAATACTTTCAAATCCTCAGAAATGTCGGGCCGGAATTTTTTGTGCTCATTGACGCGAATCTGGAAGACATATCTCGTTTGATTGATGGCGATATCGCGAAAGCGATAGAAAATATGCGGACCGGGAAAGTGAGCGTCAAGGCCGGATATGACGGCATTTACGGGACGATTTCCGCGCTCGCGCGAGAGAAAAAAAAGATGATGCAGGGGAATTTTTTGTAAAATTTTTTTCGCGATATAAAACGAATAAACAGGGCATTTTGCCCTGTTTATTCGTTTTATTTTTGTTTTCGGAGCTCCGCTTTCAAAGATTTACTATCTTTTTTTTGATTTTCTTGAAGCTTTACGTTTCGAAGATTTCTTTGAAGATTTTTTGGATTTCGATTTTGAAGCTTTTCTTTTTTTTGCAGCCATGGTGCTCACCCCCTTTCTATTTTTTTTATTTTTCATCATGAAAAATTTTGATCATGATAACGTCATCATAACACAGAAGTAAAGTGAAAAAAATAATTGTGTCAAGAGTGGAGAGGCTAGAAATATTTTTTTATGATGTGAGAGTAAGCGAAGAAATATTTTTTATAAAAAAAGAAAATTGGAAATAAAAATGAAACGCTAAAAAAAATAAATATGTTCAAACACTTCCACAACCAATAAACGTTAGCAGGGAAATAAAATATATTTCGCTCAAATTTTTCTTGTAGCATTGTTTCAATAGAATACTTATCCCAGTAAGGTCGATTTTCGCGCAAAAAAATTCCACCTTTTCGGTGGAACTCATGATACAAAACACGAGAATCGAGATTCTAGAATCTGGTTACTAGGATCTAGTCCCGCAAAGCGGGAATGGTGCACTACATTGGGTTCAGTTGGAACTCCTTAGTGACGAACTGAAACTGTGGGCTGAACTTCAGGCTGAAATGAGAGTATTTTTTATCTAATCATTTATGGCTTATCAAAGCCATAAAATGGGTGGGTATCAAACTCGCGGTAGTCAACGTTAAGCTCTTCACCAGCTTGAATATCTCTGGAGGCAACGTTTGCTGTATCTTCATCTTCTGGGTCTTCTACACAATGAGTATTCGGTGTATCAGCGTGATTGAAAAAGCGAGCATCGTCTGCACAAAGTACATAGTTCATAGTTTGCGGATTTTGATAGGCGTAGGTCATAAAGAAACTCCTTACGGGTTCTTGAATCTCCATATATAAGTTCCTTTCGGAATGAACTCATCGGCAAAAAGACCTACGCCAGCGATCTCACTAGATTTAATTTTTGTTTTTACTAAAAGCATAAAGTCCCAATACGAACTATGGTAGCAAAAAATAACCGTTATAAACACTGGACAAAATACGTTGTGGACCCGAGCGGACTCGAACCGCTTACCTCCTGCTTGCAAAGCAGGCATTCTACCAGATGAACTACGGGCCCGTAGAAAATGAAAGTTTTTTTTAAAAAACCATGCGCCCAGAAGGATTCGAACCTTCGACCGTCTGCTTAAGAGGCAGCTGCTCTACCACCTGAGCTATAGGCGCGTATTGAACCATCGACCGTCTGCTTAAGAGTCCGCCAGCCGGCGGATCTACCACCTGCCTGGCGTATCATGAGGGGGTGCTGGGAGGTTCTGGGATAAAGGCTCCGAAGAGGTTGTATCCGATCCATTCGATGACTCCGCCATAGAGATTGGTGATGATCACAAAACCCAAGAGGATCAGACCGATGCCGAAAAGTTTGTAAAACAACCTTGAGCCTCCCTCGGAGTGGAGATATTTTTCGGCAAATTTCACAGCTCCGAAAAACTCAAAAAACATATTGGATTTTATGGTCATGAAGGTTCCAAAAAGAACCAACGAACATCCCAAAAGAATCCTTATCATAGTTTTGATGTTAATTTGAAATAACGCAATTCAAATTTTGGTAACTTCATCCCCGGAGGGTGCGTGAAGAATGGACGCTAAGGGATTCGAACCCCTGACCTACTCGGTGTAAACGAGTCGCTCTAACCAGCTGAGCTAAGCGTCCTCATAAGACCTCGTAAAAAGCGACTGCCATGAAATTACAAATAACATCCTCGTGGTCGGATAAATATTTTCAGGGAAAAAATGTCGCGGAGAGGATTTGAACCTCCACGCCCTCAACGGGCACAGGCCCCTCAAACCTGCGTGTCTACCAGGTTTCACCACCGCGACGCGTTTATGAGGAATACAAAAAACATGTACTTTTTTCATGTTTGTGAAAATGAAAAAAGTGGGAGGAAAGGATCAGTGCAAAATCAAATACTAGACGAGTATGGCATGCTTTTCTTTGAGTTTAGCACTTCTGTTACGAAGAAAATAGAGTTTATTGCGTCTCACTCGATAGGTTTTGAGCAGCTCAACCTTGGTGATGCTGGGGGCATGAAGGGGGAAAATTTTCTCCACTCCGACGCCTTCGGAAACCTTGCGAACCGTGATCGTAGCTCCTGAGGTGTTTCCTCCTTTTTTCGCTATCACCGTACCGGCGAAAAATTGCGTGCGTTCTTTTTCATCGCCTTTGGCATTGACCTCTTTGATTTTTTGAAAAATTTTCACCTGCATGCCGGATCGCACATCCGCAATCGCTATGGTTTTTTGGTTCTGGTCGTTTTTCTGCGTCATATATATGGGAAGCAATAAAGAAGGAATCTGCTTCAAGCTTAATGGGCGAGCACTCAAAAATTATAATTTGATTACGAATGCAAAAATTATAGCTTATTTTAGCCAAATATGTCAATGATTCGCGATTTTATCTAATATTCGCACGAAAATTCTCATGAGCGTCTCAATGGTAAACGAATGCTCATGACTCATCCGCGTGATCTCGGAGAAGGTTTTCAATGATTTGAATGGTTTCGGGAAGCTTCCCTTCGGCATTCGTTATCACGAAATCATAACCATGAGACTGGTCGATTTCATATTTTGCTTCCGAAAGTCGCAATCGGAGCTGTTCGTCGGAGATATCCGGATTTCTTTTTAATCGCGTTTGCAGTTCGTCGAGACTTTGAGGCTTTATGAATATGGAGAGGATATTTTCCGAAGAGAGCGTTTCTTTCATTTCTTTTGCTCCCTGCACGTCAATTTTCAATAAAACGTTTTTTCCCTCTTTGAGACGTTGTAAAGTTTCCTTTTGCGGCGAACCGAAAAGGTAATCGTGAACTTTGGCGTATTCGAGGAATGCTCCCTTTTTTCGCATATCATGGAAAACTTCTTCGGAAACAAAGTGATAGTGCAGGCCGTTGGTTTCGTTGTGGCGCATGGGGCGCGTGGTGTACGTGACGATATGCGCCAGATTGAGATCTCGATCGCGTTTCAGCGCATCAACGATCGAATCTTTCCCCACTTGCGAAGGACCGGAAATGATGATGATTTTCCCCCTTTTTCGCATATCATTTTTTCTTCAATGTTTGCAGGAAGCGATTTAAAAACTCGTCGAGAGGAAGCCGGTATTCGCGCAACTGTTCCGCCCGATCATGAAAACCGAGTCTGGTAGCTTGCAGAAAAATTCTTCCCATATCAAGAATCTTTTTTTGTTTTTTCAGCGCGTAGACGCGATCACCTACGATCGGATATCCCAGCGATTTCAGGTGGGCGCGTATTTGATGAGGTCTTCCGGTTTTGATGGTGACGCGCAAGAGAGTGAAGTGCCAGAATTTTTCCAATACCGCGTATTCCGTCAATGCCGATTTTCCTTCTTGATTCCTTGGTTTTGCGGCCATGGCGCCGGAGCGGGTTTTTGAACGTGTGATGGGAAAATCGATGACGCCTTCTTCTTGTTTCACTTCGCCATGCACAAGCGCCGTATATTCTTTGATGACGAGGCGATTTTTAAATTGCTGTTTGAGATGATCCAGCATGCGAGGATTTTTCGCCATCAGGAGGAGACCGGAAACATCCTTATCGAGCCTATGCACGATGCCCGGACGCGAGGCGTCGGGAAAAAGGTTCTTTTGATTCGGGTACGTTTTGATAAACCAGTCCGTCAGAGTTTCGTCGCGTTTGTGTGGAACGGCGTGTACCAAAAGTCCGGCGGGTTTATCGATTACGACATACTCGTCGTTTTCATCGATGATTCGAGGTGTTTTGGGAGCGGGCGATTCACTTCCTTGGTGAATCAGATGAGGTTCATTTTCAGAATATTCCACAATATCACGTTCGCGAAGTTTGACATGCGAAACCGCCTCCTTTCCATTGAGAAGAAGTTGATGATTTTTGATCGACTTTTGTATCTGAGATCGGGACAAGGAAAGCTTTGGGACCATTGCGATATCGAGCCTCCTTCCCGCATCATCGGATGTGATGATCCATTTCATAAAAAAATATTTGCGAAGGTGTTCATGGATTGTCATCGTTTCGCGAAATAGGCGGGGTCGATGACCCATGACAATAGGTTAGGCGATCCTTTCAGCCTTTATGAATTTCTTTACAAAAACGACGGCATCCTCTGAACTTTGCACCTTACCCGAGAGCTGTTCTTCGCGCAAGGCGTCAAGTATTTTTCCGATATGTTTGCCCGCTTTGAGATGAAAATGATTCATGATGTCATTGCCGTTGAGAAGGGGGGAGATTTTTTTATGGGCGCTTTTGCTTTGCCATCTGCGAAGTTGATCGACTCGTTTGACGAGAATTTTCCAAGCCGAGAGATCCGGCTTCTTTTTATGAGGTATCGTCGCTTGCGCATCCGTCCACATGACTTCGATCAGTTCGTTTCCGGGAAGATTGTCATTGAGAAAATATTTTTCCAGTGTGGTGTTTTTCATGATCTCGACTTGCGGCTTTACCGCGAGAAGATGCATGCGCACAATCCATGAAAGATCGGACGTCTTGATGCCGATATGTTCCGGGCTTGAAAATTTCAGACGCGCGGCGATCTTTTCGGCTATGATGCTTCCCACTTTCTCGTGATTTGTGTATCGAATGCGATCCACCCCGTCTTTTTTCGGAGTTTGAATGGTATCGGGTTTGCCGATATCGTGAAAAAGCGCGGACATGATCGTCAATGCCGACGCTTTATGACCGAATACGGAAAAAAATTTTTTTGATGAAAGTTTTTCCAATGCGAGTCTCGTATGCTTCCAAACGTTTCCTTCGGAATGCCAGTTTTTCGGCTGCATGCAGGTTTTCATTGCCAGCAGTTCCGGCATGAGCATTTGTACGGCTCCGCACTCGTCATACAGATCCAGGGCGAGAACGGGGTTCTCGTGAAACGATTTGAGCAATTCTTTTGCGACGGTTTCCCGGGAAACCATGAATTCTCCCTCGACCGAGTCATTGATATGATGGATGTTTTTTTCGATCGCGGAATAAGTATTCTTCTCGATGCCAAATCCGAGCTGGCAGGCGAATCGAAGGGCGCGAAGCATTCGGGAATAATCTTCAGCAAATCGGATATCGGGATCGCCGACGCAAACGAGAGTCTTTTTTTTCAAATCGCGCATTCCATGAAATATGTCGATAATGTCATTTTTTGCGATATCGTACGCCATCGCGTTGATGGTGAAGTCGCGTCTGGACAGATCGTCCGCCAGCGGTAAATCGGGATCGGATTGAACATCAAAATCTCGGTATCCGCCGGTCATATGTCTCGAATGTTCCGTTCTCGGCAAAGCGATGTCATGGGCTTCAAAGCTTGAGTCTGCCTCACGGGGAAGGAATTTGAATACGCCAAAATTTTTTCCCACGAGATTGACCCTCCCGAGCCTAGCGAGCTCGATTTCGAGTCTGCGCGCTTTTACATTTCGAATCACGAAGTCAATGTCCTTTACTGATTTTTTTTTCAGCAAAGCGTCGCGCACGGCTCCGCCGACGATGAATATTTCGCATGTCGGAAAAATTTCTTGCAGCTGACCAAGAAAGGCAAAACTTTTTTGTTTAAGCAGTTTCTTGAAATTATTTTTCGCTCGGTTCATAGGTGAAAAAAATATGGTATCGGAATGGTGATTCAAAAAAGGAGTTATCGCGTCGGGAGGCTATTGTCATACTATCAATTTAGCTTTGATACGGAAAATGAACCGGCAGGAAAATGGAAAATACGCTCCCCGCATTTTCTCCGCTGGACTGAATTTTGAGGTATCCGTGATTGTTTTTTAAAATTTCTTTGACGATATAAAGCCCGAGTCCCGTACCGTCGGGGTTGATGACGGAGGAATGTTTCGAACGTCGAAATTTTTCGAGGATCTTTGCCTTTTCGTCGGGATGTATACCTATGCCGGTGTCCTGTACGGACACCTCGATATGGGTTTCATTGTGACGCTTGGCGGAAACCGCGATGCTGCCTTTGAGCGTATAGTGAAGCGCATTGTCCAAAAGATTATTGATCACTTCCCGTATTTTGAGCGGATCGGCGTAGATGTCGGGGAGAATGCTATCGTTTTCAAAAGTCATCGCGATATTTTTTTGTTTGGCTATGATTTCTCGTTCGGACAGGGATTCTTTGATGATGGAGCGGATATCGCATATTTCCGGCATGTTTTCGATCTTCCCGGCCGCAAGTTGGCTGGCGCCGAGCAAATTGTTCACGAGTCGAAGAAGACGGTCGCTGCTCAGGGACGCTTTTTGTATGAATTCATGTTTTTTCTCAAGCGGCAATGACGGATCGGATGCGAATTCCAAAGTGCCGCGGAGAATGGTGATCGGAGTCCGCAGCTGGTGAGAGATGATGTGCAAAAATTCTTGCTTCATCTCGAGCAATTCTTTCAGATGCTTGGTCTGATCTTCGATTTTGAGTTGCAATGTGGCGTTGAACTCCTCGATTTTTTCGTAGAGGATGGCATTGTGTACGGCGGTGGAGGCCTGGTAGGAAATCGTTTCGATGAGCTCGATATCCTGCTGGGTATAAGCCTCGTGATTTTCTTTTTCGCCGAAAAGCATGATGCCCAAGATATTATTGCCCTGAATGAGGGGGACGACCAAGGCGCAGTTTTTTTCGCGGAAAACGGATTCCGCTTTGAGCAAAAGCGCTTGCAAGTCTTTGGAAAGGGATTCTACCATGAATTTGACCTCTTCGATGATGAGCGGTTTTTTGTAGACGGAAAAAAGCGGGTAGATGATATCGATCACATCGTTTCTCTCGAGGAATTCACGATCGTTGAAGCCGGAATTCACGACTTGCACCAGATCTTTGGGGTTGTTGTCCGCGTTTCGGGAAACCACAAGACGCGCCTTTGATGCCGAGAAAACGGTTTTCAGCGGGCCGATGATCGCATCGGCGATATCATGAATATGGATGAAACGGTTGAGCTCCGAGGATATTTTTTTTATCGTTTTTTGGCTATTGTAATTTTTCTTGAAGAAGAAATGCTGGAAGAAAATTTCCAGAAGCGGACGGAAATAATTGTAAAAAAGTATGGCGGTGATCACGGCAAAGACCATGGAAAGAAATTTGTTCTGATTTGTCTTTTCGATGAGAAACCAGATCAATATCGCGAGGGATGAGGAAAGAGTCAAAGTGAAAAACTTGATGAGGTTGTTTCTCAAGATGAGAGTGATGTCCAAAAATCGATAATGAATGATGGCATACACCGTAAACCCGACCATGATGATGGAAAAGAGAGGGCCCAGCCCGTTGAAATTTTTTATGCCCAAGAATGGGAGAATTTGATTGGAAAACAAAGCCAAGGAAGCGAAGATGAAAAAGCCGGTGAAAAAATATTTCAACTGGAGTTTTTTTATCCCTGAAGTTTTTTGAAAAAGCGACAGTGCGTAAAAAAATATGACGGTGATGTTTCCGAGGAAGTAAGCGAGGGTGAAAAAATACAAGGGACCGGTATTGGTGATGACCTGCGGAATGGAAATGCGAACCGGAGGAATGATGAAGAGTGTCGGGAATGTGATGAATACAACGGACATGAGCAATGGTGCCATGAGAAAATATCTTTTTGAGAGTATCAAATTTGATTTTTTTTCATCATTGATTCCAAGATCGCTGAGCAAAAAAAGAATGCCCGCGGGTATGAAAAAGCTGAAAATGAAGATGGGGAGTATCCAGAAGTAGGTTGAAGTTTGGATGAGAAAAAAAATGCTGATGATCCAGCCGGAAATGCAGGCAATAAAAAAGAAAGCACTTTGATGAAGTGCGTTTTGTGGCTTCTTGAGCAATACGAAAATGCCAAGCGAGGTGTTGATGATGAATGTGAGTAACAATGACAAGAGAAAGAAAGATGTGAAATTCATAAAAGAGAAAGACCTAATAGAGTGTTTGGCGGCTAAGCAACAGCACTATTAGGTCTTTATTTTCGAGCGGGTTCTTCTGAAGTGAAGCACCACAGATGCCCGTTCGTGCCTTCTTTGAGGTCGTCGATAACATTCCTTGTGGCGTCCATATTGAGGCCAAAAGGCAGATATTTATCTTGACCCCCGAAGATCATAGGGCGCAGCTCCTGTGGAACGCTATCATTAAGAATTTTCACACTGTAGAGGTCGGAAATTGGCAGTCCGTAATCATTTTTGATTTTTGACGCTAATTTCGATCGTGTAGAAAAAATACAATACTCATAGCTGAACGGATGAAAACGAGCGAGACGATAAAGGCTAAAAAATAACCCAATATAAATGTATCTTTTTAGCCCCGATTCCTCCGTGATGCCTGGATGCACTGCAAACTTTGTAACTTCGAAAACTTTCTCAAAAGGAACATTGAGCTTCTCCTTTAGAAGAATATTTTCGTTGCCAACAAATTTTTCAGTAGGTAACCATCCGGTGTATTTTTGGGGTGGAGTCTCATCGTCGTCGTTTTTGGATTTTGATCTTCTTAAGAGTCCTATTGTCCCAAGAAGTATCTCATCCTTGCCGTCGAGATCGCTATAAATACCAATATACGTATCTGGATTGTCTATTAAGTTAGAAACTCCATATTTCCCGTATATTCTCTTCACGAATGAGCTCATCTCTTTGTATTTTGAAAGTGTGTTCCCCTCAGAAGTGCCGGTTGTACGATTGGAAAAGATACTTTTGAGCGGAAATTTTATATCCTTTCCTTCCAGAACAAGAACAGTTTGGTTCTGCATTTGACACCTCCATGATTAGTTGAGGGTTTTAAAAAAAAATTCCTATTAAAACAACAAACAAGAAACAAATTTAAAGCTCAATATAACAAAAAAATCTCCCTTCGACAAGGGGGATAGTGTGGATATCTTTAAAACACAAAAAATAGCCAATGTTAGCTCTTTTTGATATATTTACGGATTTCAGTTTCACCAGAGTAGCAAAAAAACTATTTCAAAAAACATAAATGGATTATAAAATATTTTTTTGACGGTATCAAGGAAAGAGCTGTGGATAACTTATGAGGAGTCTGTTTTGAACGTTTGACTTTTTGACTTGGATTCGAAACAATGGAGATGAAAAGACGCATCGCCGTCTTGTTTGTTTTAGGAATCAGAAGACGTACGCAAGTGCGAAGCGAGAGAGTATTTTGGGGCACATAGCTCAGTCGGTTAGAGCACAACGCTTATAACGTTGGGGTCGATGGTTCGAGTCCATCTGTGCCCATTTTTTTCAAATACTCAATGACTTCTTTTTCGGCTTCTTGAATGTTTCCCGCCGAAATCATGAAATGCGCTCGAGAGGGAGTGCCCTGTCCCTGAAAATGTGAAGCTATTTCGCCGGCATGGAGACCTTTTTCGGTAAGGATGTGGAATTCAAGGGTTCCCGGCATGCGTTCAAACGAGAGCGCAATGATTTTTGCTTCCTGGGAATAGGAGATGAGCTCATCGATGAGCTCATTCATCGTTTCCGAGAGAAATTCATTGCTCTTCCCGTTCTTATCCGTAAGATGCGCCCAGAGGATTTTTTTGTGAGCGTCGTGCCGGATGGCGGACAAAACTTTTCCCCAGATTTTGAGCGTTTCCAGAGATTTAGTGCGATAGAGGTTCTGCACGATTTCTTCCCGTCGAGCGCCGAGGGCGATCAATTTTCCCACCACTTCCAATGCCTGCGGGGTCACCTGCGGTCCCTTGAAGCTCTTTGTGGCGGAAATGATGCCCGCGAGAATGCAAGTCGCGCTGTTCTCGTCAAAGGTTTCGGACAGGTGTGAGTCAAAAATATTGAAAATGATTTCAGCTACGGATGTGGCGGTGATTTGAACATGATTGATATGGCCATAGTGTTCATTGTCGGGTGAATTGTCGATATTGATGATCGGAGTTTGATAGAAAAATTCGCTGTTTTGGTCATAGAGTTTCCCGAGTTTTTCGAGATCCGGAGTCCCCAGCGTAATGATGGTGTCGTATTTGAATTGCGATGAAGAGGTGGAAACATCGCTGCTTTGAAAGTATCCGTTTTTGGGAGTGACGAAGATGTTGAGCTTGTCATCCGTGATGTCATAATCGAATTCCGCAATTTTTGCCTGAGAGATATCGAGGCTGATGATGAATTTTTTAAAAGATGTCGCCTGTGCGGTGATGTTTTGTATCCCCGGGAGAAATTCGAATTTTTTTGGCAGAGCAAAGTCGTCGCAAATGATATCCACGTCCTTATGAATTTTTTTGAGGATGAGGAAAAGACCCGCGGCTGAAGCGAGGAGGTCGCCGCTGAAGTCATTTTTGAAAGTGATGAGAAAGCGATGATTGTTTTTTACCGTTGACAGGATTTGGTCGTGCACGTTCATGCTCATAAATGTCGATGATTGCGATGAATATTCGTCATGATGACTAGCAATAATACAAAAGCCGGAAGCAAGCGTCAAGGATATCTCATGGATGCATTGACTCGGTGATACATTTTTGTTACACGTTTTTTAAACGTTGAATCATATGCCTACGAAAAAATCACGAATCAATATTTCGATTTCTCCTCGAATGAAGCAAGTGCTTCAGAAGATGGCCGATCGAGACAGCATGCCACTCGCGAGCAAGGCTCTTGAACTCATCGAATTTGCCGTGGATATCGAAGAAGACGAAATCCTTGATTTGATAGCAACATCTCGGGAAAACGATTCTCAAAAATTTTTCGCTCTTCAGCAGGCATGGAAATGAGCTATGTTATCTATTTGTCTCGACGAAAAAGGTGAATGCGAAAAGTGGACTTTTGGTCGAAGAAATACACATAAAAAAAATCTCGCAAAAATGCTGCGAATACCGGATTCGTCTTGGGGAGGAGAGAGATGTCTTTCCCAAGGGAATGGTGTTCGCAACGTTCTTGTGAGATTTGTTCAAATTCACGAAGCTCGATTTTTTTTCTGACGGATGAAAAGAGTGTCGAAGCAAGAAAAGGAAGACAAAGACTCAACTACCTTCATAAGAAAATATGCCGAGCCTTGTCTCTCCTATCGCGGAAGATAAGGGACTATCTTCCTTTTTTTGCTTCGTGCATATATGGAGAGAGTGAAATCCGCTCCTCAGAGAGGGTTGGAAAAAAGCTTGTCGCCATAAAAAACTCAGGGAACCCCAAGTCAGATATCGCAAAAAAGCCAAACGGTATGCCAAGTTTAATTTTTTTATAATATTTTGGCATGTTCCGTGCTCTCTCTCCGTATATGCACAAAGTGTAAAGAACATATAATAATAGCACTTTTTTGCTATTTTGTCAATAAAATTATGGTTATAGTTTCATGAAATAGCTCAAATAAGCTATTTTTTTGACAAAAAAAACTTCTCCTAAGAGAAGCTTTTTGATTGATAAGAGAAAAAAAATTACCTATAGTCCTTTAGACAATGTGGGCAATAGTGAAAGTATTTCACCTTCACATGTACGCTTGCGCCAGTCCCTTTATGCCCGCCGCCCCCACCTGCTTCATAGTCATCTGGGGCTGGTTGTAAATATACGCCACAATATCTGCAAGGAATCAGGTTCTCCAGATTTTTATAGAGTTCATCTGGATTAACCTTTTTTACGGGAATAGAGAGAATTTCTGTATTCAAGCAATCTTTATCCTGTTCAGCTTTTTTAAAGCAGAACTTCAACTCTGGATTTTTCAATCGCAGTTCTGCTCGACAGTCACAGAGCGACAGAATTTCGCAAACATGGCGCATTCCCTCTCTGTTTTCTATTCGAATCAAGAGTTTGTGACCTTCTTTTTTGCAAGGATTCGCCTGCTCGATGTAGAAGAAGGAATAACTGCCACAACCTCCGAAGAAAAAGAGAACAAGAACCATTAACTTTTTCATTGTTTTTTTCCTTTCAAAAAACGTTGAAAATTTAAAAAAATAAGGAACAAAGGAACATTCGACAAACAATAAAATTAATATAGCTTACACTGTTTTTCATATTTTGTCAAGGTTGTTTTTAAATACGGGTTTGATTATGATGAGCTTGCAAAGAAACAAGCTTTTTCGCTTGGGTTGAATCATTTTTGAAGGTTTTATGGAAATTCCCAAACATTTCGATTATTCTCGGGAAGACGAAATTTACCGGCAATGGGAGAAGTCTGGATTTTTCAATCCGGATGCTTTTCAGCGAGCGGAAAAAGAAAAATTCGTCATTTCCATGCCTCCGCCGAATGCCACCGGAACCTTGCATCTCGGCCATGCTTCGATGCTGGTTTATCAGGACGTCATGACGCGTTTTTATCGTATGAAGGGATATGACACCCTGTGGCTGCCAGGTACGGATCATGCGGGGATAGCGACGCAAACCAAGGTGGAGAAAATTTTATTCGATGAAGAAGGGAAAACACGGCATGATCTGGGACGTGAGGCCTTTTTGCAAAAGGTTGAGGCGTTTGTGCGTGATTCGCAAGATACGATCCGCAATCAAGTGCGAAAGATGGGAGCCAGCTGCGATTGGTCTCGAGAGCGATACACTTTGGACGCGGGGCTTACTCGATCGGTGCAAGAAATATTCATTCGCATGTATCGCGACGGTCTCATTTATCGAGGAAAACGCATCGTGCACTGGTGTCCGCGTTGCGCGTCCACGTTGGCCGATGATGAAGTGCTCTATAAACCGGAGAAAACGAAGTTTTATTATCTCAAATACGGTCCGGTGGTGATCGGTACGGCGAGGCCTGAGACCAAGTTTTTGGACAAAACGATTGTTGTTCATCCGGACGATGCAAGGTACAAGGAGTTGCTTGGGAAGAAACTCATGATTCCGTGGATCACGGGGGAAGTGGAAGCCCGGATCATCGCGGATGAATCCGCGGATATGACGCTTGGATCCGGAGCCATGACGCTGACTCCTGCGCACAGCTTTATAGATTTTGACCTCGCGAAGAAATATAATCTTGAAATCGTCCAAATCATCGATGAAAATGGCAATTTCACCGAAGCGGCCGGAAAAGAATTTTCCGGGAAGAACGCAAGAGAAAACCGTGAAAAGATCGTTGAAGTTTTGAAAAGCAGGGGTTTGGTTGACCGCATCGATGAAGCGTATGAGCACAATCTGTCGATTTGTTATCGTTGCGAAACGCCGATAGAGCCATTGATTTCCGATCAATGGTTCATTGACGTCAATAAACCGATTGTAAACGAGGAGGGAAAGCAAATATCGCTGAAGCAGAAAGCCTCGGAGGTGGTTGCCGACGGAAAAATTAAGATTATTCCCGAGAGATTTCAGAAAACGTATTTTCAGTGGATGGATCATCTTCGAGACTGGTGCATTTCAAGGCAATTGTGGTTTGGCCATCGGATACCGGTATGGTATTGCCGAGGGAAGACGCGAGATCTGCAAAGTTCCGCAGGCAATCTCGAAGGGCTTTCGGACAGTGGCGACTCGAGCGATTCGGACTCGGTTCGTCATGAAACCTGTCAGCCGATAGCATCGATCGAAAAACCAACGATATGTCCAAATTGCGGGTCAAAGGATTTTTTTCAAGATCCCGACACCCTGGACACATGGTTTTCTTCGGGGCTTTGGACGTTTTCGACCCTTGGTTGGCCCGATAACACGTCCGATTTGAAACGATTTCACCCGACCTCGGTGCTGGAAACCGGCTATGACATTCTTTTTTTCTGGGTGGCGCGTATGATACTTATGACCGAGTACGCTTTGGGAGAGATTCCTTTTCAGCGGGTATATTTGCACGGATTGGTTCTCGATGAAAAAGGTCAAAAGATGTCGAAATCCAAGGGCAATATCATCGATCCGCTGGAAATTATTTCCGAGATGGGGACGGACGCTTTGCGACTGTCGCTTTTTATCGGCGCGACGCCGGGGAACAATCTTCGTCTCGGCAAGGAAAAGGTGCTTTCTTATCGTAATTTCATCACGAAAATATGGAATATTTGTCGATTTATCCTGTCTCGGATTGACGAGGGGCAAACGATAGACGCAAAAAAAATCCCACAATCAAAGACTTTGGCGGATGAATTCATTCTTTCAAAGCTCGGTGCGGTTTCCCGTGATGTGCAGGAAAAAATCAGAAAGTTTCAATTCTCCGCAGCCGCTGAAAATCTGTACGCGTTCACTCGCGAAGATCTTGCGGATTGGTATCTCGAAATCGCGAAAGTGGAGAAAGGCAAAGACGAAATTCTCGGATATATCATCGTTCACCTGCTCATGTTATGGCATCCGTTTATCCCTTTTGTCACCGAAGAGCTGTACCAACGCATAAAGTTGAGTTTTTCAGGCGATTTCAAAGATTTTCTCATGATAGAAGAAATTTTTGAGAGTGTCGGTAAAGAAATTGTGGATGAGCAAATGATGGAATTCGATCAGGTTCGAAACGTCATTACCGCCATTCGAACGTTTCGAGCCGACAACAAGATACCGGCTTCCGAAAAGATCAATGCTTCATTGCAAGCGTCAAAGGAAGAAGCCTTTTTGAAATATAAAGAGGTGATCATGAAGATGGCGCGTCTCGGGAACCTTGAAATCGGGAAAAAATTTGAAAATAAAGACGCGAAGCATATTCCCTTGGCGGGCTTGGAGCTTTTTGTTCATACGGATGAAAAGCATGATATGATAAACGCGAAAAAGGTACAAAAAGATAAAGAAACGCTGACGTTATATATTCGATCGATGGAAGAGAAATTGATCAACCCCGGTTTTATCGAAAAAGCGCCGCCGGCGATCGTTGTAGCCGAGAAAAAAAAGTTGGCTGAGGCGAAGGAAAGGCTGGGGAAGATGATTGAGGAGTAGCCTACCTTTTCCTTGAGGCAGTACGGACGACTTTCCCTGCTTACCGTTGAAGCTCACCCCTGCCAGAGGCAGGCCTCCGGTTCGGACAAGGTAAGCGGCCATGTTCACGAAGCTCACCCCTCCGGCCTCCGGCCACCTCCCCTTGTCCAAGGGGAGAGTATTACGCAAAAGTGTGTTTATCGCGCCAGTTTTAAAATGATAATGATTCTATGGATATTTCGAAGAAAGATATAGATATGTTAATGACTCGCGGCGTGGATACGGTGATTCGCGAGGAGGAGCTGCAAGGGAAGCTTGAGAGCGGGGAGCGCATTCGCGTTTATATCGGCGTCGATCCCAGCGGGCCGACGATTCATCTGGGGCATGCCGTGGCGTTGCGTAAACTGCGTATTTTGCAAGACGCGGGGCATGAGGTGATTTTGCTCGTGGGCGACTTTACCGGTCGTATCGGCGACCCGACGGATCGCTCGGCCATGCGTGTGCCGCTGACCCATGAACAGGTTTTGGAAAATGCCAAGTCATACCGCGAACAGGCGGCAAAGATTTTGCGATTTGACGGAGACAATCCGGTAAAATTGATGTTTAATTCCGAATGGCATGATCACATGACGTTTAAAGAAGTCATTGAAATGGCCCAGCTTTTTACGGTGCAGCAGCTGCTGGAACGGGACATGTATGTGGTTCGCATCAAAGAGGGGAAACCGATCGGATTGCATGAGTTCCTCTACCCGCTTATGCAGGGGTACGATTCGATTGCGCTCGACGTGGATATGGAGTTGGGCGGATCCGATCAGCTTTTTAACATGTTGGCCGGACGTACGATGATGCAGAAAATGAAAAACAAAAACAAGATCGTCATGACGGTCGGCTTACTTACCGGGACGGACGGCAGGAAAATGTCGAAAAGTTTCAATAATTACATCGGAGTGGCGGACGCTCCCGAAGACATGTACGGCAAGATCATGTCCATGCGTGATGATCTCATGCGTCAGTATTTTGAGCTGTGTACGGACGTGCCGTTTGACGTTATCGCGGATATGGAAAAACAAATGGGCGAAGGGATCAACCCTCGCGATGTGAAAATGCGTCTTGCGCGCGAGATAGTGACCATCTATCATTCCTCTGCGGAAGCGCAAAAAGCGGAGCGGCAATTTGTCAAAGTTTTTCAAAAAAAAGAAGATCCGGATCAGCTCGAGGAAGTGTTGATAGACAATGAGGACATAAGCATCGTGGATCTTGTCATTCGTGCCGGTTTTGCGCGTTCAAAAAGCGAAGCGAAACGCGTTATCGAGCAGCGCGGCATCAAGATCGACCATGTCGTCTCAAGCGATCTCGACGCTGTCATTACGGTACCAAAGCAGGGTTTGATACTACAAAAGGGGAAAATTCGCAGGAAGAAGGTTTCTCGCGCCGATGTCTCACATTGATCCGGAATATGCTACAATTCCTTGACAAGGGATTGTATTTATGCAAATATCGAGTGTTTTACAGTTTTATTGTTGTCTCAAAAATTTACTTTCATGCAAACCGTGAGAGCGGGTTATTCAGGCATGAAAGTATCTTTTTGAGAACCCCTTATTATATTGTTCATTTTTTTGGAGGTTTATAAGAAAAAAAAAAAAAAAAAGAGGAACGGAGGAAGATTCTTTCTTTTTCTGAAGAAAAAGAGAAGCTTGATCAAGAGTGGGAAGAGTGGAAAAGATCCCAAATTGAGAAAGCGAACGAGGAGTGGATAAGGGAATATCATCCCAACGTCCTCGAGAGGTATCTGAAAAAAAAAGAAGAAAAGAAAAAGAAAGAAGAAGAAAAAAAGTAGGCATTTGATGTCGGTCATGATATCCTATGTATGCCTACTTTTTAATTTTTAGCTTTATGTCAGCAAAATATTCACCTGAGAGACGATTACCAAATGAAGAAAACTTTTCAGGAAATACTGAACCCAAAGAGGAAAAAGAACTAACACAAAAACGCCTTCGTCAGTCCGTGGATTTTTTAAAAAAGAATCTTTTACCAAAGCATAAAAATAACGAGCATTTCGAAACGGATGATGCCATTATTGATTCTGAGGGGGGTATAAACATGTTGAATGAATCAATATGGAGAATTTTAGGACAAAAGTTAAAAAGGAAAAAAGATGATAACTTTTTGGAAAAATCCAAGGATATTCGAGAAAAATTATATGAATATGGCGTATTGGATCAAAATGCTGATGAATTTTCTCAAAGAGATTATTCCGTGGCGGAAATATTGGCAAAGTACATAGCGGAAAAAGATCCGAAAGGTAAAAATATCGAACAGACTTTGGAGGCGGCCATTGACTACTTTACCGCCGAGAGGCTGACTTTTGAGTGGGAGGAAGAAGTTAAACCGGATTTGAGAATTGCGATGGTGTCTCATCAGATCATGGACTCGAAAGATGCGAATGAATTCGTGGATTGGCATACGGAATTTTTTATCCACTCCGCGCAAGTCGCGAGACAGCATGCCGGTGATGATGAGGTCACATTCGGAAAAATGAAAACAATAGCGCAAGATTATTTTCGCTATCTCGGTGACAGCCCGGGATATCTGAATTGGAATAAAGATTATAAAGGAAAGAGAGGCATTGACGATAAAATACTTCATGGAGACATGCAAATGTTGAAGGAGGTTGTTTCTGAACGTCTACGAAGGAAGGAAGCCGCTGCATTCAGCCCCGAAGGCGTCATCAGCGACATGAATACGGCAAAAGTTCGATTAAAAGCGAAAACCATTCCCTATGTTATTTCCGAGCAGCTGGAGGAGGGGAAGCGTATGCTGGAGGAACCTGAGAGCATGTATCCGTCGCGAGAGTCTCAAAAACAGCTGAGCGGCTCCGAGACGATACTTCCGACACAAATAAGCAGAACTGGAAATGAAGGACAAGAAACGGAGCGGTATGAGCTGATCGGTATATTTACCGAAGGAACAGCCAGTCCGCAAGCGCAACTCTCCGGAGGAGCGAGCCAAGAAAGTTTCAACCTCGCATTTGATGATTGGTTGGTACGGGAGGGAGAAGAATCATGGAATAAGCGTCTGAAATTCGCCGCTGAGTATTTAAAGAGTTTTCATGACGAGAAGCTTGAAAACCTATATGAAAATTGGCGGAAGCATAAGCTTGAACAGATCAATAAAAACTTAAAAGGGGAAGGTACGGCAGCTTTCCCCGTATCCCTTTTTGAGGGAGAGATTCATCAATCGCACGATATGATCGGAATAGAGGAAGCTTTTGGCGAAGAAATATTTGAAGAGAAGGGAGATCGGACTGAGTTTACGGATGTCGAGAGAATGTTTAAAGAAAGGATGATGGCTCCGGAAGGATGGTCGGAAGAAGAAAAACAATTAAAGAAATACGGCTTGTTACCCGAGTTGGTAGAGAGAATGTATGATATTGCGATGGGAGATTTTCATTCTTATTATAAATTGAAAAAAGAACTTATTTCTGAATGGAAAAAGAATATTCCCGGAAAAACTTTTCCCGGAAAAATGGAAAAGCGCAGCAACGTTTTAGATAAAGCAAAGAGGTATATATTAAAAGTCGATTTTAATAAACATCTCTTGTTTCATGAGTGGGATGATTTCGCGAAACTTTATGACGAGAGCAGAGAGCATTTTGTTTGGAATCTGTATGATTTCATCAAGACCGAGCTGCTTTCGGAAAAAACCTTTCGATCACGTCTGAGTCCGATGATTGAAAATACTAAAATAGATTGGAACACCGTCAGCCAGACGTTCATAAAAAGTCGAGATAAAGCATTTGTGGAGAATCCCTTGATGGAATGGTTAATACAAAAGATGCAAAATCCCCAAATTGACATTGAATCGAACAGAGATGGACTCAATAATAAAGCCTCGTAGAATAACATTTTTGATGTTTTCCGAATGAGAATACAAAAAATCGCCGATTGCTCGGCGGTTTTTTTTGCTTCAACGTTATCTTATTTTGCGGGTGAATCGGTTTTTTCTTCGCTCTTTGCTTCGGCCTTTGCTTTCGTATCTTTGGCTTTTTCGGCTTCCGCTTTTTTCTTGGCCTCGGCGTCACTCTTGAGTTTGGCTTTGAATTTTTTGCCCAAAGAAGAAACGTTTTTCTTTTTCCCGGCGATAATGCCTTTCGTAATCAGGAAATTATGCACGGTTTCCGAAGGCTGCGCGCCCACGGAAAGCCAATATTTGATGCGCTCTTCTTTGAGCGTGGCTTCCTTGGTCATGGGGTTGTAATGCCCGACATTTTCCAGATAGGTGCCCCAAGGATCCTTTCGTTTTGGAACCACGATGAGTTTGTAGGTGGGAAGCTTTTTTTTGCCCACGCGAGAGAATCGAATCGATACCATAGTCTTTCAAAACAAAAAATTAAAAAGAAAAAACAATTTTTCGCTTTCTCTTTTTACATTTTTGCATCTTTGTCGTAGCTCCTTATTTTTCAGTGAAAAAACACGAAAATCCTTGTCTGCTTTCGGTAGGGTGATATTATGATTTTCGCATAAATTTGTCAAATTCGGTCATGTGCGGGTCAAAGTAACCCTGTGAGGGCATGAGAATGGCTGCGCGGTCGGCGATGTCATCGAATTTGACGGATAAAAGCTTGGAGACACCGTCATTTCCCATTGAGACGCCATAGATCATGTCAGCGACATTCATGATGGTGCGATTGTGCGTCAGAAGGATGCATTGCGTTGTTTGCGAAAGTTGGCGCAAAACGGCGGCGATTTTTGCGGAATTCGCTTCATCGAGTGCGGCATCGACTTCGTCAAACATGACAAAAGGCGTTTTTGATACGGTGATGATGGCCGAAATCAGGGCAAAGGCGCAAAGCGATTTTTCTCCGCCGGAAAGCAAGTCGCTGTGACGAAGTTTTTTCCCGGGAGGACAGACCACAATATCAATGCATTCATCGATGTTTCGGGAGGATTTCACCGATGGCGCCGATTCGTCCGCTCGGATCGCATCCGCGGCATGGCTCGGATCCGCAGGCGAAGATGTTTGCGTTTTGACGAGTTTCGCCATGCCTCCTCCGAAAAGGATGGCAAAGGAACTCGAAAAGACTTCGTTGACCGCTCGAAAGGAGGTTTCAAATCGATCATGGATGGTTGCATCCAATTCGGCGATCAGCTTTTCCATGGAACGTATGGATGCCGATATATCGTCCATCTGCGAGCGCAACGCATCTTGTTTTTTCTTGGTATTTTCGTATTCCCGAACCGTTTCGGCGTCTATGGCGCCGATATCGTTCACGGCTTTTTGAAGGGATTCGATTTTTGAAGAAAGCTTTTCTTCGGATATTTCGAGAAGCTCAGAACGGATATTTGCGGGATCCGTATACAAACGTTCATCGGAAAAGAGCTTTTGACCGTGTTCGACCGCTTGTTGCAAAAGGAGCTCGTCTTTGGCCATTTCGATTTCTTCCGCGGTTCTTTGCCGCGAAGTCTCATGAATGCTTTTTTCCAAGCTTTGCGCATGTTTTTCATGAGAGAATAACTTCTCTCGATTTTTTCGCTCTTCCGCTTGCAAGGATCGGATATTGCGATTCAAGGCGCCCATTTCATCGTCAATCGTTTTGAGACCGTCGATAATGTTTTGACGTCGTTGATTTTCGTCGTTGATAGGGTTTTTCGCCGCCATGTCGATTTGATCAGGAATCCGGACGTTCACTTTCTCAAAGGCCGACGAATCCTGTCTGATTTTTTCACGCTCGTCTTCAAACTCTCGTTTTCGGAGGAAAGCTAGCTTGAGTTTTTCATCCAAAATGGCTTTTTCAGTTTTTGAACGCTGCATTTTTTGCATCGCTTCATGGATGTGTCGATTTGTTTCGGCTATTTCGTTTTTAAACAATATCGTATCCAATGATATGGAAACGTTGGTGCCTTCAAAAGAATATTTTTCATACCATGATTGAAGTTCGCGGTATATTTTTTTAAATTCCCCGGAGATCGCAAGGACTTCATCGCGGGAGTGCACCGCAGACAAGCGCTCGCATGAGCGTCGGTAACTGTCGATGATTTCTGACATTTCTTTTTTTGCAGGAGCGAGTGACGCCACTTGCATGCTTTTTTGATTTTCCATCAACCGTGTTTCAAGCGCCGCTTGCCTCGAGGTCAATCGCTTTGTCAATGAATCCATGGTTTTTGCAAGAGTTTCTTCTTTTTGCATGCATTCTTTTTGTTGTTCACCCAAGAGGCGGATTTCTTTTTCCAAATGCGCAAGGTCGGATGCGATCTGTTCACTCCTTCGTCTCAGATACACCAGATTGAGCTTTCCCTGCGAAGCGAGCGAAGATTCGAATCGTGCGTCAAGTAAAGCTTTTTCTTTGAGAAATTCGCTTTTTTTCTTTTGCAAATCTTCATAGACGAGCTGAAGCTCGAAAAATTTTTTGGAAACGGTATTCTTTTCGGAAATCAGGGTCATCGCTTTTTTGATATCATCAAGAGACTGTTGCGCACCGTTTTCGGCGCTTTTCAGAAGCGTTATTTTTTCTTTTCGCGACTCCATCGATTCGACAATTTTTTTGCGTCGAAGGTGATGATACGCTTTTTGGAATTCCGAAAGATCCGATTCATAGCGATTTTTCCTTTCGAATTTTTTCACTTGTCTGAAAAGAATGTCGAGTCGGGGGGTGATTTCCGAGAGAATATTCGTCGCCGCTTTGAGATGATCCTTGGATCGTGAAAGTTTTGATATCGAGGCGTTGCGTTCCAGCTGAAAGTGGCGCACCCCAAAGGCGTCTTCAAAAAAAAGTTTGCGCTCCTGCGGGGTGGCGGTCATGATACTTTCGATTTTCCCTTGGGAGATGATCGAAAAACTTTTTTGGCCGATATGCGCTTTTGCCAAGAGCAGAAGGATATCCGAAAGTTTTGCGGGAACCTTGTTGAGAAAATATTCCGAAACGCCGTTTCGAAAAAGTCGGCGCGTAATTTCCAATGTGCCGGGTAGAGAATGGTCACCATGTTTCTCATTTTGAAATGTAAGCACCACCTCAGCGAATCCCGAGCGCGAAAGATGATCCGATCCTTGAAAAATGATGTCTTCGCCCGCATGTAAGCGAATGCTTTTATGGCTTTGTTCGCCCAAAGCCCATCGTAGCGCGTCAAGAATATTGGATTTTCCGGATCCGTTTGGACCTATGATGCAGGCGATGGTTTTTTTCCTTTGACCGGCTTCGGGAAATTCAAGGCAGGTTTTTTTGCAAAACGATTTGAAGCCGCAAAGCTGAATTTTTTCAAGACGCATATTTTTACCGAAAAAGTATACCATTTTCATAGCCCGAAACATAGGTATCGGAAAATGTTTGTGGTATAATGGGACATATTTTTGGATCATTATTATGTACCTTTTCTTCGTGCTTGTTGTTTTTCTTTTTCATTTGGGACTCGGGTTTTATATTTTTGAGCATGGATCAAGCCGCCTCGTGAATCGCTTTTACGCGTATGCGGTTTTCAGTCTTTCGATTTGGGGTTTGGGAAGCCTGATCATGTCGCAAAGCGATAGCCTTGTTTTTGCTTTTGCCGGAAGTCGCATCGCGGCTTTCGGATATATTTTTTTTCCGGCGTTTTATTTTTACTTTGTCGCCGTTTTTTCGCGAAAAGAACGACTCCTTCATCAGTGGCCTTTGTTTTTGACCATTTTCGGAGTGGCTTTTGCGTTTTTGTACCTGACATGGACATCGGACGCCATCATTTCGGGAGTTCAAGTGCGAGACGGGTATTTCATATCGGATTTGGGAAAGTTTTTTTACCTCTTGATCGTTTATTACGCCGTACTTGCGAGCGGCATGGCGATCATGTTCGGTTCATATTTAAGAAAGAGCGTTTTCTTCAAACGTGAAAAAAGGCAGGCGTATCTGGTATTGCTCGCCACCGTCGTTCCGACGCTTCTACTCGTTTTGACCGATTTTCCGACATTGTTTCCGGAAACCGTCGGATTGCGCATGGGGTTCATCATCACGGGTTTGAATGTGCTCATGATGACCTATGCTCTGTTGCGATATCAAGTGGTGCGCATCGAAGACATGCTTCATACTCGACATATTTTTTCACTCATCGATGACGCCGTCATCGTTGCCGATCATCGGCTGAGCTTGGTATTGGCAAACGAAGCTTTTTTTCGTATGACGTCATTTTCTCCGAAGGAAGCGATAGGAAGGATATTGCCCGAATTTCTCAAGGGAGAAAAAAATCTCGGGTCGCTTTTGACCGGAAAGTCCGTCGCCGAAGATGAACTTTATTTTCTCACGAAAAAAAGCAAGAAAATCCCCATACATATCAAAAGTTCCATCATTTTGGATTCCGAAGGTGAGAGCATCGGACTCGTGATTGTGGCGCGAGATTTGAGAGACTCGAGTTTTATGAACGATTTGCAGAGCGTGAAAAAAAAGCTTGAGCATCGGCTCAAGGCGTTGCGGCTTTTTGAGAAAACAGATATGCAAAAAGACCTATGAAGTCAAAAGACCTGACACAAGGAGTATTGGAGAGCGTATGGCATTGCCTGTCGGACGCCTTTTTTGTCGTTGATGGAGAAGGAGAAATACTCGGCTGCAATGAAGAGGCCATGAAAATGGCGAAGGGAAAGAGAATTTCGGGAAAAAATGTTCATGATGTCATGCGTTTTTTTGTTCACACGGAAGAACGTTCGTTCGAACAGCTCTTGCTTTTGTGCCGAGGGAAAAAAAGCGTATGTTTTGAGCATCTTTATGTGAAAAGCGAAAGTGAAAATTGCAGCGCAAGAGCTTTCATAGTTCGTTTGGCATCCAAGGGAATCAAACGATACATGCTCGTATTGCAAAAGATTTTTTCGGAGCCATGCGACCATATCCGCAGCGAATGGCTCGACATCGTCGCGACAAAGCTCAAAATGCCTCTGCAAAACGCTTTGTGGGGCCTGGAGGCGCAAAGAGAGCATGAAAAACAGGGTGTCGGGGAGCTCTCGTCGGTTTCGGCTTCCGTGCGGGGAGCTTTACGTTTTTTGGATCAGCTGAAATGGGTGAATGCGTTGGAATGCGGTTCATCGACCGCAAAAAAAAGACCGGTAGACATCGTTTCGGTGCTTCGTTCGCTCGTGAATGATTTTGCGCCGTTGGCTCGGCTTGCCGGGGTGAATTTGCGTATAGACGTGTCAAAAAAAATCCCCTTGATCAAAACCGACGAGATGAAACTTTCGGCGGCGATGTTTGAAATCATCGACAATGCGATACGGTATAATCGCAAGAGTGGGCATGTGCTCGTCAATATTTTTCCCCGACGTGATTTTCTGTGCATTCGGGTTTATGACGACGGGTATGGCATGACGTCGCAAGAAAGGAGCAAGGTGGGCGTCAAATTTTTTCGCACCCGACACGGCCGTAAAGTTTTTCCCGACGGAAGCGGACTCGGCATGTATCTGTCCATGAAACTCATAGCGCTTTTGGGAGGGAAAATTCGTCTCACTGCCATACCTTCAAAAGGTACGACAGTGTATGCGTATGTGCCGATCTTAAACCACACATATGAGTGATAAACCATTTCGTATTCTTATCGTCGAGGATGATCGTTTTCTTCTCAAAATTTACAGCACCAAGCTTTCCAAAGCGGGGTATGAAGTCATTTTCGCCATCGAAGGGGACGAGGCTTTGCGAAAAATCAACGATGAAAAGCCGAATTTGATACTCCTTGATATTATCCTGCCCGGGAAAAACGGCTTTGAAATACTCTCGGAGATGCGGTCGCAAAAGAGCACGCAAAATATTCCGGTGATCATTCTTTCAAATCTCGGACAAGAGGAAGACATCGTGCGCGGCAAAGAGCTGGGAGTGAAGGAATATCTCGTCAAAAGCAATCACAGCCTCAAAGAAGTGATGCAAAAGATTTCGGAGGTCATCGCCAAGATAAAAATAAAAAAATCTTAATCGGTATGGCGTCAAAAATGAACGATACGGAGATAAAAGAATTATTGCTTGAATATGAGCTTTTGACCGCAAAGGATATCGAAGAAGCGGCAGCGGCAGCCAAAACGCGCGGTGAAGATTTGTATTCGGTATTGGTCGAAGAAAATTTCATATCGGACAAAAATTTCGGTCAAATTTTGGCGGACAAACTCGGCATGGATTTTGTGCGTTTGGCGGAAAAAGACATTCCCGATCCGGTTTTGCGGGTTATTCCCGAGGCCGTAGCAAAAAAAAACCTCATCATTTGTTTCGGCCTTGATACGAAGGTCGTGAAATTGGCGATGAACGATCCGGATTCAGAAATCGCGTTTCAGATCGAAAAAAAAGTCGGAACGCAAAGCGAGCGCTACTACGCGACGAGAAAGGACATAGAAGCCACTTTGCTGCTGTATCAAAAAAATATCCAGGAAAAGCTGGATATCATGATCAAGCGCGTCATAAAGACGGTCGAAGAGAAAATTTCCGAAGGCGCAAAGCTGGAAGAATCGCCCATCATCGAGATCGTTGATACGCTTTTGCAATACGCTTATCAGAACAAGGCCTCGGATATTCACCTCGAACCCGGAAGTCATCAGGTGACGGTGCGTTTTCGCATCGACGGCATTTTGCATGATATTTTGAGCTTTTCAAAAAACATTTTTGAGCTGATCGTCACCCGCATCAAAATACTGTCCAAGCTTCGCACCGATGAGCATCTCTCGGCGCAGGACGGGAAATTTTCTTTTCAAATGCCCAAAGGCAGGGGAGATGTGCGCGTCTCCATCGTACCCATCACCGAAGGTGAAAAAATCGTCATGCGTCTTTTGGCCGAAAAGACCGAGATGTACACTTTGACGAGTCTTGGATTGTCGTCTCGAGACATGAAAACCGTGAAGGAAGCCATGAAAAAACCGCATGGAATGATACTTGTCACCGGTCCCACGGGAAGCGGGAAAACCACGACCCTGTATGCCATCCTGAAACTGCTCAACAGCCGTGAAATCAATATCGCGACCATCGAGGATCCCGTGGAAATCCAGCTCGACGGAGTGAATCAAATACAGGTGAATTCGCGTACGAATCTGACCTTTGCCAAGGGGTTGCGATCTATCCTCAGACAGGATCCGGATGTTATCATGGTGGGAGAAATTCGCGACGAAGAAACCGCGTCGATCGCCATCAACGCCGCCATGACCGGACATTTGGTGCTTTCCACATTGCATACCAATGATGCGGCCACCACCTTGCCGCGCTTGGCGGATATGCATATCGAGCCTTTTCTCATCGCATCGTCCGTGAATATCGCTTTGGCTCAAAGATTGGTGAGAAAAATTTGTCCGTCTTGCATCGAAAGCGTTGCTTTGAAGGGAAAAGAGCTGGAAAACGTGAAGAAACTCGTTGATCTCGACGCCATCCTGAAAAAGAAAAAAAAACAGGTCAATGTTTTTCGCGGCAAAGGCTGCAAGGTCTGCCATGAACTCGGCTACAAAGGCAGAACCGCGCTTTTTGAAGTGATGGTCATGAGCGATGAGATTCGTCGCCTGATCATGAAAAATTCCGACGCGAGCGTGATTCACGCCCGGGCCGTCAAAGAAGGGATGGTTACCATGCTTATGGACGGAATTGAAAAAGCCTTGCAGGGAGTTACGACGATAGAAGAAGTGCTTCGGGTTGCGGTCGATTAGCTTGACGTTTTTTCCCGAGCGTCAAAAAAAAACAAAAAAAATTATGAAAAGAACATTTTCCTATGTGGCTCGCAATAAAGAAGGCAAGCTCGTACGCGGAAAAATATTGGAATCCAATACGGGGGCGGCGAAGAAGTCACTGGAGCGAAAAGAATTTTCCCAGGTCATGCTTCGCGAGTATGAGAAAACTTTCCTTCAGAGAATGTTCCGATTTCAGATCGGGTCTGTGCGTTTTGTCGACAAATTGCTTTTTACCAAACATTTGTCCGTCATGACTCATGCCGGCATCACGATCGACGAAGCGCTGGAAATCTTGCAATCCCAATCTCATATGATCGGGTTTCAAAATGTATTGCGCAAGATTCACAGTGATATTTTGAGCGGAGAAAATCTGAGCGCCTCCATGAGAAAGCATCCGAAAGTGTTTGACACGCTCTATGTGAATGTCATCGCAGCCGGAGAGCAAAGCGGCACCCTTGATGAAAGTCTGGACAATCTCTCGATACAGATGAAAAAGACCCATGAACTGAGGCAAAAAATCAAGGCCGCCATGTATTATCCGATGTTCGTGCTTTTTTTGACCCTCACGCTCGGGTTCACGCTTTCGGTGTTCGTATTGCCAAAGATCACCCCGCTTTTTTCCGGACTCAATGTCGAACTTCCGATTTTTACGAAAATTCTGCTTTTTCTGGCCGCCGTATTCGGTCATTACGGAGTGCAAATCGTTCTCGTTTTTGCGCTTGCGGTTTTTGTCATTGTGACCCTTTTTCGAGCCAAAAGCCTCGCTCCGGTTATCCACGCCGGATATTTGAGAACACCGTTCATCAGAAAAATCGTGCGCGACGTAAATCTGGCCTTGTTTTGTCGCACGCTGGGAACTTTGCTTCGATCGGGGCTGACCATCAACGAAGCGCTTGATATTTCGGCGGATACGCTGAAAAACAACGTGTACAAGCGAAAACTGCATCAGGCAAGCGTAGCCGTGCAAAGCGGAAAAAGTCTTTCAGAGTTTCTCGAGTCGCAGGAGGAGTATTTTCCGCCTTTGGTGTATCGTATGCTCAATACCGGCGAGGAAACCGGAAAACTCGACAATGTCCTCATGTACTTGGCCGAATTTTACGAACAAGAAGTGGACAATGTGGCAAAAAATCTTTCCACCATCCTTGAGCCGCTGCTTTTGGCCGTCATCGGGCTTGTCGTGGGATTTTTGGCCGTGGCTATCATTGCTCCGATTTATCAAATCACTTCAGGTTTTCTCGGCTGAAACTCATTTAACATTACGATAAACGGTTTTTTTAAAAAAAAGTTCAAGAAAAATATGTCTTGGTTCTTGTCTCCAAAATCATTGATAGGGCTGGATTTATCCGACTCTTCAGCAGAAGCGGTGCAGTTTTCGTTTCGGGGAAAAGAATTCTTTCTGGACGCTTTTTCGAGGAAAATGCTTGCTCCCGGCGTCATCGGGAAAGGCGAGATACAGGACGAAGATGAGCTGAAGCAATTCCTCGAAACGCTTTTTTCCGAAAGTCTGAAAGGAGCTTTCACGGCTCGGCGTATCGCCTTTGCCATCCCTCCCACCAAGGTGTTTCATGCCGTGATGGATATCGATCTCGGTGTTCGAGGAGAAGACTTCGACGCATTTTTGCCAAACCAGTTTAAAAGTTTGATACCTTTTGAACTTTCGGAGATATACTGGGCGTGGGAGTTGATCGCAAAAGACGAAGTTTCTCAAAAAATTTTAATCGTCGCATCTCCGAAACCCACCATCGATTCGTATTTTACGGTTTTTTCGGGGTTTGGTTTGACGCCTACGCTTTTTGAACCCTTGCCGTTTTCCCTCGCAAGACTTCTGACGATTGACGCGGCATTGAAAAAGGATGATTTCGGAGTTCTCGATATCGGCACGGACGTAAGTGTTTTGGCCGTGTTTTTCGGCGGACATTTTTGGAGCTCCTACACCATCCCTTTTGGAGGTATGCATTTGACGCATGCGCTTGCGAGCAAGCTGGACATCTCCCAGAAAGACGCCGAGATTCTCAAAAGAAAACACGGGCTTGACCATCAGGCCATGGAGGGAAGGATATGCCTGATTTTACAAAAAGAACTTCAAAATTTTTTGGAGCAGATTCGAAAGATCCTCGTATCTTCGGAGTTTGCGTCTGAAACCAAAGGTCGCAGGATTTTTGTGACCGGTGGAGGTTCTCAATTGCCTTCGCTCTTCGACTACATGGCGAGCAATATCGAACATGTGTCGGTAAAACCTTTTTCATTGCCGGCGCCTTTGTCCGCTTTTTTCTCCGGAGAAAAAGAGAGAGTTTTGTTTTCGACCGCATTGGGGCTTGGCATCAGCGAGCAGCGCCATTTTTCAAAAGTTAATTTTTTGTCTCATAGGAACCATGCCACCGAGGAACGTTGGTCATGGAAAAACATATTTCCCTTTCTGCGACACACTTATTAACAATAATTTTTTTGCGTTCATGTTATAATGGCAGAACTGATTTATTTTTAAAAAAAATATGAAAAAGGGAAAAAGGGGATTTACTTTGGTTGAATTGCTTATCGTGATCACCATCATCGTCATATTGGCGGCCATTATTTTTATAGCCGTGGATCCTCCGAAGAGATTTTCTCAAGCGAGAAACGCCAGACGTTGGGCTGAGGTGCGTTCGATTCTCGAGGCTATCGTCGAATATGCCGCGGACAATAACGGGTCACTGCCGTCGGGCATTGACGCAACGGTAGGTTCATCGCAGGTACTGGGTACTGCTGCTTCGGGATGCAATACCGTTTGCGGGGCGACGACGACGGTTTCCGCTTGTCTTGATATTTCCGGGTCATTGGTGGACACCTACTTATCTTCCATCCCCCTCGATCCCCTCACGGGCACAGCGGCGATTACCGATTATTATGTCAATAAAACCGCCAGCGGACGCATCACCGTGGGAAGCTGTGATCCGGAGCTCAGCCAGACGATCTCGGTGAGCCGATAGTGCCGTAACTCCCCAACAATACATCGAAAAAAACGTGCCCTCATTTGGGCACGTTTGAATTTTTGACCATCGGAAGTTTTACCATTGTTTTTTTTTGATACCAGAACATTGTCGCCGTGCCAAATTTTTTGTTTCTATGATAGTGTATCGGTAATGTTTTCGGGAAAGCTACCGGATCATAATTTTTGGTTTCACTGCGGACAAACCTTATGCCTTATCCCCAAATATCCGTTATCATTCCCGCCTACAATGAAGAACATCGCATATCGAGGATTCTGGAGGATATCGCGCGTTTTGATCATGTCGCTGAAACGGAAGTGATTGTTGTCGATGACGGATCAAAGGATGCCACCGCGCAGACGGTGAACACGTTTGCGCGTCGAATTCCATTGCGCGTTCTGCGAAATGCCGTCAATCGTGGAAAAGGATATTCCGTTCGACGCGGAGTATTGTCGGCACACGGAAAGTATTGTTTTTTCGCGGATTCGGACAACTCCACTCCGTTTTGCGAGATAAAAACCATGCTTGAATCTCTTTTCGAAGGAAGCTGTGATATCGTCATAGGATCCCGAAACATGCGCTCGGATTCGCGTATGGTGGAGCAGCCGTATTATCGGCAAATGATCGGGAAAATGGGCGGCGCCATCATTCGAAATACGATATTGTCGGAATTTTCCGATACCCAATGCGGGTTCAAGGGGTTTTGTCGGAGAGCGGCTTTTGATATTTTTTCACGTCAGCGCCTGCATCGATGGGGTTTTGACGTCGAAATTCTCGCCTTGGCGCTGGCCCTGGGGTATACCGTGACAGAAGTTCCCGTTCACTGGTTTCATGTGCCCGACAGCCGCGTTCGACCGATCAAAGGGGCATTTTCCACACTCAAAGAATTGGCTTTGATTCGATGGAACTTTTTTTGGAACGTTTATGATGTTGCTTCAGAGAAGCGTCGGCGCGGTTGATTATCATTTTTTATGATGGAACTCATTTGGCAGCACGGATTGATTTGGCCGCTTTTCAATGTGCTCATTTACCTCTACAATACCGCCGCTTTTCAAAATTTGGGCATGGCCATCGTGGAATTTACTCTTTTGGTGCGTATTTTGCTGTTTCCGCTGAGCATCATTTCCGAACAAAACCAGCAAACCTATGACAGTCTCAAAGAAGAGCTCGCAAAACTTGATAAGGATTATCAGCTGCATGAGGTGGCGAAAAGAGAAGCGCAAAGACGGCTTTTTCGAAAATACAAAATCAGCCCATGGGCCAATGTTTTGCTTTTGCTCTTTCAAGGTTTTGTCCTTTTGATCCTGTATCAAGTGTTTGTACGAGGTTTTAACCTTACTGATTTCCCTTTGTACTCGTGGGTGGAAAGGCCGGAAAATTTGGACAAATCTTTTTTGGGATGGTTTGACATTTCAAGAAGGAATGCTATCGTTTCTGGTGTTGCGGCATTTTTTATTTGGCTGCATATCATGTTTTCTTTTCACGGCAAGAAATTGACGAGATCGGATATTCTTTTCAGAAATTATTTCCCGTTTGTCGTCTTTTTCGCGCTTTGGTGGCTTCCTTCGGCGAAGGCCTTGTTTATCACCACGTCATTGGTGGCTTCATACGGGATTCATTTCGCAAGTTTGGCTTTTCGGAGTGAGAAAGAAAAGCATACGGTTTCAGAGCCGTCCAAGCGACATGATGACGATCTGAATCCTTTGGATAGACTGCGGAAAAAATGAAGTCGAGATTGTTACATGGAAAACCGTTGCAGCGGTTTTTTTATGCATTTACGTTTATGTCGGACGATTCCTTGGATAGAATCATGTATTCTTTTGTCGTCGAAGATGTTTTGGGCGGTTTTTTCGTTTCCGTTCCTCCGGGACATGTCGGATGCGTGTATGATCGTGGCAAGGGAGTTCTCAAACGCATCTATACTCCCGGGCTTCATTTGAAAATTCCTTTTTGGCAAAAGGCTAAAATTTTCAATACCCAGACTTTGGAATACACCATACGCCGCGATTTTAATCCCGAAAATTTTCTGGCATTGGGCGATAAAAGCATCGAAGCCGTTACGCATGACAGGGAACATGTTATCATCGAAGGAACATTGCTGCTGCGTCTGGATGCCAAGCAAATCCCATCCATTTGGCAAAATATCGGAGAAGATTTTGTTCCCAAGATCATACGTCCGGCCGTGCGCAGCAGGATTCGTCTCGTCGCGTCAAAATACGATTTGGAATCGTTTTTCTCGGCGCAAAGGGACAAGATCGAGCTTGAAATGAAGCAGGAGATCGAGAATATTTTGTATTCTCGCGGAATTTATATTGAAAACGTACTTTTGTCCGAAATAGGAAAACGGTAGCATAGCCATACGTCTCCGTAGTTCAACGGATAGAACACGGGCCTTCTAAGCCTGAAATCGAGGTTCGATTCCTCGCGGGGACAACATATGTTTTTTCGCTTTTTTTTGCTAGACTAAGCGTGATCGGTATCATTAATATTCACTTATGTTTTTTTGGTATTTTCTTTTTCTCATCCTTGTTTTTGTGATCCTTCCCGGATTTCGCGTCATCGATCAGTATGAAAGAGCCGTAGTTCTGACGCTCGGGAAATACTCGGGAACGAGGCAGCCGGGATTGACATGGATCATGATCGGCATTCAGAAAATGATCAAAATTGACCTTCGTATCGCCACCGTGGATATTCCTTCACAGGAAGTGATCACCAAGGACAATGTGACGGTGGGGATCAATGCGGTGGTGTATTTCCGAGTGGACAGCGCCGAAAAAGCCATTTTGGAGATACAAAACTTCCGGCAGGCCGTCGCGTTGTATGCGCAGGCGACATTGCGAGACGTTATCGGAGGGTTGGAGCTTGATATGCTTCTTTCCGAGCGTGACAAAATCGCGGATGAGATCAAAAAAATGGTTGACGTGGCCACGGATCCATGGGGCATTGACGTTCATGACATCAAAATTCAGGACATCGAGCTTCCGGCCGACATGAAACGAGTGATGGCGAAGCAAGCCGAAGCCGAAAGAGAGCGCAGAGCCATCATTATTCAGGCCGAGGGAGAAAAAGCCGCGTCCGAGTCATTGGCGCAAGCGGCGCAAACGCTGAGCGGTGTGCCGGGAGGACTTTCCATGAGGACCTTGCAGACGATCGAAAAGATCAATCCCGATCCTTCAAAAACGGTACTTTTTGCCTTGCCGATCGAGTTTATGGAAGGCATCAAAAGTATCGGAGATGCCATGAAAAGCAAAGTGAAATAGGGCGAGATGAAAAAGCATATCCTGAAAAAAATTGCATCAAAAAACCGTCCTTCATCGGACGGTTTTTGATAGGTGCTTGGAAGTTCATTACGGGATCTCCAAGAAGGGGACGATTGAAAACGCCGAACGAATATGAAATCAAAAATCGGTCGACAGAGATGATGATTTTTTTGCTATCGATTTTTCAATTCTTCTATGAATTCGCGAGCGAGCTCGGCGGTTTCCGGGCTGCTTTGGAAAAAGGATTTCCATACCACCACGATATCTGCATCGTTGAAAAATGCTCGGTGGGTTTCTTTGATGCTGTCTCCGCCGGCAACGGCGATGAGCGTATTGTAAGTGCCTTTGATACGTCGTATTTCGTGCAATGGCAGTTGTTTTTCCGGATTGAGATTGGTCTCGTCCACGCCACGATGCAAAATGACGACGTGAGGTTGTTTTTTGAGCTTGCTGAGAACTTGAATGGGAAATTCGACATTCATCATGTCGATCATGGCATCCACGCCAAATTCATCGCATGTCTTGATAAATTCATTCAGAGATTCGGTTGGCGCGCTTCCCAGCGCCGTCACTCCCGACGCACCGGCTTGCGCGGCCATCGCGACTTCGGTTTGACCGCGATCCATCATCTTCATATCCGCGACAATATAAGGCAATGATGAAGAGGGGAAAGCGGTGGGGGTATCCTTGTTCAGGGTTTGACTGAGTATGGCTTGTTCCATGATGGTCTGCAAAAGACCGGGTACTTTTGACGATTTTGCGGTTGAGAAACCCGATGGTTCGCGTACCCAAGCGGCGATGTTGCGAATCGCATTCATGCCGTACTGCTTGATCATGGGTGTTCCGACTTCAAAAATGACGTATTCGTTGCGCGGGATTTGCGTGACGATGCGAAAAGCGTCTTCGAGCGTGCCGTTGAGCGCGATTTGCAGATAGCGTTTGTGTCGGTTCAAACGCGATGGAGACTCGTGAAGCATAGGGTGAAATAATGTGTTTTCAAAAGGAAACTCTAGGTATTGTAGTACACTTTCGCGAGTGAGCACAGGGGAGGGGGCTCAGATAAAAAAAGACCTTGCTGTTCCATGAATGAATATGTGCAAGGTCCTTTGGAGGTTTTTGACCGAGGAGCTTTTTTAAGTGCCGGAATAGCGGTCGCCCATATCGCCGGCACCGCCTCCGCGAATGCCGGAAATGGGATCAAGGCCGTGAATGTAGGATTTTTCATTGAGATCCTCATTGACCATGGCCGTCCATAGGGTCACCTTTGGATAGGTTTTATGAATATGCGCCAATCCATGAACCGCGGAAATGAGGTTGAGAAGGAGAATATTTTCTTCCTTGCAACCGTGCTCAATGACGGCACCAATCGCAGTGCAGGCCGAGCCCCCGGTGGCATTCATGATATCCGGAATGATGCAGACAGAGTTATCATGTTCCGGAAATTTGGGGATTTTTGCGCTTTGAAAAATGGGAAGCGCGGTTGATTCGTCCCGCTGGATTTGAATCGTCCCGAATTTCCTCGGAATGCCGAGCTGTTTGAGCACCTTCTCGACGCCGCTTTGCATCCCGATTCCCGCGCGAAGGATGGGGATAACCGCAGCAAATTCCAAAGAAACCGCATA
Source organism: uncultured Gammaproteobacteria bacterium (assembly GCA_964485795.1). GTDB lineage: Bacteria > Patescibacteriota > Patescibacteriia > VMEV01 > CAZAJQ01 > CAZAJQ01. Next base: position 37,841 of record CAZAJQ010000008.1, read on the forward strand.
TCCGTCCGCTTCTTCCATGGGAGTTTGAATCGGGATGATTTTTTTTCCCAGAGAATTGAGTGCAAAAAGCGTCAGTGTTTCCGTGGCGGATGAGATGACTTCATTCATTTCCGAGCTGCCGGTTTTTTTATCGCGCATTCGACTCATGGCAATGTCGAGGGCGAGACACCCTTTCACCGTAAAAAAATTGAGTTGCATTTTCGGGGCGCAAGCCAACGTGGTGACCTTCATCACAGTAAGTTCGTTTTGAGACCAATGAAAATTTCCCATAGTATGACTCCTACAAAAAAAGAAAAGTTTACCCGATCGGGTTCATGACGATGAGAGCGACTCCTTTTTTAAAAAACAATCCATGAAAATGATACTTTCACGTTTCCATCAGAATAAGGGAAGTCATAAAGATCGTCAAACGTTTTCCACCATTGCGCCGCAAAGGAGGAATGATTATTATGGGATTAGCACTTATTTGGAATTCATTACGCGTATGACACCTTTGCAGGAAACTTTGGCAAAAAAATTTTTCGATATCGGAGCCGTGAGATTTGGTAATTTTTCGGTGAAATCCACTCCGGATGCAAACATGGCCGTATCGCCGCTTTCACTCGACCTTCGCGTCATACGATCGTATCCGGATGTCATGGATATTGTCACCGAAGCTTTGCAGGAAGAGTCTCGAAGCGTAAATTTTGACCTCATCGCGGATATACCCACGGCAGCAACCCCGTTCGTATCGCTTTTGTCGCAAAAAACAAGGGTTCCCATGATTACGCCTCGAATTCGGAAAGACGCCGAGTCCGAATATGTGATCGAGGGATCCTTTGTAGCCGGTCAAAAGGTGCTCCTCGTGGACGATATCGTCAAAAAAGCGGAGAGCAAGCTTGCCGCGATAGGGATTCTCGAATCTTTCGGGCTTTCAGTCCGCGACATCATCGTTCTCATCGACCAAGAACAGGGCGGAAACGCCCAGCTTTCGGGAAAAGGGTATCAATTGCATGCCATGTTCCGGCTTTCGGATCTTTTGAAATACTATCTTCAGAAAAGAAAGATAAAACAATCCACGTTTAACGAAGTTCGGGATTATTTTTTGGCGAATGCCTACAAAGTCTAGAAAAAGTATGAAATCCTTGAAAAAAAAAGGATTTTTTGCTATGTTTGGCAGATATATGGAGGTATTTTGAGTGACATATTTTCCGTTTCATGCCTATGGTGACCATGGTGTAGAGGTAACACAGGGGTTTGTGGAGCCCTTATCACGGGTTCGATTCCCGTTGGTCACCCCGATGAAAAAAACGCCCTTCGCGGCGTTTTTTTAGTTTTTTTATTGGAAAAGATGAGATACATCGCTAAGTGTTTTAAGGTATAGAATTTTGATATTTTGCGAATTTTAAAAAAAATCGGTAAGGTAGAGCAGAGCCTAGATTCTCGTTGCTAGACTCAAGATTCTATGGAATGGAGAGGTGTCAGAGTGGTTGATCGTACCGCTCTCGAAAAGCGGTGTCCCGCAAGGGACCGTGGGTTCGAATCCCACCCTCTCCGCTAAGTTTTACATTCAGCGAAATTGAAAGATGTTGCCCCTGCGTGCCGGTAGGCGGGTCGGCGATTTCACGCCTCGTCATGTTTCTGCCAGTTTTAAGGGCATTTCTGAAATCGAATGCCTGTGTGTGGTTGGCTATATGGAAGTTCGTATCTATTATTGTTCTTTCGTAAAAAAGCTGAGATTTTTTTTCTCAAATATTTTTATGTGAATATTGACCGAGCCCTACCTTTCTCCCATCATAAAAGCTCGTTTGGAAGAAAAGCTGTCTAAACTCAGCAAACTACATCCCCTACCAAAATCTGCAGTACAAAAACTGCGAGAAAAGTTTCAGATAGACATGACTTACAATTCAAACGCCATCGAAGGCAACTCTTTAACTCTAAAAGAGACTTTTTTGGTTATTAATGAAGGCATAACCATAAAAGGCAAACCTTTAAAAGATCATTTGGAGGCCAAAAATCACCAAGCCGCGCTGGAATATTTGTACGACTTGATAGACAAGGATAAAAAACACAATATTTCTGAAATGCTTATACGAAATTTACATCAAATTATAATACGGGAAACCGAAAAGGAGTGGGCTGGCCGGTATCGAAACGCTAATGTGATTATTGGCGGTGCCAACCACACACCACCCGATGCTCTTCAAGTGCCAAAAAAATGCGGGATTTAATTGTTTGGCTCAACTCACAAAAGGGTAAAACAAACATTATTGAACTCTCTGCCCTGCTGCATCGCAAATTAGTTCACATTCACCCATTTTTTGACGGCAACGGTAGAACCGCGCGCCTAACAATGAATGTATTGTTAATGCAAGTCGGATATCCATTGGTAATCATTTTTAAAAATGACCGTAAAAAATATTATGATGTGCTGGGCAAAGCAGATAGAGGAAAATATGAGCCGTTGGTGAAATTTGTCGCTCAATCCATAGAACGCTCGCTTGATATTTATCTGAAAACCTTAACGCCCGCTACCATAAAACAGGAGAAATTTGTATCGCTGACTGAAATGTCCAAAACCACGCTCTTTTCTGCAAAATATCTAAACCTCCTTGCAAGACAAGGAAAATTAGAGGCGCATAAAGACGGCCGTGATTGGCTGACTACGAAAGAAGCCGTTGAGCGGTACTTAAAAAATCGAACGAGGCAACGAAAAATTACAAAATGAATTTGCGGGTCTTCTCCCAAACGTGTGCGTGAGGACCCGGAAACTTTATTACAGTCGCAGAAATTCTAATCATTATGGAAAACATTTTTTTGATAAAGACTTCAAAAAAAATTTTCCCGCCTTCGCTTTTCAGCTTCGGACGGGCAGGCAGTAGAGGTGAAAAAAAGGAAGCGGTACTTTAAAGCATTTGCGAAAGTGGTATAATAAAAACATAAACATCATTCATTATCGAGAAACTCGTATGCACAAAAATCTCATTATCAGCGTCATCATTGCGCTTATCATTTTCATCGGCTCAATGGTCTGGCTGAAAAGTAATATACAAAAGGCACCCATGCCTTTGTTTTTTGAAGATGAAAAGAGTATTGATATTCTTTCGCGAGATTTGCAAGACACGGTTGAGGACGATGCGACCGTGACGGAGATCGGCGCAACGCTCGACGATGTCGTTACCGACGAAACATCTCAAGCGGGAGGAAGCGTTTTGACCAACGGTACGGCTGAAATCACGCAGGAGGAAAAAAACATTGATTTTTCCCAGAGTTTGGACGAAATATCGGCGGGTGATGCCATAGAGAAGGATACCGATCAGGCGGTGATTGATATTTCACAATAATCGGCTTTTTTAATCTTGTAATTTTTCAAAAACATATGAAAAAACAGAGTGTCATAGTTATCTCCACCATCATGCTTGCGACATTCTTGGTGTCACCGGCACTTGCGGCCGTGCCGGACGGTTTGCAAAACGATCTTTCGGAGCTTCGCAAGGAGCGAGAAGCGTTGAAAGAAGCCAAAAAGAAGGTTTTGGATGAGTCGGATGTCGAAAAACGGGCGAAAACAAAGGAAGAAAAAGAAGAAGCCAAAAAGAAACAAGAGGAAAATAAGAAAAGAAAAGAGGAAAAACGCAAAGAAGTCCTTCAAAAGGTCGTCAATACTCAGATACGATGGTTTTCCAATGTCAAAGAACGGGTGAGCGGAATGCCAAACGTCAGTGAAGAACTCAAGACGCAATTGATCACCGAAATCGACACGGATATCCAGAAGCTCAATGAGTTTAAGACAAAGATCGAAGCGGCAACCGCCGAGGAAATGATCGCTCTTGGAAAGGAAGTCAAGGAATTTTTTAAAACAAAAAAAGACGTTGTGCAAAAAATAGTTGCCGCCATTCATGCGGACTTGGCCGAGAAAGCCGTTTTGAAAGCTGAAGAACGGTTGAAGTCCATGCAAGAAAAAGTGGCTGCCTTGAAAGCCGATGGCAAAGACGTGTCATCGCTTGAAAATATGCTCTCCGAAGCCGAAAAGAAAATAGCCGAAGCCAAAGCTGCGATCGCAAAAAAAGAAATTCGAGAAGCTTTGGGAAAAATCAAAGAAGCCTATCGTCTTTTCAAAGACATCGCCCCAAAATCCGAAGAGTTCTAAGAGAAGTCGGATGAAACCCGTCGTATTGAAATAACAAAAGCGGCCATCATATGGTCGTTTTTGTTATTCATGAATCGTACGCCGCGGGTAATTTAATTTCGGGGCGATCCGTTTATATTCTCTTACGTTCTTAAAGTAACCAATTGTCCGCAAGCCGCGGATATGTCATCACCCATGGTTTTCCGGACGGTTGCGGTAATGCCGGCGCTTTCCAAGACGTTTTTATACGCCGCGATACTGTTTTCGTCGCTTCGGGTGAATGATTTTCCGGACACGGGGTTGTAGGGGATGAGATTGACCTTGCTTGCGGCCGTTTTTCGCATAAAACGAACCAATTGCATCGCATCTTCTTCGGAATCGTTTTTCCCGGCAAGGAGCGTGTATTCAAAAGTGACCGCATGCCTTCGGTTGCCCAGGATTTTTGCATAGCGATGCGTCCAATCCTGAATTTTTTCTGGAAATTGGGGAGCTGAGGTTGGTACGATGGACAAACGTTTTTTTGCATCCGCGCTGTGAAGCGATATGGCGATGCGCACCTGTGGCCACTCATCATCATGCAAAATATGTTCGAGCTGTGAAAGAATGCCAACCGTGGATATCGTGATTTTTGTCACTCCCAAATCCGTGTATTTCAACCATATTTGAATGGCGTTTTTTACAGCTTCGTAATTTGCGAGGGGTTCACCCATTCCCATGAAAACGACATTGCTTATCCTTCCGCTGGACGCTGAGTTTTTTGCGAGATGATGTTTCCAAAAGCGATACTGATCCATGATTTCATCTTCCGTCAGGTTTCGAATCAGCCCCATCGTTCCTGTGGCGCAGAAACGGCATTGCATGGCGCAGCCTATTTGAGACGATACGCAAATGGTCCAGTCGCCTTTGCGGTTTTTCATCAAGACGCTTTCAAAGCATTTGTTGTCCGCAGTTTGGAGCAGTGCTTTGTAAGTGTCTCGACCACTGTTTTCAAGAAGAGAATGAAGCGTTATGGAAAGCCAAGGGATGTTGCTGGTCAAAACCCTTCGAACGCCGACGGGCAAATTCGAGACGGCATCCCATGAGAAAATGCCTTCTTCAAAAAGCGCTTTTTGCATTTGTTCGGAGCGATACAGAGGCTCATGAGGAAACAGCGCGGGAAAAATCTGCATTCGTGTGCTAAGCTGGTGCATAAGGAGAAAAATATGAGTAAATCGAAATCATACATCAATAGGCTTATTTTTTCAATGATATGCGTTTTCTTTTTGATCATAGCGCCATTTCATGCCAACGGCGCCGAGAATGTTTTTGAAGCGCATGTGATCAAAATTCTTGAAGAAAGAGACGTTCTTTCCCCGCAGGGAAAGATATTTCATCAGCAAAACTTGGCCATGAAAGGCGTCGATGGGCTCGAATTTGACATTATCGGCATCGGTGATATTTTTGTGGTGAAAAACGATGCCTATGAAGAAGGCGATCGGGTATTGGTTTCGTTTTCTGAAGGTGAAAACGGAGAAAAAGTCTATTACATAGAAGCCTACGTTCGAACATTTCCGTTGACGCTGTTGCTCATCCTTTTTGTCTTGTGCGTCGTTTTTATCGGGAAAACAAAGGGCTTGAAAGCGCTTGGGATTCTCGCGCTTACGGGATTGATATTGGTTTTTGTCATCGTACCTGCGATTAAAGAGGGATACAATCCGCTTCTGATCAGTGCCATCGGTGCTTTTTGCATTCTCTGTCTCGCCATCTTTGGAACGGAAGGCTTTGGGAAAAAAAGTTTGGTTTCGCTTTCGACTTTGTTTTTTTCACTCTTCCTCATCGTTTTTTTATCGTATTTTTTTTCAAAATTTTCCAAACTCAGCGGAGTCGTGGGGGATGAGGCTTTGTTTATAACCAATATTGCCGGCGGAAATATCAATCTCTTTGGCCTCATGCTCGCGGGCATGATCATCGGAGCCTTGGGAGTATTGGACGATGTCGTCATCAGCCAAGTATCGCTCGTCGAAGAACTGGTATCCGCCAATCCGAGCTTGAATGCGAAAGACGTGTATGAGAGAGCCATGCATGTGGGTATTGATCATATCAATGCGATCGTGAACACTTTGTTTTTGGCTTATGCGGGTGTATCCTTACCCCTATTGATTCTTTTTTCGCTCCAGGAGGCTCCTTTTCTCACGTTTTCGCAGGTGATCTCGCATGAGATCGTCGCCATCGAAATCGTGCGCACCTTGGTCGGAAGCATGGTGCTGGTTTTGACGGTTCCCATCGCCACTCGGCTCGCGGCGTTCGCTTATGCCAAAAGTCGAGACTAGGTTTATTACTGTACCATCAATCCCGCCCTACGATCGGCAAACAGAGGAGATGAAGCATTTCATGAGAAATATATGAAAATTCCCACGCATGCAAAAAAAGTTTTTTCCGGAGAGATTTTTGATGTGTATCAATGGCCGCAAAAAATGTTTGACGGATCCACTCAGACGTACGAAGCTTTGAAAAGGACGGATACGGTGCAGGTGATACCCGTCATGGGAGATAAGCTCATGATTTCCCTTGAAAGACAGCCTCATACCGGCGATTTTTATACGTTGCTGGGAGGTCGGAGAGAAAAGGGTGAAAGTGTGGAAGAAGCGGCTTTTCGCGAGTTGGCCGAGGAATCGGGACTGGCGCCGGAAACATTGAAGTTGTTTCGCATCTATGAGCCGGGGTCAAAGGTGGACTGGAAGGTGTATGTGTATCTTGCGTTTGGCTGCAAAAAAGTCGCCGAGCCCATCCTTGATGCCGGTGAAAAAATTCAATTACGCATGCTTTCTCTCGATGAGCTGATGGATCTTTGCCTGTCGGATACCTTCCGATGTGCGGATTTTGCTTTTGACCTCTGCAAGCGAAAGCTTCATGACACCAGCTTGAGCGAATTGAAAAAAACAATTTTCGGCGATTATCATGAGAAAAAAATATGATCATGCCCATCAACCGCCAGCAGAAACGCGTTCTTTTGGTGCTCTACGGCGAAGCAGAATCTCAAAAACTTTTTGATCCCAAGGGAAATTATGCTCATATATTGGGCAATTATCAGCGTTGGTCAAAATATTTGCGAGAAATCGGGATATACCTGTGTCACTCGTCAGTGAAATATTTTTCTCATCAAACGGGTGAATTTTCGAAACATTTTTTTTATGAAGATGAACATACGGTGATCGATGAACCCATCAAGCCCGATCTCGTGTTTGATAAAATAGAGATGAAGCATCGAGATAGTGTTTGGCCTTATTTTCATGCCATCATGGGTCATGGTATTCATATTTACAATCCGCCAGCCATTCGAGATTTGTATTTTCATAAATTGGAAACATGGAGACATTGGAGTCGTTTTATGCCCAAGACCCATATTGCCGCCTCAAAGGATCAAGCTTTTGCGCTTTTGAAGGCCTTTTTTCCGGAAAAAACCGTTGTAGCAAAAGAGCTTTTTGGCTCCGGAGGGGAAAATGTGTATATCGGAGAAAAAAAAGAGATTGATTTTGAGGCATTGACCTACCCCATATTCCTCCAAAAATTCATGCCTTCCAGCGGTTTTACGAAATTTCAAAATTCCGTTTCCGACCTTCGCATACAGTTCATCGATCACAAATTCATCGACTGTTATAGCCGCGTGGCGCCGCAAGGCAGCTTGTATACGAATACGAGGCGGGGAGCGAAAATCATGCCGGTTTTGCGAAAAGAGATACCCGACTCGGTATGGAGCATGGTCAAGCACATGCAAAAGGATATGGATCATTTCCGTCGTTGTCACTATGCTTTGGATTTTTTCTTTTCCGGCGAGAGACCCTATCTCCTCGAAGGCGGAGGAGCTCCAGGGCTGTCGATCAGCCGCAATGACGATGAAAAAAAAGTCCGTAAGTATCTCCTGACGCTTTCGGCGTCCATGTTTGAGGATGACAGTATAAAAAAGTTATGAAATTCAAGACATTTCAAAATGTTGTGATTGTCTCTTCAGGGGATGAACCTTTGAAGTTTTTAACAAAAAAAAACCCTTATGATCACATCGCTAAAAACTATATCATATGGTCGAATATGGCTGAAAAATGGGGTGTTCGTATTTTTAGAGCCAGATATTATGATTATGATTCCAAAAGCAACACTTTTTTGAAGGCATATACTTTTCTTGATGACAGCTGGCGGCTCGAAAAAAATGTCATGCCATATGTTGTCTTTGGTAAGATAAAGACAAAGGACGCCATTCAGGCGTTACCATTCTTGTATTGCATGATGGAAAAAAATATCAGGGTTTACAATGTCCCGGATTTTGAAAGCCAGTTTTTCGATAAAATGCAATTTTTTTCTCGCTGGAATCGTTTTATGCCGGAGACTTATCTTGCCGAAAGCGACAATGAAGTTAGAGAGTACGCGAAATTTTTTTTTCATGAAAAAGAGAGGTTGGTGGTGAAGGAGTTGCATGGAAGCGGAGGGAAGAATGTGCATATCGGTACTTTGGAAGAATTTTCATTGGATTTGTCGTATCCTGTTTTTGTTCAGCGATTTTTACGATCTTCAGGTTTTCCGACCTTTGCAGGAACGGTTTCCGATCTTCGTATGCAGTTTATCGATCATAAACTTGTCGACTGCTTTAGTCGCGTTGCGTCTCAGGGGAGTCTCTTCACCAATACTTGGAAAGGTGCGGCGGTGATGCCGGTTGAAAAAAAAGACATTCCCGAGGATGTCTTGGCCATCGTGAAGGAAATACAGCATGAGATGAAGGATATCAAGCGATGTTTTTATTGTTTGGATTTCTTTTTTGAAGACGGGAAGCCCTATCTTTTGGAAGGCGGAGCCAAACCCGGCTTGTCCATCGCGAACAATGACGACGAACGCGAATTGAAAGTCTTCTTTCGAAAACTTACGGAATCCATGCTTGATCGCACCTTATCGTAATCGCCATGCCCGATGAGTCAGGAAAAAACAATTTTCAAAATTTTACGGCAACGGTATGTGTCGGAAGATGCTGCGCGGAGCAAAGGGAGGGGCTGGAAATCTTTGAACGTTTACGGAACAAACTCCATACCTTACCTATAAAACGACGTGAATTCATACGTTTGCGCAAACAAAAATGTTTTGGCATTTGCCGTTCCGGAGTGATCGTTCATGTCGATCCGGGCGACGTATGGTACTATCATGTCAGTGGAGCAATAGCCGACAGGATTTTTGACGAACACCTCCTCGGCGGTAGGCGGGTTTTTTACGAAAAAAATCATGATCGGGATATCGATGCCCTTCTTGGGGAAGTTTTTTAGCGCCCCT
>CAZAJQ010000008.1:47244-62588 GCA_964485795.1 uncultured Gammaproteobacteria bacterium
GATGCGGTACTATGAATGATGTGTAAAAAAGCATGGCCGATTCAGATTTACTTATCTTCGTTGGTTTCGACTTTTTCGATCCTTCTCTGAAAAGAGAGATGATTGAAATTTTTCCCTTTACCTGAGGACGTCGCTTTTGTATAATGACCCTACTTTTTCTTTTGTCAGTTTATTTTTTAACATTTCCCCCTATGAGCGAGCATCAAACGACGACGTATGAGGTGAAAAAAACGTTTTTGGACGGAGTGCAGCCGAAAATAGCGTTTTTCCTCGGTGTGGCAAGCGCCTTGTCTGTGGTATTTACGGTCGGTTTTTTTATCTCTCTAACTTTATTGCTCAAGCAGATCAATGGAGGCAATAACGTCAATGCGGTTGCGAACGCCGCGCCCATACAGCAGCCGACCGCGCAGGCTCAAGCGGCTCCGCAGAATATCGTCTTGGCGGACGTTACCGATAAAGATTGGGTTCGCGGAGACAAAAACGCGCCGGTGACGATCGTGGAATTCTCGGACATCGATTGTCCGTTTTGCACGCAGTTTCACGAGACGATGAAGCAGGTGATGACTGATTATCCGGGAAAAGTGAAGTGGGTGTATCGACATTTTCCCTTGCGCAACCTGCATCCCAATGCCGCGGATCGAGCCGAAGTGGCGGAATGCATCGGGGAAGCGGGAGGAAACGACAAGTTCTGGCAGGCATTGGATATCATGTTTTCCGCCGAAGGAAAGGGCCTGGATAAGGAAGCGACCATCACGATCGCTTCCAAAATCGGCGTCAATGAAGCGAATGTACGCAATTGTGTGAATTCCGGAAAGAACAAGGCATCGGTTTCCGCCGAAGAAAATCAGGCGGTGGCGGCCGGAGGGCGCGGGACACCGTACTCGGTGATCGTCAAAGGAGATATCAAGGCTCCGATGGAAGGGGCATTCCCCATCACGGAAGTGAAGCAAATATTGGATTCCATTCTTGCGCAATAGCGTTTGGTTTTGAAATGCGCTATCACAAGTCGGCTTGCAACGAACGAATCGTTTGACGGTCGGAATTCATGACTTTAAAAATAAGAAAAAAAGGACGGGTATTTCTGTCCTTTCTTTCGATTATGACTATAAATGCGTCGATCAAAGAAGCATTTCGTGACAAAGATGCTCGGTATATAGGTGGGATCGGTTTTTTCGCATTCCTCGCTTTTTCCGTGTGGATGGTGCACATTCAAACCCTGCGATATGTCCTCTGGTCATCGATTTTTCCGTTTTCCAGTAAGGCAAAGATTTTTTTTTACTCCTTGGGAGGATTTTTTTCCAATTTTTCATTCATCGCTCAGGTGATATTGGTTATCACCGCATTCCTTTTGAGTATCAATATCGCCATGCTGGTGCATTTTTTTAAAAAAAGAAGCAAACTTTCTTTGTCGGAACAAGGTCTTCCGAGAGAAATAACTCCGACATTTTCGGCTACCGCCGTGAGCTTTTTGGGATTGGGATGCTCGGCATGCGGGTCGGTGATTCTTTCGTCAATGCTGGGAATCGGGACATCATCCTTTATTTCGGCATCGTTACCGCTGTACGGACATGAATTCGGCCTGATTTCCATTGCCTTGCTGATATGGTCAATAGCGATACTGTCACAAAAAATAGCTTCGCCGATGTTGTGCGAAGCGAAGATAAAAACGGTGAGTTAAGAGGATTTACGACAAAAAGAATTTGAAGAAGGATTTTTTTTGTTTTCCGGCGATAAATTGTATGAATTCTTTGACAAGAGAATCCTGGGTCAGCGAATAGCAAATCGTTTGTCCGACGCGTTCTTTTTTGAGAATACCGGTTTGCTCCATGATTTTGAGCTGTTGCGATGAAGCCGCTGCGGTGATATTGAATATTTTGGCGATATCCGTGACGCAAAATTGACCGTGTTTGATGAAGAGTTTAAAAATTTGAAAACGTCGTTTATCACTGAGAGCGTCGATGATTTGGAGAAGTTCCTTGTGATTTTCATCGACGTCCTGGCGAATGATTTGTATTTGATTTTCGTTGAGCATAGTATATCGGATTGAGGAGCTTATAAGGATCTATTTAAATATACTCTTAAATTCTTGAACGCGTCAATTTTATGAACGAAGCAATTTTATTGATTCTTGGAATGGCGGTCGGATATGCTTTGCGGAATTTTTTGGCAAAGAGAGAAAGAGAGATTCTTCAATCCGCTTTTCAAAAAAGCGAGCAACAGCTTCGTGAAACGTTCCAATCGCTCGCTTCCGAATCATTGAGAAAAAACAGCGAGCAATTTCTCTTGATTGCCGGGCAAAAATTGGATTCCTCGACCAAAGATGTTTCTCGCGATTTGATGGAGAAAAAATCTTTGATAGCGAACCTTATCGAGGAAATGCGAAAGGACTTGGCTCGAAATACGGAGGAAATGCAAAAAAGCGAGAAGCAAAACATCGCTTCGTTTTCGGCCTTGAAAGAAGAGCTGACCCAATACAAGTCCATCACTTCGGATCTGAAGAGCAGCACCGAGGATTTGAAAAAGGTGCTTTCAAACAATCAAATGCGCGGACAATTCGGCGAGCAAATCGCCGAAAATTTGCTCAAAATGGCGGGTTTTGTCGTGGGACAGGATTATGTTTTCAATCAAAAACAGGAAGGCTCCTCGACTCGGCCTGATTTCACGATTTTTTTGCCGGACGGCACAAAAATCAATATCGACGCAAAGTTTCCGTATAAATCGCTTATTTCACTTTCGGAAAGCAAGGATGACATGGAAAAGAAAAGATACCTCGGGCTTTTTATTCAAGACGTGAAGCAAAAAATCAAGCAAGTTACCACTCGCGACTATATCAGTCCGCAAGATAAAACCGTTGATTTTGTGATCGTCTTTATACCAAATGAAATGATTTTCAGCTTTATCTACGATCAGCTCAATGAGGTCTGGGAAGAAGCCATGGCAAAAAAAGTCATTTTTGCAGGACCTTTCACGTTTACCGCTCTTTTGCGCATGATCAAGCAGGCGTATGAAAATTTTCGTTATCATAAAAATCTTCACAATATCGTCGCTTTGATCCAAAAGTTTTCTCAGGAATATCAGAAATATTCCGATTCGGTCGATGCTCTCGGCAAACGTATCAAAGCGACCGAGGAACAGTACGCGGTGGTTTCAACGACGCGCGATCGCATGCTCAATCGTGTGATGGATCAGATTCGCAATGAAAGCGGATCCATCGATGAACCTCAAGAGAGGAATATGATTTCAGGTCAATGAAAGCGATGATGGCCCTCGGTTGACTTTGATGGGTAAAGGATATAGTCATTCGGTCTTTCCGACCGTATGAAGCGAATTCTTGAAAGAAGTCGAAGTCTTTGTTACCGTATGTCCAATGTTTTCATTCGACGAATGAAGAACGGGGTTCTTTTTATGAGAGTGTATGGCATCGTGCCGTACGAAAAAGAATTCCATGGCTTGTTTTGGGAGGTTCTATGAGCGAGAATCATGAAGTTCGTGTGACGGTTTTGGGGGTGATATTGTGGACATTTGCGTGGTTTACTTATTTTCATCTGGCGCCGCAAATGAAGATGATTCGTCCGGTGATAGCGCAGGTGACGCGATGGGACGATATGATACCGTTTTGGCCATGGACTATGGCGGTCTACCTTTCCCTGTATTTTCAAGTCATCGCATGCATATGGATGGTGGACAAGCAGCATCGTTTTGTACCGCGATTCATGTTTGTCATGCTGGTGCTCTTGACCCTGGTGCTGACATCCATCTTTTGCGCAAAGCCCGAGATTATCATGCGTCCCGAGGTGCCAAGCAGCATATTTTCGAATCTCATCCTCTGGGTGCGCCAATCCGACGAAGGACTTTGCACTTATCCCAGCGGTCATATCGCGTATTCGCTGTTTGGTCCCATTTTTTTGCTCGCCTACGGCGATGAGCGAAAAGTGAAACAGTCATGGTTCGTCTTCGTTTGGGGCGTTTTGATCAGCGCATCGACATTGACGACCAAGCAGCATGTAGTGACCGATGTCGTCGCCACCGTTCCCTTGATAGCGCTCTTTGCGATTGTGTGCGGGCTTTATGCGCGAGAGTGGGCAAGGCGGTTGTCCTTGCCCGGAATCAAGTCTCGCGAGCTTGGATTCACCCGCTGGTTCTTTGGAGTGCATGAAGAGAAACACGGAGAGGATTTGTAAAAAATTTTCAAAAATAAAAAGCAGGAATAGAGAAATTCCTGCTTTTTTCTTTTGCGTTTTAAGAATGCAAACGTTTTGGATCGGGACAATTTAGTTTGATATGGAAAAGAGATTGAGAAAGGGAGAAGGAATATTGATGGGGGCAAGTCGCGACATGTCCCTATTTATAGCGCCTCTTTCTATAAAGCGCTTTTTCTTTTTTTTCCGTGAAAATTTTTATGAACGTTTCGCAATTCTTTGTTCGTCACATGGGTATAGATCTGGGTCGTCGTAATCGAGGCATGGCCGAGCATGGATTGAACCGAACGTATATCCGCTCCGTTGCCGAGAAGGTCGGTGGCGAAGCTGTGGCGCAGCACATGGGGGGTGATCTTTTTTACGATACCGGCGATTTTCGCGTATTTTTTTATGATGCGTTGTACGCTTCTTGCGGTGAGCGGCGTATGGTTTTCCGTGCCGCCGCCACGCGTTTCGGATCCGCGATCATGGCTGACGAAAAGTTCGGGTTGCATGTCCTTTCTCGCTTGCAAGTATGCCGACAGGCTTTTTTTCGCTTTTTCCGAAAGAAAAACGATGCGTATTTTTCCGCCCTTTCCGCGTATGCCGAATTCCCCGGTTTTGAGGTTAATGGCTTCTTTCAAGAGAGAAATGAGTTCCGAAACCCGCATGCCGGAGGAAAAAAGCGTTTCAAGAATGGCGATGTCTCGAAGGCGTATGATATCCGCGGCGTTTGTATCTATGGTCGGAGCGGCGAGCAATCTTTCGATTTCATCGGGAAGGAGAAAAGCTATTTCGCGATCTTCTTGCTTGGAAAGTTCGATTTTTTCGGACGCCAAAGTTTTTATATCCCTTTTTGCGAGGTATTTCAAAAAACTTCGCAAGGCGATGAGGTGATAGTTTTGGGTTTTCTTGGATAATTCGCCGTTTGGGGTTCTGAATCGATTGAGGTGGAGGCGGAATTGGCGAATAAGCTCAGAGTCGATATTTCCGGGGTATTTCAGAGAACGTTTGCTCGCCCAGTCGATAAATCGGGTCAAATAAAAATCGTAATTTTGAAGCGTTTTGGGGCTTCGTCCTCTTTCGATCTCGAGATGTTCGAGAAAATCGCCGAGCAAAGATTCAAGGGTATGCATATGTTATTGATGGATTTTGTCATTGTACGATGAGGCATCGGTCCATACAAGCGGCTTTGATCATTTGATGGCGAACTCACTTGACATAACTCATTCACTTATATACATTATTTAATATAATTATGACAATATGCGACTTGAGAATCTGTTTGGATCAAAGATCCGTTGCAAAATATTGCGGCTTTTTTATGAAAAGCAAACGGAGTTTTATATCCAGCAAATCATAAAAATGACGGCGGACGATGCGTCCAATGTGCATCGCGAATTGCGCAAGCTTTCGGAAATGGGCATTTTGAAAAGCGAAAAAAGAGATCATCGCGTCTATTATGCTTTGCAAAAAGAGAACGCGTATGTCGGGGCTTTGGGTGAGCTTTTTAAGCGTGAAAAAGAAGTTTTTGACGATGAAAAAGAGGCTTGGGTGGTTGCCGAGGAGATTCCTTTTGGGCTTCCGATTATCGTACCGTATTTTCAAAACGAGTATGTTCGCAAGTATTTTGTGAAGATAGGAATGGATGCCTCGATCATCTATCCGACAATCATGCTTTTTGAAAATTCCATGCTTTCAATCATCATTCCGACGGACAAATGGAAAAGGCATGATGAAGCCATTTTTGAATGGTTTCGTGAAAAACCGGAAAATGGCTTCAAACATATCGCTCGCACTTTTTTGGAAATACAAAAATTGCATGAGGTAGCCGAGCTATGTTCCAAAGAGAATTGGAGAGAGATGAACTTGAAAAACATGGGGGAAAAAATGAAAGCCATCTTTGAGCAGCTCATCAACGTTCATATTACAGGACGTATTCATAATCTTGATCTTTCCGACAGCGTTTTTTCCGGATATTTACTCGATTATCTTCGATCAAAAATTCATGGAAAGGATATGTCAGAAAACGTGGGAGAAGTTTTTTCGGTTCTCACGACACCGCTGGAGGAAAGTTTGGCGCAAAAAGAATATGCAGATATTCTTGCCATCTTGGAAAGTATCAAAGGGGATGAAAAACTTTTATCCACCTATCAAAATTTTGATACACCCATTATTTTAAAAACCATTCGACAAAAATTTTTGAAAAATTATCAGCGAATTGTAAAACATGTCGAGCGCTACGGATGGCTGGGGTATGGATATTCGGGACCCGCGTGGGGAGAAGAGTATTTTGTCGATATTCTCGCCAGTTTGTCGAAGCAAAAAGTGTCGCTTTCCGAATATAGCAAAGCCGAAGAAGAAAAGCGTTCCGTCATTATGGCTCGTCAAAAGGAATATTTTGCAAAATTGGGAATCGATGATCGGCATAAGAAACTTTTGGAAATCGCAAGAGAGTTTGTCTTTTTGAAGGGCGCTCGAAAGGATGCCATGTTTCATTGGTATTCGGCTTTGGAATTTCCGTATCGAGAGTTGGCGCGACGATTTTTTCTTTCATTAAAGCAGGTGCGATATTATTATTGGTGGGAATGGCTTGATATTCTTTCGAAAGAAAAAAAGGTTGATGCAAATCTTCTCAATGAGCGCATCGCGTATCATATTTATTACTGTGATGAAAAGGATAATTTTCATACGGTAAATGGGGATGACGCAAAAAAGTTTCTGGGCAGATTCCAAATCATGACTCCCGACATTTCCAACATCAATGAGCTGAACGGCGACTGCGCTTCGCCCGGAAAAGTACGCGCCAAAACCGTACTCGTGAATACGAAACAAGACATGCAAAAGATGAAGAAGGGTGATATTCTTGTGTCCACGGCGACCATGCCGGAGCTGATGCCTGCGATCAAGCTGGCTTCCGCGATCATCACGGATATGGGGGGTATCACTTGTCATGCGGCGATTGTTTCGAGGGAACTGGGGATTCCCTGTGTCATCGGTACCAAGATCGCAACCAAAGTTTTGAAAGACGGTACCACCGTCGAGGTTGACGCCAGCCATGGCAGGGTAAGAATTATCACGTCATGAGCGATTCAAAGTTTTATGCGGCGCGGTAAATGCCGATATGCGTTGCGGTTTTTTTTAAAAGTTTTGACGTGAAGAAAACCGCGTTCAAGTTTCATGAAATTATAAAAGCGATACTCTATGTCAAACATTCGATCGTTTTCCGAAATTTCAAAATCCGATGTCGCTTTGGTGGGAGGCAAGGGCGCGTCTCTCGGAGAAATGACTCGGGTCGGGATACCTGTGCCATCGGGATTTGTCATCGTCGCGTCCGCGTTTGATGAATTCTTGCGCGAAACCGATCTGACGCAAGAAATTTCCGCGCAGATCGCAAAAGTGAATTACGAGAATATTGCATCCGTGGAATCGGCATCAAATGGCATTCGAGATTTGATTTCGGACGCTCGATTTCCCGAGTCTTTGCAGAAGGAGGTCATGAATGCTTTCACGGCGCTCGATGCCGAGTTTGTCGCCGTGCGTTCTTCCGCCACGGCCGAAGATTCGAGCATGGCGTCATGGGCCGGAGAGCTGGAGACGTATCTGAACACGACTGATGAGAGTCTGCTCATGAATGTGAAAAAATGTTGGGCATCGCTTTTTACACCCCGCGCGATCGTGTATCGCAATGAAAAGGGCATGAAGGATACCCATGTTTCCGTAGCCGTGGTGGTGCAAAAAATGGTTCAATCCGAAATTTCGGGCATTACGTTTACCGTGCATCCGGTGACAAAAGACAAGAATCAAATGATCATCGAGGCGGCTTTCGGACTGGGAGAATTCATCGTGGGCGGACATGTGACGCCCGATGCCTATGTCATTGACAAGCGCGACATATCGTTGCTTGATGTGAATGTTTCCGTGCAAGAGCATGAACTTCGCTATCGGGATGGAAGCAATCAAAAAATTTTGGTTTCTCCGGAAAAAAAATTTCAGCAAAAATTAAACGGCGAACAAATTCAATCTTTGGCCAATCTCTGCCTCGATATCGAGCATCATTACGGGTTCCCCTGCGATATCGAGTGGGCCTATGAAAAAGACCGGTTTTATATCGTCCAATCAAGGCCCATTACGACCTTATAATGGATGGTGTTATTGATTGTTCCGAGAGTTTCTGCTATTCTTAGCGACATAAAGAGGTTGAGTTTTTATTTTTATTATTTTTTACCTTTCTGCGGCATACGTCATGAAGAAGCATAGAATATTGAACGTAGGCTGTGGTGAGCGCAAAAACTATGTTACCCAAGGATTCCAAGGATAAGATCATCAAGAAGTTTCGTACCCATAAAAGCGACACCGGATCTCCGGAAGTGCAGATAGCGATTCTCGAAGAGGAAATTCGCATGCTCAAGGAGCACCTTGTCAGCCACAAGAAGGATTTTTCTTCCCGTCGAGGTCTTATCAAAAAAATCAATGATCAGAAGAAACTTCTTTCCTATCTGAAGAGCACGAATGCCGGCTCCTTTGAGGATATTGTCAAAAAGCTGAAAATCAAACTCAAAGCTCAAGAAAAAACTGAAGAAAACGCATAAAATTTGAGGCGTTCCAAAACGCCTCTTTTGATTGTCACGGCTAAAATTTTTTTTATGATCAAACATAAAGACCAAAGGGTTGGAGTATTCGTGGATGTGGCCAATATGTACCATTCCGCGAAAAATATTTTCGGGTCAAACGTGAATTTCTCCGAAGTGTTGAAAACAGCCGTGAACGGTCGAAAACTCATCCGCGCCATTGCCTACGTGATCGAATCCAAAAGCGAAGAAGAAAAATCCTTTTTCGGCGCTTTGGACAAACAGGGTTTTGAAGTCAAGATGAAAGAATTGCAGATTTACCACGGAGGGCTGAAAAAAGCCGATTGGGATGTGGGTATCGCGATGGACGCCATCAAGCTTGCGTCTCGGCTTGACAGCGTGATCCTTGTCACCGGTGACGGAGATTTCGCCCCCCTGGTGCAGTATTTGCAGGAGAATAAAGGCTGCATGGTGGAAGTGATGGCCTTTCGTTCCACCACCTCAAGTCGTCTTTTGGAGCTTGTGGACGATTATTGCGACATGAGTGAAAATCATAAAAAGTTTTTGATCAAAGGAAGGAGATAAGGAGCCGTTCGGTGATTCGTTTCCGAAATGTTCAATTTCTCTTTGCGAAGCTCAAAACGGACGGTTGCGTTATTATTTTATCAATGTAATTTTTTGGTCGTCGGACATGTAGACTTTCATGCAAGGTCTAAAGTCTGACGATCAATCTTTGCGATATATGCATCAAAAAAAGTACGAAATGACTTGGGGCAAGAAGCCTCTCACCATTGAAGTGGGAAAACTTGCGCAGCAGACGAACGGAAGCTGTGTCGTGAGTTATGGTAATACGACGGTACTGGCCACGGTGGTGATGAGCAAGGAAGAACGCGAAGGAATGTCGTATTTCCCGCTGATGGTGGATTATGAAGAAAAAATGTATGCGGCCGGGCGCATCAAGGGATCGCGCTTCATCAAACGCGAAACCAAGCCTACGGATGAGGCCGTATTGACCGGAAGACTTATCGATCGAGCCATACGTCCGCTTTTTGACGACAGCGTCAGACGCGATATTCAGGTGGTGGTTACCGTGCTTTCCATCGACGAAGAAAACGATCCCGACCTGCCGGGCATGATCGGAGTCGTTACCGCGCTGATGATTTCGGACATTCCATGGGCGGGTCCTATCGCGGGCGTTCGAGTCGGGCGCGTCGACGGGAAACTGGTGCTGAACCCGACTTATGCCGAATTGCGAGAGAAAAGCGATATGAACATTTATGTGGCCGGCGACGGCCAAAAGACGATCATGCTCGAAGCCGACGCCAAAGAAGCGTCCGAGGATGATGTGTATGGCGCCGTTGCGTTTGGACTTGCGGAGATGAAGGGCGTTTTGGAATTCATCGCCATGATACAAAAGGAAATCGGAAAGCCCAAGATGAAGATGGAGCGAAATCATTTTTTCAGCGATGAAGAAAAAAACCGCGCGTATAAAACAGTCCATGCGGGATTCGTTTCCCATGTAGTGTCAAAAACAAACGAGTATTTGCTCGATGAAGCCATTCGAAGCAAGGCTCTCCGGAAAAGTTCATTGGCCGATATTGCGAAAGACGCCAAGGAGCATCTGACTCGCGAAAACGTCTCCGAAGACTTCCATGGCATGCTTCTGGGAGCGGTTACCGAAATCATCGAAGAGCGCATTTCCGCATGGATTCTCGAAACCGGCAAGCGAATTGACGGCAGACAAGCGGATGAAATTCGTCCTTTGTCGTCCGAAGTCGGAGTGCTTACGCGAGTGCACGGATCCGGACTTTTTCAACGGGGAGAGACGCAGGTGCTTTCGGTCGTGACGCTCGGAGCCCCGGGGGATGAGCAGGTTTTGGACGGTATGGAGGAGCAGGGCAAAAAGCATTATATGCATCATTACAATTTTCCGGGTTTTTCCGTGGGAGAAGCCAAACCCTTTCGCGGAGCTTCGCGCCGAGACATAGGACACGGAGCTTTGGCGGAAAAAGCCATGGTGCCGGTATTGCCGGATAAAAAAGATTTCCCGTATACGATCCGAGTCGTGTCCGAAGTGCTGTCGTCCAACGGCTCTTCATCCATGGCTTCGACTTGCGGTTCAACCTTGGCTCTCATGGACGCGGGTGTGCCGCTCCGAAAGCCGGTGGCCGGAGTGGCCATGGGGTTGGTGTCCGATGCAGCAGGGAAATATCGGATTCTGACGGATTTGCAGGATTTGGAAGACAATAAAGGAGGTATGGATTTTAAAATCACGGGAACGCATGATGGCATCACTGCGATTCAAATGGATACCAAAACGTCGGGTTTGGCCGCGCATGTCGTGAAAGAAACCTTGCATCAGGCGAGGAAAGCAAGGCATGAGATTTTGCAAACCATTGAAATCTGTATCCCAAAAGCGCGAAACGACGTTTCTCCTTTTGCACCGCGCATCACGACTTTGCATATCAATACCGACAAGATTCGCGATTTGATCGGTCCTGGAGGAAAGGTGATCAATGAAATCATCGACAAGACCGGGGTATCCATAGACATCGAGCAGGACGGAACGGTATTTGTCACGGCAAAAAACTCGGAGGCGTCAAAGGACGCGCTCGGAATGATCGATGCGATCATACGCGAAGCCAAGGTGGGAGAAATTCATGAAGGAAAGGTGACGAGAGTGATGGATTTCGGGGCATTTGTGAATATTTTCGGCAACAAGGAAGGGCTGGTGCATATTTCAGAGTTTTCTTATGATCGCGTGAATCGCATCGATGATGTCGCGAAAGTGGGGGATATGTTGAAAGTGAAGGTCATCGAAATCGACGATCAGGGTCGTGTGAACCTCTCGGTAAAAGCCCTATTGCCCCCCCGCGAAGGATATCGCCCGCAAGACGACAAACGAGGATTCGAGCGAAAAAAAAGAAATTTTGGCGATCGAAAGTTTCCCAAGAAGAGGTTTTAAATAAAACCATGTTTGCTTCTTTTTGAAGAAATATGATAGAATACTGATATTCCGCAGAATACAGCGGAAAAACGTCTGAATCTTAATTTTGAAAAGATAAGTACACTTCGGTGAAGAATACGGATGAAACGACGGAATTTTTTTGACTTTTGATTTTTTTCTCATGCTGCAAAGCATTTTTCTTCCAATTTAACGCGGAGAAACTTCTTTCCATTGAAGTGTTCTTTTCATTTTCGTTTACCGTATGAATCCTACGATTCTTTTGTCCGTAGGTTTGGCACTCGTCGTTGGAGGCGGAGTGGGTTTTTATATTCGCCAACAAATGGCGACCAAACGTATCGGTTCGGCCGAGGAAAAAGCCGAAAAAATCATTGCGGAAGCAAAAGCCGAGCATCAAAAGCTGCTTTTGGAAGCCAAAGAGAAATCTTTACACCTTATCGAAGAAGCCAAGGCCGATGAATCGAGCCGCAGGAAGGAAATGACCGCCATGCAGGCTCGCATCGAAAAGCGCGAATCGCTTTTTGATCAAAAATTGCTTGATTTGGAAAAAAAGCAGGATATGCTTTCCCATCAGGGAAAGGAGGTCGAAAAAATGAAGGAAGAGGCCTTGAAATTCCGATCCGAGCAAATGTCAAAACTTGAAAAAATAGCGGGCCTTTCGCAAGCGGAAGCCAAACAAAAACTTCTTGAACACACCGAGAAAAACATGCGAGGGGATATCGTGGCTCGACTGGAGAAAATCAGCAATGAAGTCAGCGATGAGTATGAAAATAAGATCAAGGATATATTGGCCACATGTATACAGCGATGCTCCATGTCGCATGTCGTGGAAACGACCACGTCTCATCTGGAATTGACATCCGACGAGATGAAAGGGCGCATTATCGGGAAAGAAGGGAGAAATATCAAAATTTTGGAGCAGCTTACCGGAGTCGAAGTGCTCATTGACGATACGCCTCAGATGATCACGCTTTCCAGCTTCAATCCCATCCGACGTCAGGTGGCGAAAGTCGCTTTGCAAAGGCTCATGGTGGACGGTCGTATCAACCCCGCGAAGATCGAAGATGCGGTGAATACCGCGAAAAAAGAAATAGCCGTCGAGATTCGCAAGGCAGGAGAAGAGGCCGCTCAAAAAGCAGGAGTGGCGGGTCTTGATCCCAAGCTCATTTCTATCCTCGGACGTCTCAAATATCGCACGAGCTACGGGCAGAATATCCTCAATCATTCCATCGAAGTGGCGCATCTTTCGGCCATGATCGCCGAGTATGTGGGAGGAGATCCGAATATCGCGAGAAAAGGCGGATTGCTGCACGATATCGGAAAGGCGATCGATCAGGAGATGGAAGGCACGCATACGAAAATCGGCGGGGAGATATGTCGCAAGTTCGGGTTACCCGAAGAAGTGATCAAGCCCGTTGAGCTGCACCATGACGATAATCCCGGGCATCTTGAGACCATCATCGTGAAAGTCGCGGACGCGATTTCGGGCAGCAGACCCGGTGCGCGACGCGACAGTCTGGAGGAATATATTCATCGTTTGACCGAGCTTGAGAAGATCGCCACTGAATTCACCGGAGTGGACAAGGCCTATGCCATATCCGCCGGACGTGAAGTGCGCGTATTTGTGAAGCCCACGGAGGTGGATGATCTGGAGGCGTTTAAAATGGCGCGCGACATCGCCAATCGCATCGAGGAAAGCTTGAAATATCCCGGAGAGATCAAGGTCAATGTCATTCGCGAAACGCGCGTGACGGAATTTGCGAGATGATCGATTTAAAATTCTTTTTTGAAAGGCAACCTGTCAAATGAGGTTGTAAAAAAAAAGCCGAAAGATATGGGACAATATTAAAATCGATTTTCGGCAAACACGTGGTAAGTTTTTAAAGCGGCGTTGGGAACCAACGCCGCTTTTGTTTCAAAAATTGGTTTGCTTTTGTGAAATTTGCTATAATATTAGCGAAACTTAATCTTTAATTTTCTCATGAGGTTTTTCCTTTTTGAGAATCAATCGTTTTTATGAACAAGGCAGAACTTATCAACCTTCTCTCGGAGAAAACCGGCATTTCCAAGCGTCAAACCGAGGATATGCTGGAGCTGATGCTGTCCGTGATCATCGACACCATGAAAAAAGGCGATGAGGTGACGCTCACGGGATTCGGTACGTTTTCCGCCCGCACGCGAGCCTCTCGCATGGGTGTGAATCCGCAGAATCCGTCTGAGAAAATTCAGATCCCCGAAGTTCGCGTACCAAAGTTCAAAGCCGGTAAGACTTTGAAAGACGCGCTGAAAGCGCATACCGCTTCGTCCCATTCCCCATCAGCCCCGGCCGCTCCCGCGGAGCCGAGTGCGCCGGCTGCGATGTAACTTCCTGATATTGAGAAAATACGAAATACAGCCTCAGGAGCAGCTGAGGCTGTTTTATAATGTGATTTCAGCTTTGGACGCTGAGATTTCCTTCTTCAGATGCTCTCAAAATGAAATCCGCTATATCTGTGGAAGCAACGCGGCGAATGATTTTTCGAGATAAAATATTTTACAAAAAGCCCTGATGAGATCCAGCGAGGCTTTATTAAAACGATTACATTTCAAAAGAGAATTTTGGCGGCTACACCCCTTTCCAATGCACCAAACGTTTTTCGAGCTTGATGACGAGGGCGTTGAGAACATACCCCAGCACTCCGGCGGTGATGATGCCGACATACATCTCGGGCGTATCGTAGACGTATTGCGCGTTCATGATGCGATAGCCGATGCCGTCATTGGCACCGATGAACATTTCCGTCACCACGGCGATCACGAGGGAGTAAGAAAGCGCGAGACGAAGTCCGGTGAAAGTTCCCGGAAGGCTTTCCATGAGGATGATATGGGTGAATATCTGCGGCGTCGAAAGTCTCAAAAGCTTTCCGGTCAGTATGCGTTGCGTCCGAGCGGAGTGCACGCCGTGCATGGTGTTCACAATGATGAGCAGGAGTGATCCGAAGCTTATCATCCCGATTTTCGAAGCATCCCCAATGCCCAGAGTGAGGAGAAAAAGAGGGAAAAGGGCGGTTACGGGAATCGCGCGGAAAAATTCCACGCCGAATTCAAAGAATTCGTAGAAAAATTTCGAATATCCGAAGAAAAGTCCGCTCGGTATGCCGATGCTTGCGGCGATGAGCAGGCCACCAAAAGCGCGGTATAGAGTTCCGGCGACGTCGCGGGCGAATCCTTCTTGATAGGCTTTGATAAAGCCGTTTGCAAGCTCTAGCAGCGGAGGCAAAAAAAGCGGGCTGATGACATGAAACGCCGTCAAAAACCACCAGCAGAATAGGAGGAACAGCGGGAACAAGGTGATATGAAGATTGTGTTTGGTCATGCCATGCTTGATAGTATTTTTTTTCGTATTTTGAGAAAATTTTTGTCCATGAGCATGTCAAAAGTCCTCGGCCTCGGCAGATCCACGATGATTTCTTCGGCTATTTGAGCGGGCTTATCGGCTAGCAGCAAAAGTTTGTCGGCGAAAAAAATCGCTTCATCTGGGTCATGACTGACGCAGACGGCGGTCATGCGTTTTTTTTTCCCATAATGGGGGGGGTTTTTTTGAATGGTGCGGGGGGTTCTTTTATTCAAAGCCCCTTGTGCTCTATGCAA
>CAZAJQ010000009.1:0-28492 GCA_964485795.1 uncultured Gammaproteobacteria bacterium
TTCCATGCCCGCACGATAGCGGGCAAGAGCACCACGCTTTGCGTTTTTAAAAACAGCGATGTAAAAATCCGTTGACTGTTCTGCCTTGTCGCACGTATCTGTGACAAAGAGCATTGCGGGAATAATGGTCGGCCGTTCCTCGCCCTCGGGGTTTGTGAGGATGAGCTGCCACGAGAGACCGTATTTATCTTCCACCCAGCCATAGCGTTCGCTGAAAGGGTACTTATCAATCGGCATCAACACTTTTCCGCCTTTTGCAAGCTTGTTCCAAACCGCATCAATTCTCGTTTCGGCCTCCATATCCCGCGACGGGTCGAAATTGACCATAAAGGATATGGACGAATTGAATTTGAAATATGGTCCCGCGCTTATGGCCATAAACGAGTGCCCCCATAACTTAAATGACACAACATCGCAATCGCCCGATGGGGTGTTATGGAGCGTGGTAACATTTGTGATTTTTGAATCCGGAAAAAGGGATACGTAAAACCCGGCCGCTTCCCTTGCCTCCTTGTCAAACCATAAATGCGGAGTTATTTTTTGCACAAATTTCTTACACGTTAATTATTAAACCATTTTTTCGCCTTTGGTCGGCGATGCGGACAACCAGGCCAACAGCATGGTTGTCTTTCACCTTCCTTTAACGCTGCAACAAGGCGCTCGATATGATCGACTCTCGTTTCCGGCTTTTTGACGATGGTAGTCCAGCAAATCCATTCATTGCGTTGGATCGGCGTAAGTCCGTTCCACTTTGCGAGAATTTGCGTCTCAGATGTCAAGGCTTTTTCGATGTCCGCCGGCACTGCATGAAATGCGCCAGCCGCGATTTCTTTTTCGGTCATAAACATATTTAGCTCAATCTTCATTGCAAAAAATGCAATATTCCCGAGATTTTACAGACACTAGCCCATTATGCCGCTGCATCCTCTTCTCAATATCCGACGTTTGTCCAATATATTGCATGAAGAAGTATGATAATTTTTCTGCGGAATACTTAAGTTAGTGCGAACCCATTTCGCTGCGCCCGCAGGGCGCGGCGAGCATCCCCGCCAAAAAGCCCCAAGCGCGGCGGAGCCGCACCACTGACAATATCAAGTTTTTCTTTGACGGCAAAATCAGGACTGCTCGTGGGGCCATTGCCCACGAGCAACCATATTGATTGAAAGTATGTGCGCCTCCGAAGTCAAAGCAGAAACTATGGTCTTGCCAACAGAGGAAGGAGGCGCACACAAGATATTCGTTTTAGAATAATCATAACCATAATTCTTGCCCATCATGCTCACCGTCTCTTGCACAACTTTCGAGTCATACATTCCGGTATCAACAATGCCTGGCCGCACGTCGGTTACGAAAATTTTATCTTTATCAAGTTCAATAGTCGCGGCATTAGTAAAACGGCTAATCGCACCTTTTGCGGCCATATGCATACTACCGGAAATGACGGAGCGAATTGCGCTCATTGACGACACGACGCAAACGCGAGTTTCTTTTTGTTCGCGAAAACGCGGAAGCAAGAGCCGCAACAAACTGACAGTGTTTTTCAAAACGGAAAGTTCGGCTTCAACCAAATCCTCCGACAAGTCGTCAATGAGCAAATATGGATTGTCGTCTTTTACTTGTACGGTTCCGGCACCGAGGCCAACCGACTGCACCCAGTACAAAGGCAAGTCGCCAGAAATGGAGGCGACCAATTTTTGCAAAGCGACAAGGTCGCCAAGGTCAACGGCGGAGTATTCGACTTGTGCGCCGGGGATATTTTCTTCTATCCATTTCTTGACGATTTGCAACTTACCCTCGGTGCGGGCAACGATGTGGACAACTGCTCCTGCCTTTGCACATTCAAAAGCCGTTGCCGCACCGATATTGGCTTTGTACTCCTTGCCGTCCACAGAAACCGAGGTATGGGACGGTTGGCCGGTGCTAATGTCTTTAAAAACGTATTCGACGGGTTTTATACCTACACCCGTGATGAGTACGCGCTTGTTTTTGAGTTCTGAATTCATAAAATTTTTCTTCCCCCCAACTAAAACATGGTTCGCGCCGATGTTTTTCTCCGGGCTCTTTTGCGGTTTTCAGTGGTGTGGCTCCGCCGCGCTTGGGGCTTTTTGGCGGGGATGCTCGCCGCGCCCTGCGGGCGCGGCGAAATGGGTTCGCACTAACTTAAGTATTCCGCACCAAATAGGAAATTGCAAATCGGAGATGACCGCCTCGCTTCGCTCGGCGGCTAAATCCCATGGCGTTTTGGGCTCGAATTCAAATTGGCGGTTTCGCATTGGGGGGAAGAAAAATTTTATGAATTCCAATTTCTAAATCTATGAAATACATTGTATACGCTCGCAAATCAACGGAGGAAGACGACAGGCAGGTCTTAAGTATTCAGGCGCAACTCGAAGAGTTGCGTGCATTTGCCGTCAAAGAAAAACTTGATATTGTTGCCTCCTTTGAGGAGGCGAAAACCGCAAAAGAGCCCGGGCGAACGAAGTTCGCTGAAATGCTGTCATTTCTCGAACACGGAAAGGCGGACGGCATACTCTCGTGGCATCCCGATAGATTGGCTCGTAACAGCGTGGACGGCGGAAAGATTATTCATTATGTCGATCGCGGCTTGATTAAGTCCCTCAAATTTCCCTGCTTCTGGTTTGAACCGACACCACAGGGTTTGTTTATGCTGAACATTGCCTTCGGCCAGTCAAAATACTTCGTGGACAATTTGCGAGAAAATGTGAAGCGCGGACTACGCCAAAAAATCCGCAATGGCGTATGGCCGAGCTGGGCTCCGGTGGGGTACACAAATAATCCAAAAACACGCGGTATTGATGTTGATGTCGAGAAATCGGCACGAGTGAAAAAACTCTTTACGATGTACGCCACCAGAGCATACACATTTAACGCTCTCGCAAATTGGTGCTCGGAAAAGAAACTACTTACGCCCGCCGGAAACCCCATATCTTTGAGCAATGTTCAGCATATTCTTTCAAACCCTTTTTACATCGGCCTCATGCGGTACAAAGGGGAAATTTTTGAGGGACGGCACGAGCCGTTGGTTTCAAAAAAACTTTTTGACCAGGTGCAGGAAGTCATGCGGAAGCGTGGCAAGGTGCGGCCAGACCGCAAACATAGTTTCGCGTTTCTCGGACTACTGAAATGCGCCTCGTGCGGGTGTTCGATAACCGCGCAGTACGCAAAAGGAAACGGTGGTATCTATACCTACTACCGATGTACCAAGAAACGAGGCGCATGCACCGAACGCTATATCAGCGAAACAATGCTTGCCGCACAGATTACTGACTTCCTGCAAAAAGTTTCTTTATCGAGCCAAGACACCGAGCAAGTTTTGGCGGCGTTGGCACAAGACGAGATGCAAGCAAAGCAAGACGCGCAAAGTGAAGCGAACGCTCTCAAACACCACCTGACCGCGCTGGACACAAAACTCGAAAAGTTGCTCGATGCTTATCTATCTGACACGCTATCCACAGACGAGTACGCCGCCAAAAAAGAAAAGTTGGTGCTCGAAAAAACAACCTTGACCGAGAAAATCAGCGACATCGAGCACAAAGGGGTGTCTTGGCTCGAACCGGCTCGTGAATTCATTTTATCCCTTAATCAAGCCGCGAAATTGGTTGAGGAGAATAATCTTTCCGAAATGACAGCATTTCTGAAAAACATCGGCGCGAACCATGTTTTGCGAAACCGCCAATTTGAATTCGAGCCCAAAACGCCATGGGATTTAGCCGCCGAGCGAAGCGAGGCGGTCATCTCCGATTTGCAATTTCCTATTTGGTGCGCCCAGCAGGAATCGAACCTGCGACCATCAGCTTAAAAGGCTGTTGCTCTACCAACTGAGCTATAGGCGCGTATATAAACAAAAATCGTGATCGGAGAATCACTCGCATAAAATGTAACAAAACACCCCATGATTGGCAAGTTTCTGGGCTTGATTTTTCATTTGCTCGAAAACCGCCCACCTCGATCTTATCCCCAATGTAGGCATACGGAAAAAATGATACAATGATGTGACTTTGATTTCCCCCTATGGAGAAAATCCCCCCTCAAAATATCGAGGCCGAACAATCCCTCTTGGGAGCTCTTTTGATTGATAAGGATGCGATCATCAAAATCGCGGACAAAGTAGAAGCGCCTGATTTTTACAAAAACATCCACGGGATGATATTTGAATCCATGCTGGATCTCTATTCCGCGCGCGAACCCATTGATCTGCTCAGCCTTGCCAATAAACTTGAAGAAAAAAAGCACCTTGAAACCGTCGGCGGTCGCACCTACCTCGCTTCCTTGGCAAGCATTGTCCCAAGTGCAGCGCATATCGTGCATTATGCTGAAATCACACGCAAAAAATCCACGCTTCGCAGGTTGATCTCCGCCTCGGCAGAAATATCCGAGCTTGGCTTTCACGAGGAAGATGAGGTGGACAAAGTTCTTGACGAGGCCGAAAAAAAACTTTTCCTCGTATCGCAAAAATACCTCAAGCAGGCCTTTGTACCCGTGAAAAGCATCCTGTCCGATACGTTTGACCGCATCGACGAGCTGCATCGCGAAAAGGGAAAAATCCGCGGAGTGCCGACAGGATTCAAAGTTTTGGACAGCCATCTCGGCGGATTGCAAAAATCCGACCTCGTTATCGTCGCCGCCCGCCCTTCCATGGGAAAAACGTCTCTGGCACTGGATTTTGCCCGCAACGCGGCCGTCAAATCCAAGGTTCCGGTAGGGATTTTCAGTCTTGAAATGTCCAAGGAACAGCTCGTGGATCGCCTTTTATGCGCCGAATCTCAGCTGGATCTCTGGAAACTTCGTACCGGAAATCTTTCGGATCGAGAAGGGGTTGATGATTTTCCGAGAATAGGGCATGCTATGGGCGTACTTTCCGAGGCTCCCTTATTTATCGACGACTCTGCGGCGGCCAGCATCATGGCCATACGCACCAAAGCTCGACGCCTTCAGATGGAGCATGGTATCGGACTCATCGTGATTGATTATCTTCAGCTCATGGAGGGTCGAGGAAACGCCGAAAGCCGCACCCAAGAAATCTCAGAAATTACGCGTTCGCTGAAGGGCATTGCGCGCGAATTGTCGATTCCCATCGTCGCGCTTTCACAGCTGAATCGCTCCGTCGAAATGCGCACTCCGCCCATACCCAAGCTTGCCGATTTGCGCGAATCGGGATCCATCGAGCAGGATGCGGACGTGGTCATGTTCATTTATCGCGAAGATTATTACAAAAAGGACAATCAAAAGACCAATATCGCGGACATTCTCATCGAGAAACACCGCAACGGTCCTACGGGAAAAGTGCAACTTTACTGGAACGACCGAGCCGCTTGCTTCGGAAACCTCGAAAAAAGCATGAACAATGCCTTTATCCCTCCGGAAATGCTGATGCAGGCCTCAGAAGTTCAACTCTCATAGCAACGAAACTTTACACTTAGCCATTCTCACTATGTTTGAAAAATTGAAGCAATTCAAAGACCTTCGCAGTCAGGCGAAAAAAATTCAACAGGCCCTTTCCGAAGAAAACGTCATCGGTGAAGCGGCTTGGGGAAAAATACGCGTCACCATGAACGGCAATCAAGAAGTATTGTCCGTAACAATCGCTCCGGAGATGATCGGCGAGGGAGGAAAGGAAAAACTTGAAAGCTCGCTCGCCGAAGCCATGAATGACGCCATCAAAAAGATTCAAAAAGTCATGGCCAAAAAAATACAATCCATGGAGGGATTTGACCTGTCGGCTTTTGGAAAAAAATAGTCGCTATGGCATCGTTTCCAAAGCCGGTTCAAAATCTCATCGCAGAATTCCAAAAAATTCCCGGAATAGGCCCCAAGGCCGCCGAGCGATATGTATATTTTCTGGTGAATCAGGATCCCAAAGCCGTATTGGCATTTGCCGAGGCGTTGCAGCAGATGGCTCATGGGATTTACCGATGCAGCGAATGCGCTCTCATCTCATCACAAAATCCGTGCCATATCTGCGCGAATCCAAAACGCGACCGATCCATGATCTGCGTCGTGGCGCAATTTTACGATCAGCTCATTGTCGAAAAAACCGGCACCTACCACGGCCTTTACCATATCCTCGGAGGTATGCTCAATCCCCTGGAGGGGATCACTCCCGACAAGCTTCATATCAAGATGCTTGTCGAGCGTATCAAAAAAAGCAAACCCGAAGAAATTTTCATGGCTTTTGATCAGGATATCGAGGGTGAGCAAACAACGCTCTATCTCTCCAATCTCCTGCGGCCGCGGAAAATCAAGGTGAGTCGTCTGGCTCGAGGCGTTCCAACCGGAGCCAATCTCGAATATATGGATGATATCACTTTGGCGAATTCTTTCGCTCGAAGAGAATATATCCAATAAAAAAAGAGGCATGCGCCTCTTTTCCTTTTTTTTTGAAAATTTTCTTGATTTTCTCAATGATCTTATTTTCAATGAATATACCACTTTTCGAGCTCAGCGAACGGCATCAAAATATCTTATGCCACGGATTGGATCCGAATGGAAGTCATTTCCTGTCGATGGCCGAATTTTCTTCGATGACGAGTCTTGTTTTTGAACTTGATACCCACCACTTTTTTTGTTCGAAATTGATTGAGTATCTTTGCCGACACTTGGGCATCACTCAGCTTCGGATCGCCGACGCGTACACCCTGCGTATCTTCGACCAGCAAAACATCGGAAAAATTCACCTCATCTCCGGATTTTCCAGAGATTTTTTCGATTTTGATCACTTGATTGGGCTTGACCGTGTATTGTTTGCCTCCGGTCTGAATAATAGCCATCATAAAGCATGTTTAAGTCTTCAAAGATTGATAGTATACCATTTTCCTACTCGAAGTCAATGACGATATCGCTTCCGACCGATATCCCGTGAACATCGGCAAATCCGGCATTTACTTCAAGGACATAATTGACCACTTCCCTAGGGCTGTAATGAGGAAGGTCGTCACTCTCGTTTGCGGGAGACGGAACGTTTTTGGAAATATCCACAATACGGTTGTCCCGTATCCAGAGCATATCAATCGGAAATTTCATTTCTTTCATCCAGAAAGAGTAAAAATGATAGGAAGGAAATACAAAGAGCATGCCGTCGTTTTCGCCGAGCATGTCCCTTCCGGAAAGACCCTTAGCGCGTTTTGTGAAGGAATCCGCGACTTCCGCTTTGATCTCGATAGTTTTATCAATCGTAACGATCGCGGAGTTTTTTGTTTTTTCTTGAAAAAAGGGAGGCAGGAGAGAAAAAACTACAATAACCGGCACGAGGAACCCAAGACGAGCTTTATGTTTGAGATATTTCTGCATATTTTTTTTGCATTACGAGCCCTCTTCTACCGGCCTACCATGTCACCGCCTCCCTTCGACAAGCTCAGGGTGACAAGGGGGGAAGCTTCCTTTGAGCCTGTTTCATGGCTCCATTGTATCATTTTATTCTCTCTTTTTAACCTCCAACGAATATCCCTCTGTGGACAATCCCCTTACATACATCCATTCAAGAGCGGCCGAGATGAGGAAAAAAAACGCCAGCATGATGATGAATTTATAGGCTCCCCAAAAAATAAGGGCGCCGATACCGCACAGACTCATAATCGCATAGAGCGTGAATACGGCTTGTTCTTGTGTCATGCCCAGCGCCAGGAGTCGAAAATGCGCATGCTTCTGATCACCTCGCGCGGGCGAAACATGATCAAAAAATATCCGCTGCATCATGACAAATATCAGATCCAAGAACGGCAGTGCCAGTATGATCAGGGCCGTGGCGACTTTTCCGCCGGAAAGAATCGCAAGCAAGCCGAGCATAAAGCCGATGAATTGGCTTCCCCCATTGCCTAGAAAAATTTTTGCGGGAAACGCGTTCCAAAACAAAAAACCCATGCATGACCCGGCCAAAATAAACGCGAGTATGGCAACGTCCGACTGCCCGATGAGCAATGAAAGCGCAGCCAATACCAGTCCACCGATAACCCCGCTTCCGGAAACCAATCCATCAAGTCCATCGAGCACCTTGGTGGTATACATCATGACCATGAGCCAAACAAAGGTGAAAACATCGGATAGAAGCGTGATTTTCAAATGCCACTGGTCGTTTTGAAACATGGTCAACACCCAAGTATCCAGTCTCACGATACCACCGATAGGGTTTGAAACAAACGAAATGCCGATTCCGGACATGATCGGAGGCAAGGCGGCCAGTGCCGAAAAAAAAAGCTGCCAGCGAGGTTGCAAGGAATATCGATCATCAAGTGCGCCTCCGATCATGAGTATGAGTCCG
Organism: uncultured Gammaproteobacteria bacterium; assembly: GCA_964485795.1. Taxonomy (GTDB): domain Bacteria; phylum Patescibacteriota; class Patescibacteriia; order VMEV01; family CAZAJQ01; genus CAZAJQ01. Next base: position 8,276 of record CAZAJQ010000009.1, read on the forward strand.
CCTGCAAGAATTCCAATAAGAAATTTTTTTTCAAATGAAAACCATTCCGGATACTTCTGCATCAACAACAATGAAAAAATTGCGAAGGCCGCATAAATCCCCAATCCGCCGAGAAGCGGTATGGGATGATCGTGAATTTTCCGTTCGCCGGGTCTATCGACAATTTCAAAGTATTGAGCGATTTTAATAACTCCCCACGTCAGAATAATCGCGGCGAACATGGCTATCACAAAAATCGCAACAAACGTCATAATCCATGGATATTCATTTGCATGCTCTCTTTTTTTTTCTCACTTACCTTTCGGAATTGCTTCTTATCCGCTACCGTTCATTCATATTTCTCGATGTAAAATGCCTTGGCGTATTCTCCGCATCAGGGTCAAATAAAAATGAATATTGTGGATGCCAAGGAGCGTCTTTCCCAACATTTCACCGATTTTAAACAGATGGCGTATATAGGCTCTCGAATAATTTTGACAGCAGTAGCATTCGCATTTTGAATCCAGTGGCCGTGTATCTTCCGTGAATCTTTGATTCGCAATATGCAAAGTATCGTAAAAATTTTTTCCCTTCCATAGTGCCGCATTCATGGATGTGAAAATGAACGCTTGCCCGTGACGGGCATGTCGGGTGGGAATCACGCAGTCAAACATGTCGACGCCAAAAGCAACGGCTTCCAGTATCTCTTCCGGAAACCCGACGCCCATCAGGTATCGAGGTTTTTGCGGCGGCAAAATCGGACAGGTCACCGACAGAACTTTTTTCATGGACGCGCGAGGCTCACCGACCGCCACTCCGCCGATGGCATAGCCGTCAAAGTCGTATGCCAAAAGATCATGCGCGCTTTTTTCGCGCAAATCCGGATACACGGATCCCTGCACGATTCCAAATATCTTTTGCTTTTTCTTGTCGGCGTGCTTATCAAAATGCGTCCTTGCGCGCTTCGCCCATCGAGTGGTCAGCTCAAGCGATCGCAAAGCTTCGTCCTCATCGACCGGCCATGGCGGACATTCGTCGAGTACCATCATGATATCGGATTGCAATGCCATCTGGATATCAACGGCCTTTTCCGGCGAAAGATGATATTTTTTACCGGAGACGGGATCCTGAAAGGTTACTCCGTCTTCAGTCATCTTCCGCATATCCGAAAGACTGAATACTTGATAGCCCCCGCTATCCGTGAGTATCGGACGTTTCCATGCCATGAATTCATGCAAGCCGCCGAATTTTCCCATCACCTCCATGCCGGGTCTCAAAAAAAGATGGTACGTATTGGAAAGCAGTATCTGGACATCCAGATTTTTGAGATGTTCGGACGATAGCCCCTTCACCGCTCCATAGGTGGCAATGGGCATGAAAAACGGTGTTGATACTTTGCCGTTGCCAAGATTCAAAATTCCGGCTCTGGCATCGGATATTCGAGAATATTGCACGATTTTCAGCATAGTTTCATGACACGGATACTTCCCCTTTTTACAAATCGGAAACAACGCCCTTGTCCTGGCTGAACGCATCATCCAATGAGCCGGTCGTGATATTGGGCAATGCGAGGACGATTTTTCCTCCACTCACGGTATCTTGCGCCGTGAGGACAATGTCGGAAAGCAATGCGAGAACTTTTTTGGCATCTCGTTTTTCGGGTTTGAGCGTCAGGCGAAAGAGTATCTTTACCTCACTCACGGATAATGGCATTTTATTGAGTAAAAAATCAAGCGTGCGATTGTCCTTCTGAAAGGTCATATCACCCGCCGACGTCTCAAACTCGTTGATCCATGCCACGTTTCCGGGTAATGTTCCGGATACTTGGATATCTGAAATCTCATGAAGCGAATTGGAAAGGATCCACTCAAAAACATAGGTGGTTTCCTCACCGACTTTGGGCGGCATCACGCCTTTACCCACCGCATTTCCCTTTTCGTCGAAATAATACGCTTTGGACGCCATGAGAAGATCGGAATTGATCCGCGTGATCAGACGTTTCGAAGTATTTTTCGTTTCGCTCACGATGGTGCCGATCTTTGCAATCGTGGTTTCCACATAACTTTCAAGTGAAAGATGGCCGATATCACCTCCGACCTGCGAAAGCAAGTCACCCTTGCTTTTCAATGGAATTTGGAGATTGATCTGCCCTTTTTGCGAGGGTTCGATGCGGCCGAGCAAGGGAATGGTGTTTTTGTCCCACGTTATGGAACGCACGTCAAAACTGGACGGATTTGAAGGATCGAGAGCCGAAACCTTCCCGACGTTGTTGTCGACTATGCCGCTCCAATCGATCAAGGATGTGTCCATGTTTTTTTCCGACGAAGTTTGCCGAGAATCGATCACCAGGCTGAGTTTCACGTTTTCAAGGGCGGAACCGGTATTGTTTTCATAGACCAACGCATAATTGAGCTTGTCGCCGTACGCCGCAAAACTGTTGTCCGTATTACCATTCACGACCACGTCGATGATGAGATCGCTTTTGAGCAGCTGTGCGGTAAATCGATCGGACGTTTGCTCATAATACGCCTGCTGACCGCGAAGAAGGATTGAGGCGGAAAATTCCACGGTTACTTCTTCACTGGCGTTCAGAGAGCCTTTGATTTCTATATTTCCTTCTTTTTTTGCTCCCAATTCTGAGATAAGCCAAATATTTTCCCCCTCATCCGACAATGGACTTGCGGATGCGTATGAGAACGCTTCCGGGTAATGAAGCCGAATCTGGATATCGCGGATATCCTCGTCCAAAAGATTTTTATACGTGATGAAAAACTTTTTTTCGCTTCCTATCAATGCGCTGTCAAAAGCTTCCATGCGAATCTCAAGCGCCGATTTTTCAAGAAATGTATCAATTGAATCCGCAATTTGAAGCTGTAAACTGGCATTGGACGGGCGATAATCCATGATCGCCGTCATGGTGATTTTTTCCCCCACTTTTCCGAGGACACGCCCGATGATTTCGATGCGACCGTTTTCACCCACCTCGAGATTACCGATATCCCAAATCGCATTGCCCAGCGTCGGATCCGGAAACGCTTTATGAAACACAAACCCGTCGGGATAGCGCATCTGTATTTGTGCGCCGGAAAGTGCGACGCTTTCGAAGTTGGCAAAATTGACGATATAGCTCATCTGCGCTCCGGAGGTCGTCTTTTCGGATGACTCGATCCCAAACTGAATATTTTCGCCAGAAAATTGGGGTCGAGTGCGAAAAACATACCAGCTCGACATTGACGCGCCCAATAGCACTATGAAAAATACCACGAAACCCATGAATATCGCCTGCTTCATGGAACGCTTTTGATGTTCTATAACTTCCATATTGAGGTCGCCTTGTTCGGTCTTTTCATACAGGTCCGAAAGTCCGCGCGTGAAATTTTCGTCTTGCGTATCGCTATCGCTCGCTTCGTCTTGATCACCCGTTGCAGACGAAACCTCCTCGGCATGGCCGGGTTTTTTAGAATTTGTTTTGAAGATTTTTTTCATAGGTATTGATAATAAATGACTGCATTGGATGGAGATCGGAAACGATCGATTTTATTTTTTTCGAAAAATGGCTCCCATGATTCTGTCTTCGGATGTATCGGATGCCAATGAAACAGCGCCACCATCATCCGACATATTGCTCCAAGCCAAATCGTAAGCATCCGGAATTTTCATCGAAAAACGGATATCGTCATACCACATTCCGGACTGTTTCTGAAAATACATTCGGTAGGAAGCGAGCGATTCATCGCGGTAACCGAAAGAAGAAAAAAGCGCTTCCTTATACGGGTTTTCCCGCCTCTCATCAAAAACCACGCGATTTGGAGAAACATAACTCACCATCACGGTTCTTTCTTCACCGGGCAGCACGACAATCCAATTTTCAAAAACGGTTTTGCCGAATTGCTCGGTGATTTTCGTTCCGCTCTTCTCATCCACGCCGACGAATGATTCCGTATCGGAAAAGAAAGGATCCAAAAGCGCGTTTTCCTCCCTTTCTACCATTCTTTTGGTAAACCCGTTTGCGGAAACAAATTTGGATCCCAAAGGTGTGTAAACCCGCATATAGCTGATATTGGGACCATCCATGAATGGATTTGATGCATCGACACCTTCATGTTTTCTGGTGATGGCAATCGTATGCATGGCTTCTCCCGCCTGCGTGAACGACGTTTGAACATCGATGCTTTGATGAGTCGCTTGATCGGTTTTTCCGCCGCCAATATTGGTGTGTATCACTGACACATAATCACCTTCGGTTGACTTTATCTCACCTCCAAAACCCGCGATAGATGCGATTTTTTGCAAATCCCGATCTTTGAAAAAAAGCAAAATATTTTTTTGGGAGAGATGTTTCTCGATCACCTGCACGGACTTCAACATATTCTGCTTATCGTTCATAATTTTTGAAAGCAGCTCCATCGTCAATGAAGCGATGATTTTTTTTGGGGCGTTTTCTTTTTTATCATATTCGAATTCCGTCGCTTCCTGAAGCACAAGTCGAAAATCGCCGGCATTCATCTCCTTGCCGAAATCCGTGACTTTCACTGATCCGACGACATTCAACAAATCTTCGAGTACAAACGTATTGAGCGCAAAAACCCCGTCTAGCGAAGATCCTCCGCTGTTTTCAAAAAACCATTCGATCTTTTTTGCCGTCGTCGGCCAATCGGGATACCAATTGGCATCCTGCATTTGCCATTGTTTGTTGATCGTAGACAACGCATCGGGGGCATCGTATTTTTTCACCAAGCTGCCGGAATAGTCGTAAAATCCCCCACCCGGTATCTCCATGGATTCGATAGAGCCGTTACTGACGTCTACAACCGCAAAACTCCCCATAAACCCACCCGTGGGACGCATTTCCGCATTGTTCTGAAACACGAACATGTATCGCTGTTTTTGATCCATGCCAAGGATTTTTCTCAAAGCGTTTTTATTTTCTACAATCTCGCTGAGAGAATCCTCCATCTCGGAAATCATGCTCCGCGCGGAGGAAAAGATCGCTTCATACCGCGATGGTATCAAGAATGACGATATGCTTTCACCGATTTTCTTCGCCTCGCGTATCTCCATCAATGCCATATTGGCGTCGTCAAAAATACGTTCGATATCTTCCGTAAGGATTGACGGAGCTTCCCCATCTACGGCTTCCGTAACCAAAGCCAGTGAATCCGACATGCGGACCGCTGCCGATGACACGCGCTCGCCGAGTTCCATAAATCTCGCAATGTTTTTGAGCGGCGGCATGGCCAAGAGACTCTTTGAGACGATATTCATGCGGCTCATATCCTCGCGAGCCGACGAAAAACGAGTATGAAGCGCACGAAAATCTGCCTTGACACTTGCAAAATCAAGCCGCTCAAACGCCGATTGCGCATTCGCAATATCGGAAAAGGACGCATGCGCCAAACGCTCGACATATTCCGCATGATAGGTAACTTTTTGCATAGCGACAAAAACGAAAAAGGGAGACGACGCCATCAAAAGCACAAGGATGAAATTCGTTCGCGAATGCGGGAAATACTCGACATAGGGAATCGCTTGAGCCTCTTCATCTGCACGAACCGTCACCCTTTGAACTTGCTTGACGGCGAGATTCGTTTCTGACATCGCGTTCGCGGCAAACGGGCTGATCATTTGAGGCTCTGCCAACGAAGCGAACGAAAACGTTAAGGAATCGTTTCCGGCCTTTAAACCCGGACGTTTCAATGTTTTTTTTCCATGAAAGATTCCCATGACGCGTCCGGGAACAACTACGCAAATCTTAATCGTACATTTCACCATGAGCGAAACGGCATTTCCAAAAGCCCGTAAAATTTCATGACATCCGTTTTTAAAAAAACTCAGTACCCTACAATACCAGACTCGCAAGGAGATTCCGTTCTCTCCGCGACCGTCGGTCAATGCGCGCACCGAAATTTTTTTCGCTCTCGCATTGATTCCCGATATGAGTAATTTTGATGATACAGACGAATTTTTGCGACGATGAAAAAAACTCCCGCTTTTTATCGCCGTTGATTTTGCCGATTTTCTCGCCAAGCCCTTTGGCATTTGCTTCCTCGGATTGGAACCATTTGCTCTCACTCCCGCATGATTTCCGACCGAGCCCAAAGGCTCCACGGCTTCGAGAAGGACATGCTCATCTTTCTCGCTTGGTGCTGATTTTCTTTTTGCCGTTCTTCCACTTTTGTTTTTTTCGTCTAATTTTGAATGTTGGTATGCTTTTTTTTTCATGAAAGTCGAACATTATTGTTTCTTTTGCTCCGATGCAACAACGTGCAATGTTTTGCGCTCCGTGATGAGATAAAGTCCGTACATGATGATCACAACCGGCCATAAGATATCCCAAATTTTGCTGGTGAAAAAACCGAGGTTTTGCAACAGAAAGAGAAATCCGCCGAACATGATGAATATTCCCAAATACATAGCATTAGAAGAAAAAATAGAAAATCCCAAAAGTAAGGGAGGTCAAAAGTATGGTCAGTGACATGATAAACACAGTCAGCTTTGCTTCATCGCGTCGTTTGTGCTGCAAAAGCAAAAACGGATGATAAAAAATCAATGCCGAAGTCGTAAGAAAAGAAACAAAAAAAAGCAATAACAAAACAAAAAGAATGGCTTCTTCCCATCCCCCGCTCACTTCCATGATTTGCGGCCATTTTGAAAAAATGAGGAATGCCATGATAAAAAAAATGCTCTCCATCCATCCGGAATATATTCCCCATTTGATGATTTCTTTTCTATTCACTTTTTTTACAAAAAACATAGTACTTTCAATACATGATGGGCTGTTGCAACTCATTTCAGGATACCACAGTTTATGGCCTCAAAAAAGACTCCCGAGTTTCTATTTTGACGGTTTTTCGACGAGTCGTATGTCCGTAGAGAATGGAAACGTGACGCTTCGAAACCCCAAACACGATGGCGAGATAGGCGATGAGTTCTTGGTTGGCTTTCCCTTTTTCCGGCGCGCATTTGACCCCGATTTTTATGATGCCGTCGTCCAAAACTCCAATATACCCCAAATTTTTGGCATGAGGAACCACGGAAACGCCAAATATTACCGAACGGGAGCGCCGCAACTCATTCATCGCCTTCTGAAATGGGGAAATCTCCATAAACAAAAAAGATCGCGAATACGATCTCGTTTTTCTCTATTTTCCATAGCGCCTTTTTCTCTTTTGATACGAGAGCAAGGCGTCATCCAGATCCTTTTCCGTAAAATCGGGCCAGAGTATCGGTATGAAGCACCACTCCGCATACGCGGCCTGCCAGAGAAGAAAATTGGACGTGCGAAATTCACCGGAAGTGCGGATGATGAGATCCGGATCCGGCATATTGGGGATATACAAGTGCTGATCGATAAGCTCCTTGGTGATATCCTCCCGCTTGTATCCCTTGTCCACGATCTGCTTCATCGCATGGATGATTTCGGCTCTTCCGCCGTAATTGAGCGCGATATTCAAGGTTCCTCCGGTATTGTCCTTGGTGGCGGATTCGATTTCTTCGATTTTTTTCAATATACTCGTGCGAAGCCGCGCCTTCCGGCCGATGATATTCACGCGGATATTTTTTTCCTGAAACGTCTTCAGCTCGGTGGAAAGCGCCTCTTCAAGCAGATTCATGAGGTAATTCACTTCTTCCTCGCTTCTTTCCCAGTTTTCCGTGGAAAACGCATACACCGTGAGCATGGAAATATCGCGATCCAGACACCATTGAAATACCTTTTGCGCCTTTTCATAGCCCTTTTTGTGCCCAAAAAGCGCCGGCATACCATGTTTTTTCGCCCAACGGCGATTCCCGTCCATGATGATTCCCAGATGTGATACATTTCCTTCCATATACAAAAAAAGTGACTTTGAATGTCTTTTTTATGGTATAAAAGATGCCACTTGCTGTCAAAATTGACATTTTACTAAAAAGATGGTATTGTTTTTGAACCGTTCATTAATGTTCTTTTTTTTTATTTTGTTCAAGAAAGGAAAATCTCATGAACAAATTCGTTATCTTTTCCACTGTTTTTGTGCTGCTCATCGTAATTCCAGCGGGAATAATGATTGGGCATCATTTCGAATCTATCCTGAAAGAAAAAGAAGGAGAAATCGAAACTCTTCAAGCTAGGGTTGAAGTATTTCAAAAGAGGGCTGAATATTACCGCAAGACTGAACAACTTATTCAACTTGTTGGCATCAACTTCCCGCCACATGAGCAAAACTGTACCTTTGAAATTCAAATCAAGTATCAAAAAAAAATCGCTCAAGCAAAGAGTGGAAGTTTTCTTTTGTACCTTAATGATGAATTCACCTACTCGGTATGGAGCAAAACCGTGCCTTCACTGCCTCATGCACGCAATATGAGGCTGAGTCCGAAGAAAATTTCTGATAGTATTTTCAGGGTGGATTTTTATCTTCATGATGCAGATGAGGATTATTATTTAAAAATTTATGGTGCGTCAAATAAGCGTCCCGTAGAATATTGCGTTTTTATGCCGACCATCCCTTCCTCCCTCACCGAAAAATAATGTTCTTCGGTTTTAAAATCCCTGATCTTATCAATCAGGGATTTTTTCTTTTTTCAACTTAACTTTTCCTTTCATCTAACAACCCTATTTATTCCCTTCACCAAGATACCGCGCCTCCAAAACAAGCTTCCCTGAACTGGCATAATACAAGGATATTACTTCAAGATTTTCAGCTTTTTTCTGATGAATCAAATCTTTTATGAGCCATGCAAATGCATCCATCCTTTGCTGCCTTGTCTTCTCTCTGTTGCTATAAACTTCTTTCAAAAATGATGGATAGTATGAAAAGTATCGTGGCATTGGATGCGGATTTAACCGAGTATTCTCATGCCAAAATCGATAGATTCGACCATCAGACTGCCCATCCCACTCTGGATATGAGTATTTTGGCCAACATTGTTCAAATCGGCTGCGATAACTCTGAAAGTAAATCTTTGTAATAACCGTTTCACTTGTTCGGATCAAAACCTCATAACCGATCCAAATGCTGGCAATCAACACGATGCAGCACACTATCAGTACCAACTTTTTTTTCATCCATTATAACCTTTCTTCATAAATAAAAGAGTACATCAAAGGAACGCGATTAAGACTTAATAATGTAGCAGATCTTCATCAATTTGACAATAAGACTTGCCTACTACTATCACTTCATCAATCTCTTGACAGCCGTCGCGATGCGCTTCATAAGGAGAAAAGTTTTTTTCAATCCGATCATCACCATGTCAACTATTCCAAAAATAACCGTCCCCAGATCGCGCAGGATCCCCCAGAGACCCAGCGTCGCGCCAAAGATCAAGGTCACTACCAAAACGATCAATGACATGCCCTGTCCCCAAAATGGCGTCCAATAAAAGAGAAGCGTAAGGGTGAGCGGGAGCATGCCAAGCATCGAAAGCCAAAGCAATCGGAATATATCGCGATCTTCTTGCGTCGGCCGCGAAGTTCCTTCCGTCCACTTGCGAAAATCGTCCCAGAGATGCTGCAAGAGCCAAAGGAAATTGAATTCCCAAACCTGCGCCATAGCATAGCGGCGACTGTACGCCGCCTTGAAATCCCAAAAGTAACTCAAAAAGCTCAAATATCCCAAGACCAACAGTATGGCCAAAATCCAGAGCATCGATGAAGGCATGGCCATAATGAGGTCGCCAAAAAACATGAACCCTCCGATTTGGCCGGAAAACGCCATCCACTCGGTGAGAATATCAAAGGCTTGATCGAGATATTGCATAGGAATGTCTGAGATGAAAATATATTTATGGAATCCTTTTTATCGTTTACAGTATAGCATTTATTAATGTGCGTCCTTTCAAAAAAAATATCCTTTGGCGTTTATCCAAAGGATTTTTTTATCTGTATGGTTCCCCTTCATATCTTTGTCACCGCTCCTCTTTCTTTTCCATGGTTCGGATTTTCAAAATAGAATTTTGTTCTATTTTGATTATCTTCCTTCCAGTCGATCACCTTATCGCGAAAAACCGTTTCGCAATAATGCAGCATAGAATCCATGCATGTTTTGCAAAACGATAGAGCCGAATGACGCGTTTGATCGCAAATAATTTTGCACTGCTCCACGGAATTCATCGGACGCATAACGCATACGTCTTCAGTTTTCGGCGCTGTATGCTGTTTTGCACCAAACATGGCTCCAAAATGATGAAAAAGAAGGGTTTCAAAACACTGAAGCGTCAGCACGGCTGATAATTTCTGATCCCGTATCAACCTGTCAACCGAAAGGACGCATACATGATCATGCATATGAGAACCAAGGCTCTCCTTCAGATCATTTTCCAAAATCACCAGCTCCCATGAAGCTTCGTCCAATTTTCCCGGACAAGCCCATAAAAGCTTGGTCAAATCCTCGGCTATGATGACGGAAACTTTTCGGGATTTTTGGACTCGGCTTTTTTTCAAAAACCATTCGAGGGAGAAAAACGGCCAAAGCATGTTTTCTTTATCCTTCCAGTTTCTATGCCTCCAATCTCCTTTCGTAAGAATTTCAAACTGGTAACCGAGCATATTCTGAAACGCTTTCAGACCGCTCATGAGTGATTCTATGAATTCCTCGGGAACGCCGGATTCATAGAAAACATTCAGCACTCTCGGCAAATTTTTCACAGCGATACTCCTTAAAGGAACATACAAAATAACACATTACCACTGCCTCCATCGTACTGATTTTTTGGAAGCAATGCAATCACAGGAAAGGCATTTTCAAACAAAAAAACGGCATTTTTGAATACCTGGCGTTTTGAAACTCACGGAAGAATCCGAACACCGCATTTGAATAAGGCAGCATTCGGCCACAAAATTTGTCTTCCATCATCGTACCCGAAACGTCTGCTTCCGAGTCGTTTCTTTACCGGAGAGATTATCTTTGACGCGAAATTCCACGACGACGTTTTCACGTTCGCCGAGCTTGGTGATGATCGGAAGTGTCAATGGATAAAACGCAGCCAAGGTTTGCTTGTCGCAGCTTTCCTTCAAGGAGACTTGCCAACCCGTGAGTTTTTCGGATTTTTCGTCCAGCATCGTGAATTGCGCGAGGATATCCGTCGAATCGTTGCACTTAAAATTCCGAAACGTCATCACGAGCAGTGACCTATCGGCAAATCTTTCACCGGTTCTTTTGCAAATCATGTTTGATGCATCATAGTCGCTGCAAATGACGGCATCGGTGATGGCGAGCGATTTTTTTTGAAAATACCAAACCGCGAATACGGCCACAAAAACACCGATGACAAGGAACAGAATTTTTTTTTGATTGAAAATATTATCCATAGATTAAAAATCACAAACCTTTTTTAAATATTGACCCGTAAAAGACTCCTTCACCGATACTATCCCCGGAGTATCACCCGCATACACGACCCCGCCTCCCTTGTCACCGCCCTCGGGTCCCATATCGATGATCCAGTCCGAAACTTTGATGACGTCGAGATTATGCTCGATGACGAGTACCGTATTCCCCTTGTCCACCAACTTTTGCAAAACATCGAGAAGCTTTTTGATATCTTCAAAATGCAATCCGGTGGTCGGCTCATCGAGAATATAGAGCGTATGTCCGCGACTCATTTTCGCAAGTTCCAGCGTAAGCTTGATGCGCTGCGCTTCTCCTCCGGACAGGGTCGTGGCGCTTTGACCGAGCCGCAGATATCCCAGTCCCACCTGACATAGGGTGTTGATTCTCCTCTGTATCGGCGGGACAAACTCAAAAAAATGTAAAGCTTCGGAAGCGGTCATGTCAAGAATATCGGCAATGCTTTTTTCGCGATATTTCACTTCCAGCGTTTCCCTATTATAACGCTTTCCTTTGCATTTTTCACAGGTGATGAAAACATCGGGCAAAAAGTGCATTTCGATCTTCATCACCCCGTCTCCCTCGCAATTTTCGCAGCGTCCTCCGGCCAAATTGAAGCTGAATCTTCCCGGTCCATACCCGCGCGTCTTCGCTTCTTTGGTCTTTGAGAACAAGTCGCGGATAAGATCAAAGACTTTGATATAGGTCATGGGATTTGAGCGCGGCGTACGGCCGATAGGGCTTTGATCGACGGTGATCACTCGTTGGATCTTATCCATGCCGCGTATTTCCCGATGCCTCCCGGGCGTTACCACTGATCGCGCAAATCGCTTTGCAAGAGCCTTCGAAAGGGTTTCATTGATGAGTGTGCTTTTCCCGCTTCCGCTCACTCCGGTGATGGCGCACAACACCCCCAAGGGAATCGAAACGTCGATGTCTTTCAAATTGTGCTCGCTCGCTCCGATGATTTCCAGAAAATCCTTCGGTTTGCGTCTTTTTTTTGGAGACGGTATGCACTTTTTTTTCGAGAGATATTCGCCCGTCAGCGAATTCGGATTTTTGAGAATTTGCTCTGGAGTTCCTTTTGCAACCACGGCTCCTCCGTGACGTCCGGCTCCCGGACCAATGTCAACGACGTAATCGGCGGCCATGATGGTATCCGCGTCATGCTCGACCACGATCAGCGTATTTCCGAGATCGCGAAGCCTCTGCAGCGACTCGATAAGACGATGATTGTCCCGCTGATGAAGGCCTATCGAGGGCTCGTCGAGAATATACATGACCCCGCGCAACTCCGAACCGATCTGCGTGGCCAGCCGAATGCGCTGCCCCTCTCCGCCGGAAAGACTCGCTGCACGACGATCCAAGGTGAGATAGTCGAGCCCCACATGCAGGAGAAAAGACAAGCGAGATTTGATCTCTTTGATCAAAAGCTTCGCGATTTTCTTTTCCACGCTTGAAAATCGAATTTCATCTATAAAACGCGCAAGGCCGTTTATCGCCATGTTTGTGAAATCATGGATGTTTTTCCCTTCGATCAATACGGCGAGACTCTCGGGCTTCAGACGTTTTCCTCCGCAGGCAACACAGGGTTTTTCGATCATAAACTTTCGAATCTGCACCTTGCGATATTCCGACTGGGTCTGAGAAAGCAATCGTTTCAGCTGGGGGATGACGCCTTCGAATTTCGATTCATAGGAAAACAGTGAACCCGTATTCCGAAACTTGAGATCAAAATGAATCGAAGACTCGCTGCCATTGAGGATGAGCTCTTGAATTTTGGAATCGAGTTTTTCAAAAGGCGCGTCGATACTGAATTTGAAATGCTTAGCCAAGGCTTGCAACTTTTGACCTTGAAATCCGTAAATGCTGCTTCCCCATGGAGCGATGGCACCCTTGCGGATGGAAAGTTTTGCATCCGGAATGATAAGCTCCATGTCAAACTCTTCGGATGTTCCCAAACCGTGACAACGCTCGCATGCGCCAAAAGGCGAATTGAACGAGAATGATCGGGGCTGCAGCTCCTCATAACTTCGTCCGCAATCAACGCAGACGTAATTACTCGAAAACAGCGTCTCATTTTTGCCATCGTTTTTTCCCTTTTTTTCCGCATCGCTCTGCAACGCGACAAGCGCCAATCCGGAGCTTTTCTCCAGCGCCGTTTCTACCGCTTCATTGATGCGACTGCGCTCGTCGGCCATGACCTCAATCCTGTCCACCACCACTTCGATGGTGTGTCTTTCGTTTTTATTCAAGACGATGCGTTCTGATAGATTTCTCATCCAGCCATCCACTCGGATGCGCGAAAATCCGTCTTTGGCAAGATCCAAAAAAAGTTTTTCATACGATCCCTTTTTTCCCGAAACCAGAGGAGAAAGTATCTGTATCTTCGTATGTTCCGGATACATGAGAATCTGATCAACGATGCTTTCCGCCGATTGAGAAGCCACCGGTTTGCCACAGTTCGGACAATGCGGGTGTCCGACTCGAGCAAAAAGCAAACGCAGATAATCATAAATTTCGGTGATCGTACCCACGGTCGAGCGCGGATTTTTTGACACGGTTTTTTGTTCGATCGCGATGGCCGGACTCAAACCGTGAATAGCATCGACATCGGGCTTATTCATCACGCCGAGAAATTGTCGCGCATAGGCCGAAAGGCTCTCGATGTACCTTCGCTGTCCTTCGGCATAGATGGTGTCAAAAGCGAGCGAACTTTTACCGCTTCCGGAAAGCCCGGTAATCACGATGAAGCTTTCCAAAGGAAGCTTCAATGAAATATTTTTGAGGTTGTGCTCTCGCGCACCTTCGATTTCCAAGTATTGTTTCTTCATAGTTTCATGACTCTTCAAATTCCTTGATGATATTGCGCAATTCAATGGCCGACTCAAAGTCCAAATCCTCGGCCGCTTTTTTCATGGCCAGCTCAAGCTCGGCCGTAACCGATTCTTTGTTTTTACCGCCGGAGATGCCTTCAAGAAAACCGACCACGGCCGCATGCTTGCTTTGCTTGGCGATTGCCTGCAAGTCCTTGGATGAAATTCGCGTCATTCCTTCTCTGACTTTTTTGCGAATCTCTTGCGGTGCAACCCTGTGCTTTCGGTTGTACAGAAGCTGCAATGTACGCCTTCTTTCGCTTTCTTTCAATGCCTTTTTTATGGACTCCGTTCTTTTGTCGGCGAATAAGATAACGTGTCCGTTCAAATTTCGCGATGCGCGTCCCATGATTTGTATCAAACTCCTTTCATTGCGCAAGAATCCTTCCTTGTCCGCATCAAGGATGGCAACCAGCTCGACCTCGGGTAAATCCAAACCCTCGCGAAGAAGATTGATGCCCACCAGTACGTCAAATTTTCCCAATCGCAGGTCTCGGATGATCTCAGCTCTGGCCAACGTGTCGATCTCACTGTGCAAATAACGTACCCGAGCATGTTCTTTCGCCAAATAATCCGTCAAATCTTCGGCCATTTTCTTCGTCAGTGTCGTCACCAGCACACGGTTTCCGTTTTTCACCACCTTGCGAATCGCAATGAGAAGGTACTCTATCTGTCCCTCGGATCCATGAATTTCGACGGATGGATCCACAAGATACGTGGGTCGTATGATTTGTTCCGCCGTCTGCCCCGAATGCGCGGCCTCATACTCCGCCGGCGTCGCGGAAACAAAAACAACATGCTTCATGTATCTCTCAAATTCGTGAAATTTCAAGGGCCTGTTGTCAGCGGCCGAAGGGAGTCGAAATCCGTAGTCGATAAGATTTTTTTTTCTCGCAAAATCACCCATATACATCCCGCGCACTTGAGAAACCGTGACATGACTTTCATCGATGAACATGAGAAAATCATCCGGAAAAAAATCCAGCAAGCAGTGCGGAGGAGTTCCCGGCTCTCGCACGTCAAAATGTCGAGAGTAATTTTCGATGCCTTTGCAAAATCCCAGTTCTTTGATCATTTCAAGATCGTATTCCGTCCTTTGCTTGAGACGATGAGCATAGAGGGGCGGCAACTCGAGAAGGCGGATAGCGAGTTCATCGCGAATATTTTTCATGGCGGTTTCCTTGAGAGACTCATCCACCATGAAGGGAGTGGCAGGGAATATGGTCAGCTCAAGAAGCTTTTCGACGACTTGCATCGTGATAAGGTCGCGTTTCGTGATGGACTCGATCTCATTTCCAAAAAGTTCGACGCGAAACACATACTGTCCGAATCCTTGGATGATATCGATGGTATCCCCTTTTGATTGAAACCGTCCGCTGCGCAGCTCCACTTCATTACGCTCATAGAGCAGACGAACGAGGATTTTAAGCAGCTCCTTTTTTGAAAATTTATCACCCACCTTCACGGTTACGGCCGATTTTTTGTATTCTTTCGGACTTCCCAAACCATAAATGCACGATACGGAGGCCACCACGATGACATCCTTGCGCATCATGAGAGATGCCGCGGCTTCGGCTCGAAATTCCTCGATTTTCTCATTGACTTGCGTGTCCTTCTCTATATAGGTGTCTGTCGATGGCAAATAGCTTTCCGGCTGATAATAATCGTAGTATGAGATGAAATAGCAGACCTTATTGTCCGGAAAAAAAGCCTTGAACTCTTCGTAGAGTTGCCCGGCCAAGGTCTTGTTGTGCGACAAAACGAGCGTCGGCATATTGACCCGCTCGATCATATTGGCCATCGTGAAGGTTTTCCCCGATCCCGTCACGCCCAGCAGGGTTTGCATCGGGTATTTCTTTATCCCTTGGGTCAATTTTTCAATGGCGGTTGGTTGATCGCCACCGGGAGCGAATTCGGATCGCAAACGAAATTTCATACACTTGACATTCAGGTCTGCTTCAAAATGAGAATTGCGGCTTTGCAAAACACAAAAAAGAGGAACAGCTCCCCGTCTCGATATATCCAGGCACTAGGAAATATGATCCGCAACGGGTATTTCAAGCGAAGGCAAAAGCAATTTCGCCATCGTATATATCTTTTTTCGCATGGATCTCAAAAACCACTGCATTTCCTCCAGTCGAATAAGTATGGCCAAAACGGCGTAAACGGAAATTCCCGCCACGGCGGAAACGAAACCATGTACAAAAATCCCGATGAACGTTCGGAAATCGAGGTAGCTTCCCAGCGAATTTTTCACCAGCTGCATCACCACTCCCATGATCAAAGTCAGGATCATGATTTTGAAAAACGATTTTCGAATCTCGGTTCGCGGAGTCATGGGAAAAAGCTTCACAAAATACGCATAGAGAACAAAACACTGTACCACGCTTGACAGGGAAAAAGCGAGTCCGAGACCGGGAACCCCCATATAGCGCGAAAAAAGAATGCTCGCCGGGATATTGAGAAGCATGGCAAATAGGGCGATGTAAAACGGGATTTCCGTATTTTTTCGCGCATAATATCCCCGAACCAAAAGATGATTCATCCCTTGCGCGAAAATGCTCACCGAAAAAAATCCCAAAGTCAGCGATGTGCGCGTGGTATCGTCCCAGCTGAAGTTTCCCGCACCCAAAATGACGCGAACGATCTGATCATTGAGTATCAAGAAGAAAACGCTTGCCGGAATCAGCAAAAAATTCATTTGACGTATGCTTTTCGAAAAAAGGGATAAAAACGTCGATTCGTCTTTTTCGGACGCATGCTGCGAAAGCGCCGGGAAGGCGGCCATGGCCAGCGATACGCCGAGTATTCCGACGGGGAATGATTGCAAATCATTGGCAAGATGAAACACCGCAAGACTTCCGGACGGCAAGGTCGATGCAATGATGGTGACGATAAAAAGGCTCGCCTGATACACCGCCAAAGTAAACGTGCGCGGCACCATGAGTCTGAATATTTTCCGCAAACCGGGATGGGAAAACCCCGTAAACGGGCGTGGTCTATACCCCTCCAAAAAAAGCGGCGGTATCAGAATGAATATCTGCGCGAGTGCTCCCAGAATCACACCGTACGCAAGTCCGGAGATGCCCCAGATATCATAAAAATATAATGCTCCGATGATGATACCGACATTGTAGAAGATGGGAGCCATCGCATAGATGAAAAATTTCCTAAACGCCTGCAATACGCCGCCAAAGAGGCTTCCAAGACCAAGTAAAACCGGGCTCAAAAACATGATCCTTGTCAAGAAAACCACGTCATTGATCTTTTCGCTTGAAAATCCGGGCGTTATGATCGGGACAATCAGCGGTGAAAAAAAGGCGACGCAGATGCTTATCAATGCCAGAGAGAGAATCAAGACATTCGCGACGCCGTTGACCAATTCCCAAGCTTGCTGCCGTGATTTTTCTTCCGTACCGCGGTCTTTCTTGAATACGACGTATTCCAAAAAAACCGGTATGAAACCGGCCGACAGCGCTCCAAGCACAAAAAGATTGAAAAGAAGATCAGGAATTCGAAACGCGGCGTAGTACGCGTCCAAAACGTCGCCGGCTCCGAATTTTGCCGCAAAAATTCGATCGCGAACCACTCCGATCAATCTCGATGCTATCGAAAAGATACCGAGTATCAATGCCGCGGATGAAATGTTGCGATACTCACCGAAGAATATTTTTTTCATCATATCGAAAATCCGCGATCATCATTCCGAAATAATTTTTTCGTGATATTTTGATATCTGGATTTTGAGCTTGTCCAGAGCGAGATCGACCGCTTCGGGAATCGTGTGATCATCTTCGGAGGCTATGAAGGTGCGCTTGGGCGCATGTAGCGTGAGGTGCATCTTATACGCCGCCTTGGTGGGAAATTTTTCGGCTCGAATGTCCATGCGCAACGCATCGGTTTGCAAAACGCGAACATGCTTGGCGATAACATCGGATTTCTTCTCAAAATACTCTTGAACCTGTGTTTTTTCCGACTCGGTCAAATGCTTGAATGAAAAATGCGTATTCATAAAAATCTCTTAAAAATGAGAATCATCGCTATCATTATAAAAAAATTTTGACGTTATGAACAGCCAAAATTTTTTTCTTCCCTCAAAGTATGATGAAAATTCAGCCGCGAATGACGAGATACACGATATAGGCGCAATAAATCCCGAGAAACGATGCTCCCTGCCAGCGCTCCAGCTCATGTTTTTTGCCGATAAACATGGCCGAGAAAAGCGCGACGGTGACCAAAATGACCATGAGGATGTCAAAATTCAGAACCGTATTGAAATTGATGGGGTGTATCACCGCGCTCAAACCCAAAATCCAGAAAATATTGAAAATATTGGATCCCACGATATTTCCGACGGCAATGTCCGCATTATGCTTGCGCGCCGCTATCACGGAAGTGGCCAGCTCCGGTAAGGAAGTCCCTATGGCAACGATGGTGAGTCCGATCAACGCTTCGGAAACTCCCAGAGCAAGCGCGATCTGCACCGAGCTGTCAACAATCATTTTTCCGCCTACCGTGAGAAATACCAGACCGAGAAGGATCATAAACACGGAGCGCCAAACCGGGAATATTTTGATGTCTCCGTCTTCGTTTGAGGTGGATTCTACTTTGCTGATGCCAATCGTGTAATAGAGGAAAATCACGAAAAACCCGATAAGCACCAGCCCGTCTATCCGAGAAATCTGCGAAAATATACGTCCTTCAAACAGCGCATCGTTTGCCATCAATCCGACCACAAGGATGGCAAGCAAACTGAACGGAATTTCCTTCCACGTCGTTCCATGCGTCACTTTCAGGGGGTAGACGAGGCTGGAAATACCCAAAATGAGAAGAATATTACACAGATTGCTTCCGACGATATTGCCGGTGGCGATATCGTTGTTCCCTGAAATGCTTGCAAAGATATTGACGATCAATTCAGGCGCGGATGTGCCGAATGCGACGATCGTAAGCCCTATGAAAAGCGCCGAGAGTCCGAACCTTTTCGCCAAAGACGACGCCCCGTCCACCAGCCAATCCCCTCCTCGAATCAGCAATACGAAACCCAAAATAAGGAGAAGATAGTTGAGCATAGCGATGAAAGGTTAGTGAAAAACATTTACAAATGGTTCGAGGAAGAGTACGCTCCTTTCGATTTAGGAACTCACGCGCTCGGAATAAACGCCGGTTTCCGTATTCACCCGTATGATCTCGCCTTCCTTGATGAACATGGGAACATTGAGCGTGAGACCGTTTTCGAGAGTGACGGTCTTTGACGGAGCGTTCGCGCTGTCACCTCGAACGCCATCCGGCGCTTCGACAACCTTGTATTCAACCTTTTTGGGCAATATGAGATTGATGGGTGTCTCCGACCAGTAGAGAAGATCGACTTCAAGGCCGTCTTTGAAATATTTTGCGTCGTCTCCGATGATCTGAGAGCCAAGGCTCACCTGATCATAAGTCTCGGAATCCAAAAAATACGAATTGTTCGGATCGCTGTACAGATACGAGGCTTTTTTATGAAGCAGCTCGGCGCCGTCAAGCGTTTCACCGCTGGTATAGGTGTGATCGAATATCTTTCCGGTGATGCAATTTTTCAACCTTGTGGAAATCACCGCTCTCCTTTGCGCGGTTTTGTGATGCTGAAAATCAAGCACCACATGCGGCTCACCCTTGAGAATGACGGCCACTCCTTTTTTGATATCGGACGTTGATAACTTTGACATAGCGTGATGTTTTAACGGGCAGTAATGAACTCTGAGCGATACATCAAGACGAAAAATGTCTTTTCCATTCTTTTGTCATGCTTCCTTGCTTATGAGTCTCTCTCTGGCCAAACTTGATGACCTTCTTCGTCGGTGAGAATGATGGCGTTCACCGGGCAACCTTGCGCTGCGGAGAGAATATCTTCATCGGTGTCGCGCGTATCTTTTGCGATTACAATCGCTTTCCCCTCATCGTCAAGCTCAAAGGTATTGGGAGCCAGCACCACGCACGGCGCCGCGCCGATGCATTTTTCCCGATCCACTTTAACTTTGACGATCTTTTTTTTACTACTTTTTTTTATATTTATA
>CAZAJQ010000009.1:28502-33138 GCA_964485795.1 uncultured Gammaproteobacteria bacterium
TTTGATTTCTCAACGGCCAATGCCTCATCGAACCTCGCTATGCCTCCGGCCATATTTGAACTCCGTCTTCATCGTAAACGACGATGGCGTTCACCGGACAACCGCGGGCGGCGTGCAAGACAACCTCATCGCCGTCTCCTTTTGCGTTTCTCACGATCGCGATGCCCTCTCCGTCCAATTCAAACGTATTGGGCGCCAAAGCGACGCATGTGGATGAGCTGATGCATCGCTCGCGAATCACTTCGACGTGACCGACTCGCTTCTTTTTTTGAATCATATGAAAGACATTAAAATTTCAACGTCATCCCCACCGGACAATGATCCGAACCAAAGACGTCCGACTCGATGAATGCATCCTTGACAAGGGGAACGAAATTTTTTGAGACAATGAAATAATCGATCCTCCATCCTATGCCCCTGTCTCGCGCAAAGGATTTTTGATCCCACCATGTGTACTTCCCGCCTTCTTTACAGAATAGACGAAAAGTATCCACATAGCCATGCTCGATGAAGCGGTCGATCCACAGACGCTCTTCAGCAAGAAATCCGGATGTCTTCTGATTTTCTTTCGGCCTCGCCAAATCAAGCTCGGTGTGAGCGGTATTCAAATCCCCGCACCATATCACCTTCCTCCCCTTTCCCACCAATTCGTCGGAATAAATGAGTAGTTGCTCGTAATAGCGCAACTTGTATTGCACACGATCATGGCCTCTTCCGCCATTGGGACAATAAAGATTGAAGAGTATGAATTCTCCGAAATCCGCCATCATGGTCCTGCCTTCATCGTCCAATTCCTTGGAGCCAAAACTCAACCTCAATTCGAGCGGCTCTTTTTTCGTATACATTCCCACTCCGCTGTATCCCCTTTTTTCTCCCAAATGCCAATAGGAAAAATACGAATCGAAATTGATCAGACCGGGATTGAGCTGACTTGGATGCGCTTTGGTTTCCTGCAGACACACGATATCCGCATTTTCTTTTTTCATCCAGTCAAGAAATCCTTTTTTTTCGACGGCGCGAATGCCATTGACATTCCATGAAAGCAGCTTCATACACGGCAAAAAAATTTTACGATGCTTATTTTTTCGGTCGTACGCCGGTGAACAATTTTCTGATCACTTTTTTGACGCCCATTTTCACGCTTGTCTGCAGTTGTTTTTCTTTCTCGGCCTTTTTCACGGCATAATCGATGATGTATTTCGCCACATCCACTCCCGTAGCCTTGGTAATGCCGATAAAACCCGGATTGGAATTCACCTCGAGAATCATGGGGCCGCTTTTGGATCGGATGATATCCACTCCGGAAATCTCGATGCCAATCACTTTTGACGCGGTCAAAGCGAGCTTCTTCTCCGCATCCGTCAGCTGCGCGAGCTTCACCTCCCCGCCGAGGCTGAAATTCGCACGGAATTCTCCGGGTTTTGCGATGCGCTCCATGGCGGCGATGATCTTGTTTCCCACGATAAAGATGCGAAGATCCTTGTTTTTCGCTTCCTTGACATACTCCTGAAGCATGTACTGACCTCCCCACTTGTCTTCGTGAAGCAGCACGTCCATGACGGAAGAAAGTGTCTTTTTTTCGCTCATAAACATCACTCCCACGCCTTCCCTGCCGACGGGTTTTTTCAGAATGATAGGGTATCGGGTGAATTTGTCCACGGCTTCTTCGAGATTTTCGCGACTGTTGACGATCACGGTTTTTGGAAAACTCAAACCGTTTTTCTGCAAATACTGCAAGGTTCGAATTTTATTTTTCGTAATGATGGTCGGAATATATCCGTTCACGACCGGTATGCCCATATTCTCGATTTGCTTAATCGTGCCGGCATAGCTTTCGTAATTGTCGTTGAATTCCGGTCGAACGATCACCACATCGGTTTTTGGAAATTCTTTGTTTTTATACAAAAGGTTGCTTTTTTTCCCCGTAAAATCGAGCTGGAAAAAATGATTGCGCATCACGGAAATCTCATGTCCGGACTCCTGCGCCGCCGCAATCATCATGCGCTCCGTCTGCACCATTTCTTTTTCATAGCTCAGAATCGTAATTTTCATAGTTATGGTTCACTTTTTTTATGTGTTCGTAGTTCATTGGGATTGAACTGATCTCAACCTCGGAGAAAATGGATCAGGAGTCTTACCGGCGAACCGGCGGCGCCTTTGGCCAAATATTCTCCGGAAATCGTGGTCATGCGCGGAGCCATGTCGATGTGCATCCATGGAAAGTCTTTCGCGAAATGCGCAAGAAATACGGCTGCGGTGATAGCACCTCCAAAAGGGGAATTGGATACGTTCACGATATCCGCAAATTGCCCTTTCAGCTCCTCTTCATACTCCTCCCAAAGCGGCATGGGCCATGCATAGTCGCCGCTGGACTCTGCGGCTTTCAAAATGTTTTTTTCCAAGTTTTTGCTTTTCGTAAAAACGGCCGAACATCGCTGTCCGAGAGCTACCATTGACGCCCCCGTGAGCGTGGCCACATCAATCACGCATGCGGGCTCATATCGCTTGGCGTATTCCAGAGCATCCGCAAGCAAGAGCCTTCCCTCGGCATCGGTGTTGAGCACTTCTATCGTCGTTCCTGACATGGATCGCAAAATATCTCCGGGACGGTAACTTTCGCCGGAAACCATATTTTCCGCGGCCGGAATGAGCCCGATGACGTTTTTTTTCAGCTTCAAACGCGAAGCAAGCATCACCGTATGGATCACAGCCGCGCCGCCGGACATGTCCATATGCATTTCGTAGATGTATTGCGTCGGCTTGAGATTGATACCTCCGCTGTCAAAGGTAACGCCCTTTCCTATGAGCACCACCGGGGCTTCCTTTCCACCTCGACGATACTCCATGATGATAAAGCGAGGTTTGGCGGATGAGCCTTTGGCGACGCCAAGAATCGCCCCCATCCGGAGTTTTTCCATGTCCTTTTCCGCCAACACGCTGACCTTCACGTCCGTGCCTTTGGCGATATCGACGGCATGTTGCGCCAGAACTTCGGGTGTCATATCCCCGGCCGGAGTATTGGCAAGGCTTCGGCAATGGTTCACCTCTTCGCCGATGATCTGACCCGCAACAAGGGAATTTTTTTCATCCTTGGTCATGTTTCCAATGAAAGTGATATCGGTAACGATATCCCAGCCCGGCTCGGGTTCCTTTTTATACTCCACATACTGCCAATTGGCCATTTCCGCCTGCGTTCCGAATATCTCCATCCATTCTTTTTTCGTCACTTGAAAGGGTTTGATCGCGATCGTATCCGCATCAATCGCGATTTTGCGCACCTTATGCGTCTTTGCGGTCGCAATCATCTTCCGGATCGCAAGAAAAAGTTTTCTTCGATTCAAATTTTTGCTCTCCCCCATGCCGATCATCAATGATTCCTTCCCGTTTTCAAAACGCTTTTGACAATGATCTTCATAAGAAAATTTCACAATGCAAAAACTCGGATCAAGTTCGGAATGATTTTTTTTAAAAAGGTAACGAATGGGTTGTATCTTCATAGCATGAAATCAAAAAAGCCTCGGGCGCCGTTTGGAAGGGTTGTCTTTATTTCAAACGCCCATTTTTCCATACCCACAGTAGAGCAAAAAAGCATGGAGAATGCAATAGAATTCATGTATTTCCTACATCTTTTGAAAAAAACTCATCGATCACACGTTTCGCTTCCTCATAGGAGGAGGTCAGGACAAGGTTTGATCGCAATTCCTTGGCTCCCTTAAATCCCTTCATATAGGCTCCAAAATGCTTTCTCATTGGCAGAAACGATTTTTGACCCGAGAGCCATCGGTCGTAGAGTTGCGCATGCTCCATCATGGTTTCGACTTTTTTTTCAAACGACACGGTCGCGTTCTCACCCGTAAAAAGCCATGGATTTCCAAAAATCGCGCGACCCAGCATGATTCCGTCCACATCGTAACGCTGGGCATACGCTTTGGCCTGATCTAAGCTCGCGATATCACCGTTTCCGATGATAAGAGTATGCGAATGACGCTCATGACGTATCTGTGACGCCCTTGCGATCGCGTCCCAATGAGCCGGAACCTTGGACATTTCTTTTTTTGTGCGCCCATGAATGATCACGGCCGCAAGTCCGGTTTCAAGCAACGCGGGAAGCCATGTTTCGACGATATTTTCGGAATACCCCAAACGCGTTTTCACCGAAACCGGCAGATTGGGCGCTCCTTTCATGGTCTGATGAATGATTTCTTGCGCAAGTTTCGGATTTTTGATCAATGCGGCGCCGGCTTTTTGTTTTTTGCAAATCGTCTCGTCCGGACATCCCATATTGATGTCAATGCCGTCAAAACCGAGGTCGGCGATGATTTTTGCGGCATGATAAAAATTTTTCGGTGTGCTTCCGAAAATCTGCGCGACGATGGGACGCTCGATTTCATCATAGCGAAAATTGATAAGCACTTTGTCTTTTCCGACGCTGCACAAGGCATCCGCCGATGTGAATTCCGTGAACATCACATCGGGTTTTGCGGTTTTCGCGATCATATATCGAAAAGCGGCGTCCGTCACTTCTTCCATGGGCGCCAAGCACATGATGGGTATTCGTAATCGGTTCCAAAAATTCATAAACTGTAAGAATTAAGAGCGTTGTTTACAGTTCCGTTGGATAAAAGTAACTAAGAAG
>CAZAJQ010000010.1:0-19037 GCA_964485795.1 uncultured Gammaproteobacteria bacterium
ACCCGCACATGTCAGCCGGGTGAATTTTTGTTTATCGGAAGTATTCATGACTCCCTCGGAAAAATGGTTATTTATGATTTTTGCCTTTCTTTCCTTTTCCCTTCTTATTCAGCATCGCGGAGTAAGGGAGCTCCTCTTTTTCCACGGAATTTTGATCAAGAGATGATGACCGTGGTTCATCATCCTTCCCCCCGAGTCCGGAGGAAAACCCAGCTGGGTTTCCATAGGACCAAGGGGTCTTTCTTGCCAAGGAGCTTTGACGAGCCTCCTCGGCTTCTTTTTCGATCTCTAAAAGTGACTTCTTGTAGTCACCCTCAGAAATCGAGCCAGAGAAATAACTTTCGTAAAGAACCTTCGCTCTGGCGGCGAAAGGCTCTCCGGAAATTTGGGGAGCTTTCATTTTTATAGCTCCCTTCCAGGCTTCCGGCACCTGGTCGGCTGGAGCAAAGCCGTCGATCAGCACGGCCGGCTCCAGCACCTCTCTACAACCTTGGACAACCACGCTGCAGGAATACGTGGGGACGGTGTTTACATTACCGATCGTAATGTGAACTCCGTCAAAAAAAACTTCATCCCGGTCGTCCACACCGGAATGAAAGGCCGAGAAGTCAGCATGAGAATGAATGGTCCCGGCCAGGACCCATCCCTCCCCTTTTTTGGGTGCTTTGTCGTAGCTCACCGCCGCGTGAGCTACTGTCTGGGCAGGCACCTCATAACACCACTGCCCGGACGAGGCGCAATAAAAAAGATAGCCGGCCGCCTCCGACCGATGCTGGGCATAGACCCAGCTAAAAAAAGCTGCCACTTGCCTGATGAGCTCAAGTGGCAGTTTATTGGCCGTAAACAGAATTTTCTGTTCCAGAGCGGCCAACCCCGAAACAGACTCCACCTTGATTACGGAGGTGGAGACTCCGTTTTTTTTGTAGATGGACCATCCGCGTCCATCTACAATATAGGCATAAGAGGCGCGGATGGCCTCTAGACAAAATCCCGGCTGCCACATGGCATAGACCGGGAAAATGCCATTTATAAAACTTAAGGGTTCCATAGATTTCCTTCTCATCCCCGCTTTAGCATTTCAGAAAAGGCCTCCAATCGGAACCAGCGACCCCCTAGGGGGGATTCGCTCATAAGACGCGTGTATGGGCACGGCTCGCCGTGCCCCGACGTGTTACAAACACGTCCCTTTTCAAATCACGATTCTTGCAGATCACGATCTCAAAAGGAAAGGAAAATCATAAAGCATACGATTTTCCTCGTCCGAGCTTTTTTGAAAATCTTCAACCGTTTTTTAGGACTCTTACATCCAAGGGCAAACGATTGCGGGTCTTTTTCTCCCGCCGGATCTACTTCCACTTTTCAATCCGATGAAACCTGCGACATGACGTGTTCGGAGGAGCCTCGTACGGGTTTGGCGTGCCAAACCCCCGTGTTCCCTCCCGGCGCGTCGCTCGCCTCCTTGCCTTCCCAAGCCTCGGTGCCTTTATATGAGGATAATTGTCCTCTTGTTTTTTTACACCCGCTTGGTTCGACAAGGATCAAAACCCTTCCTGTTTTTTTATACCGGACAGGCCAACCGGCGCGGAAACGTACGAGTTTGGCGTGCCAAACCCTCCCTATTCGATCGGGTCATTTTCCGCAAGACCATTCCACTCATCCCGGGTTTTAAGTGAGATGAGGAACCAGCCCGTAAGAAAATCATGAATCGCTTCATGATTCCCCTGAGCCAGCCCAACCACCTGTGCGAACACAGGGGCTGGAATCGCCTCTAACTTCTTTTCCCCCCTTATCCCCACTACATCGTAGTAGGGACTTCGATCCTGTAGACCGGATCGCGGCCTAGGAAGGGTTTACCGTTTTTTCCTTCCCAGATACTGGACTGTAAGGCTTGCACTTAGCGGCAGCCCTTTCCAGCATCTGGAAAGTTTTTGTTTGCATCTGGGGTTCCTCCCAAACCCCCCTTTTTCTAAGTATTTCGACGACTTTCGCCGTCATTACTTCAGAAAAAGTCCCTTTCCAAGAGGAAAGGGACTCAGATGCCGCGGTAAGAAACCTTTTTAGATATTCTGCAAGCCGCTTACCGCGTACGGGCTTGCAATTCATGGTGATTTTTTGGAGGTCCATGACTACCTCCCGAGTATTGCATTTAAAGTGGCGTACTCAAACCACTGGAGGGACAACGTGAAAAGGGAATTTTTCGCCGTCTCCTCCTCCCATGTTCTTAAATCTTTTACCTGCGCTAATTTATTAGCTGCAGGTTCGAAGTTCCCGCTTTTTAAATCAGCGTTGAACTCCGAAATCCAGAAATTCCCGACGAAGCTGTCGGCTTTCTGGGCGAGGGTCTCCCCATTGACCCTCATATTCCCCGTACATACATGCCCGTCGGCATGAACGTTGCACAGATTGGTTTTGAGCAGCTTGTCTCCCCCGCCGCTCAAGGGGGCCGTACGATACAAAACTCGCGTACGGTCCGAGTTTATTGCCGTGCCGCTGAACACGACAATAAACAGCACATAAGGAAAGCTGAGCTTCCAGCTTCCCTTATCTCCCATGTCCTTCCAGGTCAGCGTCCTGACCTGGGGACTTTGTTCAATTACGAAGGTCGTTTCGACGCCCTTCGTCATGAACATTCTGCAGCCGGTCGGGAGCACCGGAGTGCAGAGCCCAGCTTCGAGACTGGCCTGGGCTACCAGGTCGTCGAGACGCACGACGCGCTCGACGACCTCACAGACGACTTCAACGGAGTCGCCAATGATTCTGAAAAATTTTTTCTTTTCCATTTTTTTCCCCGCCGCACTATCCGTTTCCGGTCGCGAAGCGGGCCAAAAAAATGTGGGGACGGCGTCTACCTAGACTTGCCATACCGTCCCTCGGCTAATCCGTCGGGTGGCAAACCCGACGTCGTCTAGGCTTGGGGTGCGCGAGCATTGCACCCCCGCCCACTTCCCTCTTGCGCTTTTCGGCGTGGATCGCTCCACTGCGCTCCGGGGAAGACCCGGTCCTATTCACCTCATGGCACCTCCGGACAACGGCAAACCCGTATGGCTCCGGAGGCCGGTGACAGCCATCATTTTTTTTGTGCTTGCGCGAGTATGCAAGCCGCCCCTTTTTTTCCGCGCAACTCCATGCGCTTCGGCAAGGATTCCTTTTTGGGTAGGTGGTTCGGGTGGAGACCCGGGAAAGTTCACATTGCCGTTCCTTGATCGCTTTCCTCGACCAAGAAATCACTCTCATTTTTTTCCTGCGCTCATAGCAGTTGGTGTTGTGATTCACCCATGCCGCCTTCCTCAGCGGCTACGTGTATGGCCACGGTCGGTTTCCATTGTAACGAGAGGGTCCGACGCCTCTCTTTTTCAGGTCATTCTTCATCCTCCTTCTCCCTTTCGCGTCATGGCACAAGGGAGAAAAAAAAGTTTTTCAAATTCAATCCACAGAAAAAATAAAAAAATATTTCTTCTCTGCATTCAATTTTTCATGAAAAAAATATTTTTAAAAGAAGGGCCTGAAAGATTTTGCAATCTCAGGACACCTTCTTTTGAAGCACCGCCCGGCATCCCCCGGGCATTGGCCAACCTTATGACAGTTCGGAGCTTGGCGCCCTCCGGTTACCTCCACTGTCAGGGGATAGCACATCCTTTGGTTACACTGATTCTCCCGATCAGCGCAACCCCGCCGTCATCCCTTTATTGGAACAGTTCCTGCTGCAAACAGGGGCACGTCGGCCGGCCGGACTTAATCTCCCGAGCCATACCAAGACACTACTCAAGGGGCTCCTGCCCATGTCTTGTATGGACTCCTTCTCTTGTCTTGCAGATGACAAGGGGACTTTGAGCAAGAATACGCTCCTCACTCCTTGATCACGCCGAAATGGCTTGATCTTTTCTTATCGTGTTTTGCCAGTCGCCTTGCAAAACAGCGCCAATTCGATACGCATCGGGATCGCGACTCCCTTTTCTTTCGGCATTTCCTCCGAAAGACCGCCACCTCCTCCCGCTTTTGTTCTCCCTTCCAAGAACCGCGAGCGGGCTGCGCAAAAAAAAGATCAGCTTTTGAGCCCCCGTGAAGGTCGGGGGTGGTGATGCGCGATCCCTCGCCGTTCTCTGCCGGTCCGAGGGGGTTCATCAGCGCACGCGTCACTCCGCACGTGCACCGACACTTGTTTTCCAAAGGATCAAACTTTGGACGGGATGCATTTCCCGGGTTATTTTCTCCGAAAAAACAACCAAAAAAATATTCGCACAACATCCATTTGATCTGGGGCACTCTGACCCATGGATGATTCCTCGGGCATTTGCTTTCGGCTCCCGTCTCGACCCGGAATCAGGTCGTTTTTTTTAGGACATTCTTACCCTCCTTCCGACTTCTTGTGATGGCGTTGCGTCACGCCATCCAAAAAGCCGAAAAAATTTTTCATTTCAATCCGTACAAAAAATTGTGTATATTACATAATTTCATATCCGGATTGAACATGGCATGCAATTTTTTTAAAAAAGAACAGGCAGGCAAATCCCCGCCCATTCTTTTTATTTTTTTTGCCCCGCATGAGTTCGCGGGGCCAATCGTCTTTTTATGACCTTTGTCGGTTACTTTTTCCATATGAGCAAAAAAGTACGTCATAGAGTTTGGCTCTCCTGCCTATCCCACTTGCACCGTGATTCTATATTGTCACGGTGCTGCGAGAAAAATTTTTTTTTGCCCCTCCGCTTTAGGGGCCGGGGTTGGCATTTTCATGCCGGATCGCAATGGCTCCAACCTGCCATTGTTCCGAGCTGGTTTGTTTATTTTTCGGTCGGTTTCCAGCGCCGACCTATTCGTAAAATTTCGCCCAAGCTACACCTCCTTTCTCTTCCGCTCTTGGGAAGAAAAAAAATGAGAAAATCGGAACAAAACATGCTTTCCTAGAAGTATGCTTGATTCCGGATTTTCTCATCCGGAAAAGAATTTTTGTGACTTTCTTCAATGGCTCCATAAAATAAATTGTTTTTTGACAACGAATATTGAGTCTTGAAAAATAAAAAATTCTATAAGGGACCGCTTTTCCGTGGCATTATTTTTCAGTTTTCCATTCAGTCTGCGCAAAATAAAAGACGTAAAAAGCAGTGATGCGATCTTGTGGTCTCGGCAAAATCGCAAATTTCCAAGAAAATATCTTTTATCACTTTCTCGGACTCTCTCCTCAGAAGTCTCCTTCCGAGTCGATGTCATCGCAAAAATATCTTTTTGCCCTGACATCGTCCTCTCTCTCCAAATCATTTTTCCAAAATGATCTCAAGAGAAATCCCTTTCATAAAGAAAGGGTTTCAAAAGCAGGTTGTTTGACCATCCTGATTTTTTCTTTTTTGCGCCATCTTTATGTCCGTGGACAGGCGGGTCGTATTTCAGACCAGAAAAAAATCTTTCAGGAAAAAAAACCTTTCACTCTGTTTCGAGCAACAGAGCAGCTCTGATATTTTTTCATCCCTCAATGCTCGGGCATAGTTTTTCCTTGGCAATCACATACGTGATTTGATCCACGTATGAGGCCTTTTTAAGAGGCGGAAAAACACGGCTTTTGATTTCTTGTCGTTTCGCAACGATAATCCGTCAAAAGCACCTCACCGAAAACTTGGCATCGCTCCTCGTTTTCGGCCGCCGGTTTTGGTTTAGCATTGCACTAAACCTTGATATCCGTCATTGCGACAAAAATCCTCCGTGGCTCTGAGATACCGACTGCCACGGGTGCTCTTCCTTTGAGTCTCTTAGGATTCGGCGTTCAGTTTTTGGCTGAACAACTCAAATTCCTTCAGAGGACAAGTGATATAGAGCGCTTTGGTTTCGCCCTTCATCATCTTGTCAAACTCACCACTCGTGAAAAGTGTGGTGAGCCCGGGGATGTCAAAGCGGACGCCGCCGCTGACCATTCCCAGAACTCCGAGGATCTCCGCACGACTGAGTTGCCTGCGGAGAGGAGCGTAAGGAAGTTGGATCTCCTTTTCTTCACATACCAAATAAATGGTGATGGAAGAATTCTGGAGTTCTTCTCTCTTACGGGCTTCTTTCAAGCCTTTCAGAGTGAGAATCCAGCTTGCCATTGCGGCAAGAAAGGTTCCAACTTCAATTATTTCAGAAAAAAATTTGAGCCATTCCATAGAAAGGCTCCTTTCTTCTGAAGTTTTATTTCAATACAGTGGCTAAAACCCGGCCTTTATGCGCTGCTCGAAAGCGCAATGGTTTTCATCCGCCAGTTGGCGGACTATCCCTGTCTTTTCACAACGAAAAGACAAGCCATACCTCAAAACTTGAAGCATCGCTTGTATCTTCGTGGCATTTTTTCAACCAAAATTGTCAATTTTGTTCCATTCTCTTGAACCGCATCTATCCCCCGAAATAAAAAACCGTCCATCAAAAAAAATCAGGAGGAGATAAATTTCTAAGCATCGAAATTTTCTCCTCCTTTAAATAGCCATTCGGTAATCCACAAAATGCGGATTTGTTCTTCCCCCGCGCCGTTTCCCGCGGGCATTGCTACCCGGATTGATTATGCACCCCAACCCGGTGTTGACATATATCTCATGCCAACCTCCTTTCTTCTCGCTATTTCCTCGCGAGAAAAAAAATTCTTTGACCTCCTCTTCAAACCCCGGAAGTCATAGGGTTTTATATCCACTCCGCAAGCAACTCTCTCACGGAGGTTATTTTTTTTCTGGTACAAAATTGTCATCCTGAGCCTGTCGAAGGACGACAATTTTATGAAGGACAATTCTGTACCAGTCTTTTCGCCAAGGAAAAAATTTCCCGGGCTTTCCTGAATTTAAAAAACATTTTTTAAACTCAAGAAAAAATTGTCAAAGACCATTCGGCTCCTCCTTGCGGGACAACACCCTCAAGGAACCGCGTGAAACCTTTTTCCAAACGAAAAGCGATCGGAAAAATTCTCTGCACAATAACGGAGAGGAAATGATATTCGATGAAAACGGGGCGCCATACGAAATGATGAACGCAATATGATTTATACCCTTTCATCAAACAATGATTACCGTGTATGCCGCCGCTCGATACGCCCTCGGGCAATAGCGAGCAGCGAGCCGGTATCCCTTGACCAAGGTCAAAGGCTCTCTCCTCCGCGTAATTCTGACGAGACTATTTCTCCGGACGAACTTGCTTAAGGCTCATTCCGGACCGTAGTCTCATAAGACAACGGTCGATGGGGATATGTTCTGTCAAAACTCCTCGATCAAAGACTCTCCTATATTCTTTGGCTTTACTCTCTCGTAAGCCAAAGTTTCATTCAGAATCCTTAACGGTGTTATGTGACAGATCCTATCAGGACAACGCAGTATCCTCTTTCCCATCTCCCCCGAACGGAATTCCCAAAGGGACTTCCTGCGGGGGGTTGTGCGTTTTATATTGAAAGATCAAGAAGCATTTTTCATCCCTTCTCTTTCTTTATTTTGCTTCTGCGATCAGTATAACACTTTTGCAGTAAAATGTCAATACAAATCGGCATATTTTCATAGTTGTTTTCGACAATAGCCAATATAAAAATAAAAAAACGCCATTTCTTGGCTTTTAAAATAATAAATGTTGTCGATATTTATTGACAACATTACATTTTTTCGCTATTATGGATATAAGAAAAAAGCAAGAAAACGGCAAAATTATTGAAATAATAATACCTCGGTCAAATTTTCGCTAACATCGCTTTTTCACCCCCTTGCCAAAAGCGAAAAGTCTCAAATAAAAACTAACGACGAACCACTTATTCCACTCTATGAATCAATCAACCTTACTTCAAGAAATAGGCCTTTCTCAGAAAGAAGCCACGATCTATCAACTTATGCTGGAGCTTGGCCAAACTCCGGCAAAAACGATTATCGCAAAAACCTCCATGCCTCGCGGAACAGTATATGAGATACTGGATCAGCTGGTCCAAAAAGGCCTGCTCGAACAGTATCAAAATGAAAAAAACCTCACCGTATTTCGCGCGAAACATCCCTATGCGCTCAAAGAATATATCGAGTCTCAGAAACAAAAAATGACCCAAACCGAAATCAAGCTTGAGTCGCTCTTTGAAGATTTCACGAAGCTTTTCCATCAATCGCAACAAAGACCGGGGGTGAAATTTTTCGAAGGAATGGAGGGTGTCAAAAAAGCCTTAAAAGACTCCCTCACCTCAAAAACCGAAATACTCACCGTCGCCGACATCGAAGCGACCGTTAAATTCATCAATGAAATCAATGAAGAATACGTCCGAGAAAGAAACAAAGAAAAAATACCGAAAAGACTTTTGGCGGTTGACAACGCATTTTCCCGCGAACGCTACAAGGCAAAAAAAAATCTCCTTGACGTGAGATTGCTCAAAATCTCGATACAGCCCTTCAATACCAGCTTGCAAATCTATGACGACAAGATCGCCTATATCACGATGAATGAAAAAGGACTCACCGCCACAATCATCGAAAATCCCTTCATTTATTCGATGCATCGAGCACTCTTTGAAATATTATGGGAACGTTCCGAGAAAATCGGCGAATAAATCCCCATAATAAAAAAAAGTTTCTTTTCCCTTTTATCCAAAGGACTCTGAAACTTTTTTATAATTTTTTCTCAAAAATCAACATGGGCGCATGCTCATGTTTTATAATCCTCGTCACGACAAACCCATTGGCCAGCATTTTCTCAAAACTCTCGGTATTTCGGGGATCAAAAGCCATGCCAAATACGCCCTTTTCGATCTCGTTGGCCTCTCCGCTGCCGGAAATTTTTTTCGCCAAGTCGGCAGCATCATACTTTTTCCCTTTTGAAACGTATCGCATATTCACTTCATCATCCCGCAAAAGCATCAGATACTTTCCGCCCACTTCTTCTTTGATTTCATACCCCACATAGGCGGCCTCCTCGATGAAAAAAGGCATAACCTTGTTTTCAATCTGCACCTTCCCGAGAAGCTTTCCTTTTTCGGCGCCGGCATCGATGAATTTTTTACTGAATACGCGACCGATATTGGAATCCTGATACGCCTTATCGACATTCAGCGACCATGCCCCAAAATTCCCGTCCCCTATGTCCTCTATCCGGCCGAAAGCAAGCATCTTCCCGTCGCGACGGAGTATATGCCACTGATTTTTTCGGCTTTTTTCCCTATCGTCGAACACTTCGCGTATGCTTTTGATGACCTTTTCCCGCCTTTCGTCTGAATAATTTTCCTCGATGATGCGCTCCATTTCCGACAAATCCTTACTTTCGAGTGCATTGCCATTCACAAGCTCAAAATCAAGTCCCTTCACCTCTTCCATCGTACTCCCGCTTTCGGCCGCGGCTTTGAACATGGCGCCAAAGATCCTGGCCTCTTGATCTATTTTGCGAAGATCCGTTTCAATCTTGTCATACAACCGTTGTTTTTCGGTATACGTCTTTTTTGAAAAATCCGAAGTCACTGCTACTTCGAAAAAGTTCCCCAGCATTTTCGCGGCTCTTTTGAGTATCTCCGCATGAGCGGGAAGATCCTTTTCACCCTTATAAAACCGTTTTCCAAGCTCGGTCGCCGACATCGCGGCATATCGTCCGAGCATTTCAAACTGCAAAAAGATCTTGTCGCAGATTTTCTCATCGATCGCGGATGAAAGAGCGAGAATTTTTTGCTCCAGCCCGGCATCGGCTTCAAGCGCGAAAAACACCCTTACCCCCCTTTCGCCGAATCGACCGGTGAACTTTTCAAAAGCTTCCATCTTTTCGCGAGCCGCGTCTTCCGCATGACGATCCTTATTCATGATCGCGTCTTTGACCTCTTCCTCCATCGCCACGATTCTTCCGATGAATTGGGATTTTTCGAGAAAATTCAAATTTTCAAATTTCACCTCCGATTTTTTCCAAATATCCCTTTCGCTGATTTTCTTATACCTTCTCTGAAAGACTCCCACAAATTTCTGTTGCGTCCGATCGTCCTTTTTTGGCAAGGCAAAGATATCCTCGACGTGAAGCTTCTTTATGAGAGGCTTCACGACTTTTCCGGTGGAGGGAATATCCTCATGCTTTACCTCAAAATACCCGATCAATTCGGCGTCACTGTCGAAAATCCCGAGCTTCCCGTCGGCGGAAATCCTCTTGACGCTCCGCGCTTCGGATCCGTATTCCCCCAGATCATAGGTCACACCCAAATATTCCACACCCTGCGGCGTCATCTTCCCCTCTCCGAGCTCCAATCGATGCATGAGAACAAACATCGCCTTTTGATCCGTAAATGAAATTTTTCCAAGCTCTTGCAATCTTTGAAATGCGTATTGGCCATCCTGGTTCAGGATATTCATCACCGTCTGCAAAAAAACGGGATTTTGATTTTTGAGCCAAAAATCAAGGATTGCGTCGACTTTTTGCTGCTGCGGAACTTTGAGCTCCTCAATGGTTTCAAGCGTTTCGATCATTGCTTGAAACGTAGCCAGATCCCTTTGAACCGAAAACTTGCCCGTATCCCACATTTTCTCGCTGTCCGTGCGATCATACATGCCGTACTTTTTTCCATAGCCGTATAACATGGAGTGATACGAAGCGTTTTTTTCATTGCCAAAGTCTTTCATACGCTCAAAAGCCAAAGCGTTTTCTTCGCTGGTATGCCGTCGATACACTTCATCATGAAGCAGCCGATACTGGCTCTCCCCGAGCAACGCTTTGCAAAAATTGAATTTTTCATCATCCAAGAATGTTTCATAGTTCTGATCCTCTTTCACGAATAAAAACGAGGAATCCTTCTCGAGCATCTGTAAAGCCCGGTCTTTCAAAGATTGCGGCAACGCATTCAGTGCATTTTTCTCATATCCCCTCAAAACCATGCCCGAAGCCATGTTCCGTTTTTCCGAGAGAATCTGATAATGAGGATCCGAGACACGAAAACGTTTCGGGAGCTTCTCGCGAAAATAAGGGTATGACGCGCCAAAAAGTGCCTCATATCGAGTGTGCGGCTTCCCCCCATACTCGATGTAAATCCTCGACACCAGTCCCGCGTCCTCCGGAAACTCCGTAAAATACGATGCTATCTCCTCGGGCGTGGCGCTCAAATCTTGCGCCGCAAGCGCGAGAAGGTTCACACGCTCCCCGGCGGAAACTTCTTTCAATTCTTTCAAATTTCCGCCCGCGAAAAAAGCGTGAGCGCTTCTTTTATAGGTATCGATCCACGATAGCTCAAGCTCGGTCGTATCGGCCGCATAGCTCTCAAAATCCTTCATCTTGTCATCAAGACTCGTGATCTTTTTTGTTGTTTCCCACCTTTTTTCAAATTTTAGATAAGAAGCTCTTGATCGATAATATTCTATAAAAGTCACTACTCTCTTATCTCTTTTCATGAATTGTTCACCCTTATAATTTTTTACCGCTGAAATTTTCATTTCATCAATGCTCTTTTGCGGAATATCCTTCCCATGAAAAAGTTTCACATCATAGTTCTTTGAAAGAAGATCATTGAGCGTGTTCATTGCGACGCGATTTCCGCTCTTTGCTTCCATCACCAGTTGATGATAGGTGTCATGATATCGTCGCACCGCGTCGTATCCGAACTGCATCAAGACATCCTTGGAGCGCAAATCTTCAAACTGTCTTCCATCTATTTGTATGTCTTCCACCTTCTTAAGGATATCATCGACAGCCTTTTGCTCTTCCGGACCTTCTCGCCACTTTTTTGATTCGACCCATTGACTCATCGGTATGGTAGGGTTATAGCGATCCCGCCACTTTTGAGGCAACCGAGATACCAGCATATTCCACGTTATCCGCTCTTTTTTCGAATCCAATGCCTGTCCATAAATGATTTTCGCGATATATTTCAAACCCGGCTCATTAATGATGGACGATCCCCATTTCTCGGGTTGCAACTCTTCCAAGACTCGCAAAATATCTTGCGCCACCGTAGTAAGAGCGGTTTCTCTGTTGATACTCGCGAGTCTCTTGATCTCCGTAAAACGTTCGACACGCATTTTGGGATCAATCCGCTCATAGAGTTCCGAGAGATTCGGATATCTCTCCATGAATAGCTCTTTTACCGCAGGCCAATGTATGGATTTTTTCTTATCGTTTTCGGGGAAGTACGTTTTCAAAGCGTCCCGAAGCTTGGAATTCTCCTCGATGAGATGGCTGAAAAACGTTTTTTTCGTATCCTTATGTTTGACCTCAAACGTCTGCATATACTCTGCCAATTCATCGATACATCGATCTTTGGTCCAGCTGCTCTTGGGCTGTAATTCGAGATAATCCTCGAGATGCGTATCTTGAACCCGTTTATCCTCACTTTCCGCCAATAATGCATCAAGATGTTTAACAATAAAATCCCAGTCGAGTTTGTCATCTTTGTCCTTGATGTATCTTTGTAAAAATCGAGAAATATCAGTCCTCCGCTGAAGATTGAAATAATTCGTATTGAGAGCGAATTTCCGCTCGTTTCGTACATCAAGAGCGATAATGTCGGCCATTTCCTGAAATTTTTCTTTATGAAATCGAAAAACAACCTCTTTTTCGATATTGAGGAGCGTATCTTCATCTGTTTCAAATCCCGATGCTTTGGCCTTTTCGCTTATGCGCATTCTCAAATATTCCTTCGATGGAAGATTTTTCCTTTCCCCAAGCTCACGGATAACCGATTCCACGATATCATCGATATTCATCGGCTCATTTTCTGTTTTATGGAGCCCGCCTTCATACATATCCGGGCTGAAATATTTTTCTGCGCTCATAGTGTGTTTGATGCATGACATGAATGGCTCTCATTATAGCAAAAAAAACTCCTCTTGCAGCATACAAAAAAGAGGGCCCCTTTCACCCTTCATCCTCCCCTTGCACAAGGGGAGGTGGCCGCAGGCCGGAGGGGTGAGTTTCGTGAACATGGAGCTTCCCGTGTCCGGAGGAGTGCGCTCCGTGAACATGGAGCTTACCGCGTCTGAAACGATGCTCAGCAGCCCTTGCGCCCGCATCCTGCCTCATAAAAATTTCCTTCCCAGTTTCCTGGCTTATGCTATACTTTTTCCCAATGCAAAAACGGTTCGTAAATTTTTACAACTTTTTTCTCGGAGGAAAAGCAATGAAAAACGGAAAAAAAAGAAGACCAAAAAAACTGGTCGTCATAGGGGGCACATCAAATCCCGAACTTTTCTCTCGGATCGCCATCGAAATAGCGAAACATCGGGGATATGAAGATTTTTCCCTCTGCGATGTGAAGATCAGCAATTTCGCGGACGGAGAATGGGAAATCAAGATCAATCCCGACAGTGAAAACAATCTCCGCGGCAAAGACGTTTACATCCTTCAGACCACCTACCCCCATGGTATGATCGAGCAGCTCTTGCTTCTCATTGACGCCTGCATCCGCGCATCGGCTCAAAGCGTCAAACTGGTGATTCCCTATTTCGGATATTCTCGTGCGGATCGAAAAGTGGAAGCGCGTACACCCATCAGTGCCAGCTGCATCGCAAGAATTTTTGAAGAGCAGGGAGTGAATCGCATTATGGCTATCGATCTGCATGCCGGGCAAATACAAGGGTTTGTACGCATACCTTTTGACAATCTTTTCGCCCGCTATACTTTCATACGTTTTCTCAAAAAAAATTTGGGAAATGTTCTCAATGACTGCCTGCTGATCTCTCCCGATGCCGGAGGTATCCCGAGAGTAAAATCTTATGCGAAAAGGCTCAATCTTCCATTTTCGTCTTTCGAAAAATCTCGCGGGAAAGCCAATGAGATCGAATCCATGAAAATAGGAGAGCTTTACGGGAAAAAAACCGCCATTATCATTGATGATCTCATCGATACCGGTGGCACGATCTGCAAAGCGGTCAATATGTTGGCAGACAACGGTATGCAAACCATTTACGCCATGATGCCACATGCCCTGCTCTCAAAAGACCCGGAAACAGAAATCGAAGCGGTCGAAAAAATCGAAGCGTCTGCGATTACGAAACTTTTCGTGGGAAACACCATCCCCTTGCGTGAAAATGCGAGGCAATGCGCAAAAATCGAAACCGTTTGCTTGGCCGAGCTTCTCGCAAAAGCCATTTTGCGCGATTTCCGGGGAAGATCGGTCAATTATCTTTTCACATGATCTTTTAAAAAAAATTTCTCAAAACGCCTGAAATATTAATAAAAATCAGGCGTTTTTTTATAAAAAAACCGCATATCAAGAAAAAATAAGCGGCTTTAAAAAGAAAAAAACCGAGCTTTAGACATGCTGCTCGGTTTATATATAGAAACTCTCCCTCGTTGTTTCTTCATGATGTTTTTCCTTGTTTGAAACGACAGTAATCGTTTTGAGACAAGGGCCGAATCGAGGGAGAGAGAAAGAACAATTCTCATCAAAACTCTGTAGAGGCCTCATTATTGTATATTACAGAAATGACCCTGGGCTTTTGATAAACAATGTTATTATTACCCCATCATTTCTGATACAAAAATGTGTTTTTACCGAGTATCAAGATCACTCTTCATACCCAGTTTCTCTCCCCTACAAGGCTTCGCTGAGACGTTTTCCAATAAA
This sequence comes from uncultured Gammaproteobacteria bacterium, assembly GCA_964485795.1. Classification (GTDB taxonomy): domain Bacteria; phylum Patescibacteriota; class Patescibacteriia; order VMEV01; family CAZAJQ01; genus CAZAJQ01. The sequence goes on from CAZAJQ010000010.1 coordinate 14,489, forward strand.
TCAATTGTAATGAACAAATATATAATAACACATTTATGCAATTCCGTCAAGTGTCGTCCATCCATAAACACAAAAAATGGCTAATCCAAGCCATTTTCTTATTAAATTCCCCTCCATGTACGGATGAACCTCTGTGTTCATCCCTTCCATTCCCTCTCCCTTCCCGCCGCTCAGCGCAATCGCAAGGCCAAGTCATGAAACCCCAGCACTTCGAGATGTTTCAGCTCCTCCTGCGTGAGAATGATCGGCAACACCGCTGACAAACTTTTCTCTTCGATAAAATACTCGGATTCCTTTTTGACCTTTTCCCGTATTTCCACGCCACCAAAGCCGATAAACTGATTGACCACGTTTTTGGTCATCAAATCCGTCACGGCGTCTCCGATGAATGCGGTATAATCGTGATCGAAAATGAAACTCTTGAGAAGCAACGCCTTTCCTCCCGTCGTGCACAAAGGAGAATCATAGTTCATGTGATCATACGCGCCATTGGGTTTGAAATACATGTCATTGGCGATGATCTTATCGGGCGCGATTCCCAAAACATGAGCCACGGGATCCACGATCGTATGAAAATTGGACGAAACGATATAAATATCTTTTTTCAATGTGAACAAAGCCGCCATCACCACTTCAGTGTCGGCGACAAACGACGAGACGCACAAGGGGATCAATTTTTGTATCTCCGCAAGGCTTGGAGCCATGAGATCCACCTTTTTTTTATAAACTTTTTCAAAAGGAATCTCCCCGTTTTGCACTTTCTTTGATATTTCATGAACCTTTTCTTCGATTCCGCATATGCGCGACAATTCATCAAGGCTTTCCATCCTGATCAACGTACTGTCAAAATCAAAAAAAATTTTATTGAAATGCGACATACGCGAAATTTTCTTACCTGTCTCCGCCATTCTTATATTTTATGATGCTTTCAACCATTTTCATAGCGTCCGACAATGCGCGAACCTGATGAGTGCGCACGATATCCGCGCCGGCACAATAGGCCCATATCTCACAGGCGAGGGTCCCGTATTGCCTTTCGCCTACGTCTCTCCCGAGCGCACTGCCGATAAATGACTTATTTCCGGGCGAAATCAATGTCTTGTATCCCCATGAAGCGATTTCGGCGAAATCGGCCAAGACTTTGAGACTGGGTTCGGGATTCGAGCCGAGGAAAAACCCCATACCCGGATCGAGGATGATGTTTTCTTCTTTGATACCCACGTTTTTCATCGTCGTCATGCGAGTCTCAAAAAAACGTTTTATTTCAGGAATAATCGTTTCAAAAATCCCTTCTTCTTTCCCGGCATAGGCGTTTTTGCCGCGCGAGTGCATGATAACGACCGGAGTCTTGTATTTCGCGACCGCGCGCATCGAATCCGGATGCGCAAGGCCGGTAACGTCATTGATCATATCCGCTCCAACCGAAAGGCAGTACGCAATGACTTCGGGTTTGTATGTATCGATGGATACGAAAACGCCTTTGGATTTCAAAGCTTTCAATACCGGTGCGAGTAAATCGATCTCCTCTTTCGCTGAAATCCTTCTGCTGTCGGGATGTGTCGATTCCGCCCCGATATCAATGATATGAGCCCCTTGCGCAATCATCTGCAAAGCACGTTCCACGGCCTTTTCGACGCTGCAATATTTCCCACCGTCATAAAACGAATCCTTGGTGATATTCAGTATTCCCATGATCTGAAAATCTTTTTTCATCATAGTCGATGTATACAAGACTTTTCCGTAGATTACCCCCGGTGAAGATCAGAGTCAAACCTTCATTGATGCCAAATCGGCATGGAACAAAACATCTTTAAAAAGCTACTCCCCGAGCAACGTCAAAGTCGATCACATTATATCCAAGCCCCAAGAGTGCCCTTTTATCGATCGCATAAATCACTGGAGCGAAATTCGTGAATTCTTTTTTCCTCGAAATTTCCTTTCCCTCTTTTTTTCGAATCCTCCAAATTTCATTGTATCGATAATATTTTCCATCTTTACGGATAAAGACATGATTCATCTCTTGAAGCGAAAATTTCACGGTGTTTTTCTCTTTGCTTCGTATTTGCCCTTTTAAATGCGTTTTGGTAACGCCAAGAAAAAGCTGTATCGGACTTTTTCCGACATTTTTCACTTTCAAGTCAACGAAATTATAGAGACATGTTGCGCCGCTTCCGAATGGCAATACTCTCCCTGAGTCCGGAAAAACATCCATAGAATGGTGTGTTCTCTCAACGATTTCGGTATCGGCGTGAAGAAATATCCAGCAGAAAAAATTGGAAAGTTGGCACAAACCGCCGCCAATCCCTTCAATGACTTTCCCCTCTGAAAGAAACATCCCTTTGACATACCCTTTTGAAGCTGTTGGCATGCCAATACTCTCCCAGAGTGAAAAAACTTCTCCACTTTTAATGATCAAGCCGTTCAAATCCTCACAGGCTCTTTTCAAATTTTTTATTTTTTGAACTTGCAGATGCATATCGCTGTCTCCAAGTTTTCTGAAAAGCGCACTTTGATGGCGGGCGACGACATTATTAAACAATTCCCCTGATTTTTTTCTCGCAATTTGATAGTAAAGTATGTTCTTTAATCTTGTAATAGAGCGACGAATCAGCATAATCAAAGGCAAAAAAACCGGATATCTCCGGCTTAAGGCTTGTCGTTCAGGTTTTTCGTATTCATCGACCAGTCGCTTGAAAAAGTTTTGCTGCATACTCACTTTTCTATCCATTGTTTATCATCGAACATAGCTTCAAGAATACTAGAGTCTCGTTACTAGATTCTAGTCCCGCCAAAGGCGGGCTGGTCGGCCTGTCCAAACACGGTACGAACCGATGACTACATGGTTCAATGAGATTATCGAAGAAAGCATTGTAGATCTTAAAGATGACATCACTTTTTATTTAGATCATTTACAACAGATTCTGCAATGTCTTTTATAAAACCGATCATATATTCTTCATTAACTAATTCACCGACTCGGACAGTGTTATATCGCTTCAAAAAATTGTTGATTCCTCTTTTTTGCAATTCTTCAGCCAATCTATTAAAACGGTTTTCGCTCAATGTATCGGTGCTCTTACTAGGCTCAAATAAAATACTCTGCGCTTCTACCATATTGAGAACATTTTCTTGAACCCAATGATAGAAGATATCAATTGAGTTAAAATCTGTAACGCCAGCTCTGGTTAAGGACTCTAATTTCTGTTGTAAAAATTCGCGGATATCTGGTCGTATTTTGGTCAACCTTTCCCACCCGCGCTTCCATGCATCTGTTTCCTGCATCAATAACGTGTGGTGTGTTTGAGGTTCTGCTTTTAAGGATGAATCAATTTGTTCTTGACCTAAATGGCCTAGTTCATGAATTGTTGTAACAAACGAAAGAATAATATCACCTTTAGGGAATTTGACTTCCATCGTTTTTTCTTTTTCATTAGTTGTTCCTTTTCCTTGGAGCTCTATCGGCCAGTCTATGTTGCCCATTTTGCCCTTTATTTCTGGTTTGGTAGATATTGACTTAATAGTTAAACCATCAAGCGAGAATTTTTTCTCTTCACGGATTTCATGACCATTGGGAAATTTTTCAAAATTATTCATATTGTTTATTGAACCAGCTACCACAAGGTTTGAAGATTATTACACTGAAACCTATTATTTAAGCCACTTTTTGTAAATTGGTCGGGGATGTGGGACTCGAACCCACGGCCTCCTGGTCCCAAACCAGGCGCGATAGCCAACTTCGCCAATCCCCGATACAACAAAATAGAATCAAGAATAGAAACAATAAATAAAGGGCGGAATCTTTCCTCCCTCATTCCGAATTCCTATTTTTTAACCCCTCATTCAGGTGCGCGTGCCTGGACTCGAACCAGGGACCTCGTCATTATCAGTGACGCGCTCTAACCACCTGAGCTACACGCGCAAAATGAAATGGAATCTAAACCTCTATGGCTACTTTACGCTCATAATACACCAAGTGAAGCGGTCTACGATTTTTCGTTGATATCACGAATCCTTTTGCATGCTCCACGAGCCTCCGCTTCAAATCATTCGTAGACCCAATGTACATATTTCCGTCACATTCACTCTGCAATATGTACACATAATACACACACCCGTTTTATCAAAAAAATGTATACCCCCAAAAAGGTGCCGAGGGGGAGAATCGAACTCCCCACGCAAGGATTTTCAGTCCTTCGCTCTACCACTGAGCTACCTCGGCATATAATATCTTTCCAAAAAAATTCTGAAAGATACCCGAAATATAACAAAAAGCTTTCTCCTCTTCAATCTTTCATGCGGATTGCCAAACAAAAAAGTCCGCAAATCATACCCGCGAGATACTGCGATCTCGTAAGCATTATCCGCAGACTTTCTTATGCTCCGCTAAAAAATTTTGACAACCTTAATCGAATAGAAAGCTGACATTTTGAAAAATCAAAATGAAAAACGTCAACTACGACCGAATATTTTTGAAGGTAAACCTTCAAAAAAGTTTCTCCAGAAAGGAGGTGATCCATCCACAGCTTCCGCTACGGATGCCTTGTTACGA
>CAZAJQ010000011.1:0-15362 GCA_964485795.1 uncultured Gammaproteobacteria bacterium
TAGTCCAGGGCGCTCGTGATATCATTGCGAAGCAAAATAGCCGTATCGGTGACAAAGGCTGTTGCGATAGATACGAGCTGTTTTTGCACTCCGGAAAGTTGGTAAGGAAACGCTTCAAGATGTTTGGAAAGTCCCATGCCGGCGCTGATCGTTCGCACTTTTCGGTCGATTTCGGAAGGTGTGAGCGGTTCGTTGATCAAGGCGAGGGCGATATTTTCATGCGTCGTTTTCCATGGGAAAAGGCTGTCATGGTAGTTTTGGAATACCATGCTCAGCTTGGGTTTTTTATCGTCACAATAGGAAACCATGCCGGCGTCGGGAGTATGTATCCCCGCGATGAGATAGAGCAAGGTTGATTTTCCGACGCCGTTTGGCCCGAAAATCGTGACGAATTCCCCGTCGCGAAAATCGTACGAAAAATCATGCAGCACGGGCATTTTTTTTTCTTCTGAGTCATACGATTTTGAAACATGGCGAAGAGAGATCATAATCATTCAAGAGATGAATTTGAGTCTGTAGCAAAATACGAACTACTTACCTTTTGTACAATAAATTTTCCACATTCGGAACGGATTTGAGATCGCCGATCTCCGCGGAAAGCGACGTAAGATCGCGGAATATCTGGAAGTCATATTCGTCGTACATGCGGAATCGTTGCAGGGTAACCGCGTTTGCAACCTCGTCCTTGAGCTGAAATTTTTCTTTCACAATATCTCGGACGGCAGACTCGTCGGTATTCACGAAGGCAAGCGCTTTTTCGTACGCATCGATGAAATCCACCGATACGATCGGATTTTTTTGTATCCACACGTTGCTTGCCGCCACCATGCCGATGGCTGCATTTGGCAACACTTGAGCGAAAATCGCTGTGTCCATGGTTTCAGCGAGGCCTCGGTCAAGCGCGAGAGCCATATTCAGCTCATACGCATGTAGGGCGTCGATGGATCCGGTTTCGAGGGCTTGCAATTGACTTGGCGGCGGCAGCTGGATGAATTCGTTTTTTGAAATGTCCACGCCCTTATTCTGCAAATGTTTTTTGACGAAATTTGTTCCGGTGGTGCCCGGGAAAACGCCTATTTTCTTGCCCGAGAGATCGGATAAGGCGCGAATCGTCGAGCCTTTTTTGACCAAAAGCGCGTCAAAGGGGTTTTCGATCGAGTAATCGCCAAACGCGAATATCCTTACTTTTCCGGGATCCGTCGTCTGCGCGGCCAGTACCGGCAACGAGGCGAAATAGCTCACATCGATATCGCCGCGAAGCAGCGCATCCATGATTTGATTTGACGATTGGAAATTGACAAACTCGACATCGATATGTTTGTCCGCGAAAAAACGATTTCGTTCGGCGACGTAAAAAGGCCAGTTGCCTATGAGCTGCAGCACGCCGATTTTGACCACTGAATTTTTTTGCTCGGTAACTTCGGTTTTGTTTTTTGGAAAAAGAAAAAAGGCAGCGATCACCGCAACGAGAAGGAGAAATCCGATTTTTTTCAGCATAGTATGAATATTAATGACGCTAAACAAGGAAAAGGAAAATGATATTGAATGTATTTGTAAAATGTTTCAGCGTATGAACATTGACACGGAATACTTGAGAGCTCGTCATGGGAATATTCACGATTTCAGTAATTTATTTCGATATTTTTCGGCTTCGTTTAATATGGCTTCGTAGGAATCGCCGAATATTTCCATTTGCGCCAAGACATTGCCATGCGCGCTGAGCGATCGAACGGGTTTGGTGACATTGCGGCAAAGGTACTTGTTGCACGGCAATTTTTCAAATGTCGCGAGATCCATCAAGTCATGCATCATACCGTCTTTATCCGTGATGACATTGAATTGTCCGCCGAATTTTCGCGGTTTCGGTGTGATGCACGGATCCGTTCCGGCCGCGAGTTTCATCATGCCAAGGTAGCTGTCAAATCCGTAACACTTTTCATACAGATCCGAAAAACAGGCGGCGCTGCGGGAATTGATTTCGATGAGGATGACATCGTGAGTATCATACCAGTATTCGATGTTGAAAAAAGAGTTATCGAGACCTATTTTTGCGATATCTTCGACGGCCTTTTGATGTATGAGGTTTTGAATATGATCGGGTATGCGTGATGGCATGGAAAAATTGTCGAACCAATTCGTGTTTTTTATAAAATTGGTATCCGTGATGACGAGCGTATGCACGATTCCCCGATAAACATACCCCTCAATCGTGATTTGAGGCAAGGAAATGGGCGTTTCGGCCAGCATCACGTCGCGCAACGCAGAGGGGAATTTTTTCATATCAACATACATTTCCAGCATCGGGAAAAAAGCGTGATTCATTTTTGGCAATTCGACTTTGACGATTTGAAGGGCTTTTTCGAAGTCATCGGGATTTTTTACAAAAAAACCGAGCAAGCCCAAGGAAGAATACGGAGCCTTGAGGTAAAAAGGATATTCTTGAATTTCGGGGTTATACGGATCAATGATGGAGCATTGGATCTTTTCATACGGGCAGAATTGTCTCGTGTATATCTTATTGAAGCAGGCGAAGGTCGATGCAAGGCTCGGGCCGGGAAGGCCGAATTCTGCGCAAAGCAAAGCCGCCATCACGCTGGAAAGGTCATGCGTGTACATGATGCCTTCGATTTTTTTTGCCTTGATGAGCGCTCGAGCGGAGTCAAGATAATTGAGAATGTCAAAATCCGAGTAATTGTTTCTCGGATTGTACCAGATGGGAAGATAATGAATTTCGAAATCTCGTATGGAGGCGAGCTTTTTTTCATGGGCTTTTGCGCTGCCGATGAAGAGTATTCTTTTCATATTTTGAAAAAAAGAAGGCGATATTCCGGGACGGTGAGTCCGATTTTTCAGCGCAATCGGGTAACTCGAAGATACCTATGAAAAAACACGGTTTTAACTCCGTGTTTTTTCGCGCGATCGTCTTTCTTATGCGTCTTTTTCGTCGCCGGCCTTGTCATCACCTCGAAATGACATGTGCATCATAGGTGTAGATTAATGATAAACCGCATCAATGATACATAATTGTGTGATGAAGCGCAATATGTCTGCTGGCCGTTATCTTCCGAATATCACCGCAATGAGCATAACCAAAGCTAGCCAACCGACGGTCGCGGAAAACATTTTTATCGATTCGGATTTTTGTCCCTCAAGATACATGAGAATCGGTTTTCCCATCACAAGGCTTCCTGTCACGGCGGCAGACAAAACAAAAAGCGTCAACATGAAAAATCCCTTGAATCGATCGCTGAAGTTCGGGAAAACTTCCTGACCGTTTTCAAAAATATTCACGACGATAAAAATATAGAGAAGGGTCAATAGGGCATGAATGAAACTTTGCTGAAGAATTTTTTTTGTCATATTTTTTTAGACGAGTTATACGATGCCGACGGAGAGACTCGAACTCTCATGCCCTTGCGAGCACATGGTCCTGAACCATGCGTGTCTACCAATTTCACCACGTCGGCCTTGGAATTTGTGCGATATTCTTCGCTTCTTCACCGTATGTATGATACGGTTTGTTTGCGTTTCTTATGAGCCCAAGTGGACTTGAACCACCGACCTTTACGATGTCAACGTAACGCTCTAACCAGCTGAGCTATGGGCTCGTATATTCCAAGCATAGGCATAATAAAGCAAAAAACAAGCTTTTTCAAGCCGTTTTATGTTTTTATAGGGTTCATTTTCAATGCATCCAAGAACGAACCGAGGATATGTAGCTGGCGGCGTCTTCTTCGGTTACGATACCTTCCTGCACCGCAAGCTTCAAAGCGCGATCAAAGGTAATCATACCGTCCTTCGCGCTGGTTTGGATGATGGTATTGATCTGCGGGATCTTGTTTTCCCGAATAAGATTTGATACGGCCGGGGTATTGATGAGAATTTCGCGTATGGCTACGCGTCCTCCACCGACTTTTGGCAAGAGACGTTGCGAAACGATGGCTTGCAAAGTGAGAGAAAGCTGCAAACTGATCTGATTTTGTTGATGGGGAGGAAAGCTGTCGATGATGCGATCGATGGTCTGGGCTGCGCTATGCGTATGCAAGGTGGCAAAGACGAGGTGGCCGGTTTCCGCCAAAGTGATGGTGGTGGCAATGGTATCCGGATCGCGCATTTCGCCGACGAGGATGACATTGGGATCCTGTCGGAGCGCATGCTTGAGCCCTTCTTTGAAGGAATTCATGTCCGAGCGCAATTCCCTTTGACTGATGATGCTTTTTACCGGTGTATAGATGAATTCGACGGGATCCTCCAGCGTCACAATATGACTCGCGAAATTTTCATTGACATTCTGTATCATGGAGGCCAAGGATGTGGATTTTCCATGTCCGGTGGGGCCGGTAACGAGGATGAGTCCGGATTGAAATTCAAGGAGCCGATGTATGATGTCCGGCATGCCGATCTTTTCCATGGTCGGGATTTCGGCGGGTATGAGCCGCGCCGCAACCGCTATATTCCCTTTTTCCCAGTACAGATTGACGCGAAATCGCGTTTTGTCATGGGTCTGATAGGAAAAATCGAGCTCTTTATCTTGGAAAAAATTGACTTTGGCGTCTTTGGATATCATGCCAAAAGCCAATTCTCGAATCACGCGATTTGAAAGTATGTCATGGTCGCTTAATTCTCGCAATCGCCCTTGAATGCGAACAAACGGTTTCATGCCGGAAATGAGATGCACGTCGGATGCATCCCATTCCTTGGCGACAAGAAAAATGTCGTCGATTTCAACCATAGAATTTTTGTATTTGTTTGAAGACCCCAAAAGCTGTCAGAATATTCGTAAAGACGTGATCGGCCGACGGTGTCGGTAACACAAAATTACGCTGCGGGAACGTCGTTCCAGCCTTTTTTTGCGAGTCCGGCTTCGGCGGCATTCATTTGTGCTTCTTGTTTGCTCGAGCCGGTACCTTGAGCGATCAGCTCTTCTCCGATCGAAACGCCGATCACAAAATGTCTTGCATGATCGGGCCCGGTTTCTTCGATGACACGGTAGGTCGGCGTGATGCCGAATTTTTCCTGCGCTATTTCTTGAAACTTGCTTTTGGCATCCATGTACAGCTTGTTCTCAAGGATGTGGGAAAGCTTGGAAAGAAGATTTTTTTCGATGAATTTTTTGCAAGCGCGATAGCCGTGATCGATGTACAGAGAGCCGATAAGCGCTTCAAAAGCGTTGGCGAGGATATACTGTCGCGCCTTTCCCATATCCTTGGATTCTCCGCGAGACAAAAAGAGGTAGGATTCCAATTCTATCTCCTTCGCCAAAGTCGCAAGCATGGTACTGTTTACCAAGCTTGCTCGCCAATTCGTCAATTCGCCCTCGGGGTTGGAATAGTGTTTGTAGAGGTATTCGGTTACCACGAGCTCGAGCACAGCGTCGCCGAGAAATTCGAGGCGCTCATTGTGAGCAACGGGAAACTGTTTATTTTCATTGAGATAGGAGCGATGCACCAGAGCCTGAATAAGGTGTTTTTTGTTTTTGAAGGTAACACCCATGCGATCTTCGAGTCGAAAGAATTGTTTTTCTGAATAAAGCGAATCGAGCATGTTTTTTGGGAGGATAAAAAATACTCAAACTCCAAAGACATTGGAATTTTAATACTGTTTATACGCTCATGCATGAATAAAAAAAAATCATTCCAATGTCGGACTGACTTGATCGGGTTTTGGCGTCTCGGTTTGTTTTTTTTCGAGCGCTTTTTTTTGCAAGGCTTCTTGTCTTTGCTTTTCGCGCTCCTCGGCTTCTTTTGCTTTTTGGATGTCAATGGGTTTCACGATGCCTTCTTTGACCATGTCATTGTACATCGCTCCGAGCACTCCGTTCACGAATTTTGACGATGATGGGCCGCCAAAGGTCTTTGCAAGCTCTATCGCCTCATTGATGGCAACTTTGGCCGGGATTTCTTCGCTGAGAAAAAGCTCGAAAATACCGATGCGGAGGATATTGCGATCCGTCACGGTAATCTGCTCCAAAGGCCAATCCGGTGCGTATTCTTGGATTTTGGTATCAATATCATCAAGGTGCGCAACCACATGATCCACGAGTCGCTCGGTAAATCCCTGATCGTCAAAATCCGGCGCGAATTCGGCAATGTTCTTTTTCAGATACTCCTTGAGTTTCTCATTATCACGACCTTTAAAATCCCATTCATACAAGGTTTGCATGGCAATGGTGCGAGCAAGATGACGATTGGACATAAAAGGTGCTTGAGCTTAAAACTTTGACCCTTTATACATATGGCAAAACGGGCAGACTTGATGGCTGGGTATGGGTTTTTTGCATTCCGGACAGGGGTGAAGTTGTTTGGTTTTGAGCGCTTGATGCGATCTGCGACGTTTGACTTTGGAGCTCGAGTGCCGTTTTGGAGGAACCGACATAAGACAAAAATAATAATAAACTGGCGAATACGCTTGTGTGTTTTCACTATAATAGAGATTTTCTGGAGAGAATGCAAGTTTTTTGCCATGAAGTAATGTAAACATACTCCATGGCAAGCTCATGAAGAAATGTGAACATACTTCATGTTTTTCTCTGTTTTATGGCTGAGACTTCTCCCTCCTCGGAGCGCTCCGAGGAGGGAGAAGGAATAACGCGCGGGTTATCGAGAGGCGGGAGAGTTGCCGGCCATAATGATGTCCGGATTCGCGGTCGCGGAAACGGTTTCGGCCGAAGTTTGGGAGCCTTTTCCGCCAAGGAAAATGACATTATCGGCTATGATTTCCGTAAGTGAGTGCTTTTTCTTTTCCATGTCTTCCCAGTTGCGGCTTTGCAGGCGGCCTTCGACATAGACCTGCTTTCCTTTTTTGAGGTATTGCTTGCATATTTCTCCGAGTTTGTCCCATGCGACGATGGGGTGAAATTCGGATTGTTCCTTTTTTTCTTTGGTTTTGGAATCTTTCCAAACGCGATTGGTGGCCAAAGTGAAGCGGGTCATCTCTTGTCCGCCGTTTAAAGTTTTTACCGACGGATCGGCGGTGATGTGGCCGATAAGCTCAACACGATTGAGGTTCATAGAACGCGTGGCATGTGGGGATGCCATGTCGTTTATTACTGTTAAGGGAAGCTTGATATCAGCTTTTTTTTGCCCGCCTTGGCGTCTATCCCCCTTAAAGGAACGTTATTCAACGTAGGCAATGAATAATGTTCGATAAGAAACGCTTGACGGGCAAAAAGGAATTGATATGAGGTGGCTACAAAATGTAAGCTTATTTTATTTAAAAGATTTATAATTATGTTATTATTTATATATTTTTATATTAGAGTAATGTCGTTAGGTTGCTTATGATTGTATACTCTTTCTTCTGATCGTCAAGCCAAAGCTGTGGAAAAGTTCAAAAGAATTTCCTTTTCTCCGAGAAACGTTGATTTTTCATGCATGAAAGCCCATGTTTTTAACGCGTTTGTGATGCGCTGGATCTGAAAGCTCAATTTTTTTTTGGTTGAATAGATTGACAATAAACTTTATTTATGCTAATATAGCTTGTTTTACAGGTACGCATCTGCAGTCACGAAAAGCTGGGGAATAGAAATAAAGGACTTTTGCCCGGTCTTTGACTGGGTGGCTCCTTTGTTCTATTTCCTTGACTGCAGGTTCGTGAATATAATTTTTGAAAAAGAACATGGCAGTTTTATCGCCATGTTCTTTTCTATTTGCTTTCTTTTGCGGTATTGGGAATAATGAGAGTATCAACATCATTCAAATATCATCGTATGTATCTTATTCCCACCGTCATAGAAAAATCACATTTCGGCGAAAGAGCTTATGACATCTATTCGCGATTGCTCAAGGATCGCATCATTTTTCTCGGAAGCGCCATAGACGACAATGTCGCCAATACCATCATCGCGCAGCTGCTTTTTCTCGAAAGTCAGGACAAGACCAAAGATATCAAGCTCTATATCAACAGTCCGGGAGGATCGGTAACGGCCGGCTTGGCCATTTACGATACCATGCAATATATCAAGCCCGATGTTTCGACGATTTGCATCGGCATGGCGGCTTCCATGGGTGCCGTGCTTCTGGCCGCCGGAGAAAGCGGGAAACGTTTGGCCCTGCCCAACGCCGAAGTGATGATCCATCAAGTGATGGGAGGAGCCGAAGGACAGGCGTCAGACATCAAGATACGGGCGGAGAGAATTTTGAAAATCAAGGATTTGCTCAATAAAATCTTGGCGAAACATACCGGACAAGCCATGAAAAAAGTCGAAGGGGACGCCGATCGCGATTATTTCATGTCTTCGGATGAGGCCGTGAAATATGGATTGATTGACAAGATTATCAGGGGATAGAAACTTTAAAAAAAACTTAGTATTCAGCAGTAAGTTCTCAGTGCTCAGCTATAAGTACGCAGTAAAATCGCATAATAATGCGGTTTTTTTGATGAACGGAGCCTGGTCGTAGGAGTGAGTGCTCAGTACTCAGTTCACAGTGCTCAGTACTTACTGCTGAGAACTTACCGCTGAGTACTGACTGCTTTCCTCCTAAACAACATATCTTTTTTCCACCTTGGTTCCCGCAACCGCGAAAAAGGCGCCCATCATGGACCAGTACATCCATTGGATGGGGGTGTTTGCGAGCATATTGTCCGCGAAACTTGAGACAAAGATGCCTACGGATGCGGAAAAGAGGAAGAGGGCAAGTGTTTTTACATGGGGAGATCGTGCACGGGAATAATGCGAAAGCGTCTTCAAAAGTATCGAAGCCAAGAGCCAGAGGAAGAAAAAGAGGCCGACAATGCCATTTTCCAGCACGATTTTGAGAAAGTCATTGTGCGGTTTTGTGGAGCCAAACAAGGGGCCGCGTTTTTCAAGGATTTTGGCTTCGGCCGTTCCCGTACCGTATCCGACAATCGGCTTTTCTTTGACGTATCCCCATGCGTCTTTCCACAGGTTGATACGCCAGGAAACCGCGCTTAGGGGATCGGCAGTTACAAGATTTTGCACGCGCTCATTGATGCTGGGCACCGTGAAAAAAAGTACGATTCCAAACATTCCCGCCGCAAGCAAGATGAGTCGATAGCGGTAGAGACCGATGATGCCAAGGGCGATGATAAGCGCCAGCCATGCGCCTCGCGTGAACGTGAGGCCAAGGACGACGAGGAATATCGGCGCAAGCAGGCAATACACTGCGTAAGAAAGCTTTCTTTTTTCGGATTCCAAAAGAAAAAAGAGCAGCAAAACTAGGGGAATCACGAGGTAAAAAGCGAGCGGGTTGGGATGCACAAAAGTCCCGTAAATGCGGTTGATGACACCTTCAAAAGGCAAGGTAATGCCGATGCCAACCGCATATTGGTACAGAGCGACCGCACCGGGGATCACCGCAGACGCAATGATGACGAGCATGCATTGCTTGAGCTCTTGTCCGGAGTTTATCAAGGCAAATCCCATGATAAAAAACGCCATGACGCTTGCGAAGCGAATGATTTCCACGAGACTCGTTTCAAACGCAAAAGAAGAGAAGAGGCCAAAGATCAAGATCAGGAAAAAAACGGCGATGCTTTTTTGAAAAGGCAATGTTTTGTATATTCTTTTCTGGAAAAAAAGATAGGCGGCGATGAAAATCGTGATCACCCCGAGCATTGACGAGATTTTGACCGGAATATTTCCGGCGGAAAAGAGCGGGGTATCTATATAAATATCAATCATGGGACGAAGGATGAGGAACATGAAAAGCACATGCTTGGGATAAAAAAATGCAAGGATGGTCGCATAGGCTATCGCCAATAAGAAGATGATGAGGAGAAAGGGCATGTTCAAAAAAGGGATGAGAAAGATGAGCGGGACGGTGGCGATCATGACCGAGCTGATGCTGTTTTGTGCCTTGGAAGTGAGGCGCATAGCGATTTTTTTTGGCGATTTTGCAATCTTTCGATAAAGTCCGGAGAGGGAAAAAGATTGACATTTTAAATAAAAAATGATATTTTGAAACTTCTTTTGAAATACGAACATACCCTTTGATTATTGATTTTTTTATGAAAATCTTGCTGATCAATAAGTATTTTTACCCAAAAGGCGGGAGCGAACGCGCTTTTTTTGATATGGCTGAAATTTTGCAAAAACGCGGACACGAGGTGGCGTTTTTTTCCATGAAACATATCCAGAACCGGCCTTCAAGGTACGCCACTCATTTTATCGAAAATATTGATTATGAAAAAAAAATCGGCTTCTGGAAGCGCTTTCAATTTTTTTTCAAAATGCTGTGGAATCTCGAATCGCAAAAAAAACTGGAAAGTTTGCTGGATCGGTTTCATCCCGACATTGCACATATGCATTCCATCTATCACCAGATATCTCCCTCCATTATACATACTTTAAAGAAACGCAACATTCCCGTGGTGATGACTATGCATGATTATCATCTCATTTCTCCAAACTATGTCTTGTTCGCAAACGGGAAGATCGATGAAAAAAGCTTGAAAAACCCCATTTCATGCGTCTTTGGACGCTGCATCAAGGGATCCTTGGTCGCATCCGCAGCTTCGGTGCTGGAATTTCTTTTTCATCGGTATGTCACGCGCATGTATGCGAAAGTGGATCGTTTTATCGCTCCCAGCGAATTCATGAAAAATCTTTGCATGAGACACGGTATTTCAGCCGACAAGATTTCCGTGATCCATAATCCGCTTCTTTTGCAGACCGCCATGGGGGAAACGCTTTCGCCTTCCGAGGATTACTTCCTGTATTTCGGTCGTTTGTCGGAAGAAAAGGGGATTCCGATACTTTTGTCGGCCATGCAAAAGACCAAAAACAAACTCGTTATCGTGGGAGAAGGTTCGAAAAAAGCCGAGTATGAGCGCATGGCCGTTGATCTGGGTATCGCGGATCGGGTGAAATTTCGAGGATTTATGTATGGGAAGGATCTTATGGACATCATCACCGGAGCAAAGGCCGTCATCATCCCTTCGGTATGGTATGAAAATTGGCCGTATTCCGTCTTGGAGGCCCTTTCCATGGGCAAGGTCGTCATTGCCGCGAATATAGGAGGGATACCGGAGATGATCGAGCATGGAAAAAACGGCCTTCTTTTTCAAGCCGGAGATGCGGATTCTTTGGCCGCCATCATCGATTCGCTTGAAACCCATGATATGCCATCCCTCTCTAGGGAAGCGAAGATCAGCGTTTTGAGATTTTCGGCCGGTGCGTTTCACAGAGAGTTGATGGAGGCCTACCATGCGGCGTCTCGTTGAAGGGGCCCGTTTATCGCCGAAGCTCACCCCTGCCAGAGGCAGGCAGGCCTCCGGCTCGGACATGGTAAGCTCCATGTTCACGGAACTCACCCCTCCGGCCTCCGGCCACCTCCCCTTGTACAAGGGGAGGAATCTTGCGTACTCTATCCTCCCCTTAGACAAGGGGAGGTGGCATCCGGAGCGTAGCGGAGGATGACGGAGGGGTGGTGTTTCGGCGGTAAGCGGAGTGTGCGAGGCAAAGGGCAGCGTGCTCTGAAGTGAGTTCTACTTCAGAGAGGGGTGGTGCTTCGGCGGTATATGGGTGAGGCTCAGAGAGTGGGGTGCTATCCATAGTGGAAGGTTGACAAATTTTGACGTACCTGCTACTTTGGGGTGTTTTAACAAAGCTCCAACATTAGTGAAAAAATATGGAAATTGTGGACTTTATTCAGATAATTAGGCGGAAATGGCAGACTTTGACGGTGGTATGCGGTCTTGTGATGGGACTGACGTTTGTGCTGTCCTTGGCCATGCCGGCAAAGTTTCGCTCCACGACCAAGCTGCTTGTCTTGCAAAATCTGGCGTCTGACGTGGATCCGTATACCGTATCCAAGTCCACGGAGTTTATTTCCGGTATTTTTGCCGAGGTGATTCATTCCGAGGCGTTTTTCAAGCAGGTGCTCGCTTCGGAGTTTGATATCACCGACGATTATTCCCGCAATCCGCTGAAGCGTCAGAAGCAGTGGAAAAACACGGTGAAGGCTTCCAGTTCGGCGTTTTCGGGTATTTTGCAGATTGATGTATATCACAAAAGCTATGCGCAGGCCGAAAAGCTCGCGTCAGCCGTGGCCGAGGTGCTTATCAAGCAAAACCAGTTTTATCATGGCCGCGGATCGGCGATCGAGGTGAAGACCATTGATGCGCCGGCAACGACCGATATGCCGGTAACGCCCAATGTGCCGGTCAATATGGCGGTTTCATTGATCTTGGGGCTTATTTTGGGTTTTGGTTTGATTTTCGCGTTTCCGGAGCTTAATATCGTGTTTTGGGTGCCTTCGAAAAAAGAGGAAGCGCTTGAGTATGTCTCTGAGACTCCGGCTCAGACCTTTGATATGGCTCTTCCCGTCGAAGTCAAATCTGTGACTGAAAATGTACCGGACGTCAAAGTCGAGTCGGTGATAGCGCATGGCGACATCCCCGAATCTCGAGAAACTCCGACTCCATCTGAAAATAGCGATTCCAAATCTTCTGAAAACGATTCCGTCATGGTATCGGCTTTTGACAGCAAGGCCTCGGCTCCGGATTTTTACGCTCAATATCGGGATCATCAGGACAGCCGCGACTCGTTTTCCTTTTTTTCGGATTTATAAATCCTTACTTTCTTGACGGTTATCGAATCACACTTATGTTTATGAAAAATGAAAAAAATGCAAAGAAATATCATTTTGAAGATGCGGTGATCGCCGTGACGTATATTTGCAATTCGCGTTGCACCATGTGCAATATTTGGAAAATCAAAGATTTGCCGAAACTTCGCGTGGAAGACATCAAAAAGATCCCTGCGACCTTGAGAAATATCAATATTTCCGGAGGGGAGCCTTTTTTGCGTCCGGATTTGCCACAAATCGTTGCGGCCATCAAGGAGGCGGCTCCAAAAGCGCGCATTATCATTTCTTCAAACGGTTTTTCCACGGCTTTGATACAAAAACAGATGGAAAAAATCATCAAGATAGATCCGGAAATCGGTGTGGCCGTTTCCATCGACGGCATGGAGGAAATGCATGAAAAGGTAAGACGCATTCCGGACGGTTTCAAAAAAGACGTGGCGACGCTCGAAATGCTTCGAAAACTCGGGGTCAAGCATCTTCGCATCGGTTTTACGGCCGGTGATTATAATATCGATGAATTGCCGAAGATGTATCGATTCACGAGGAAAATGGGTATCGAGATGACGCTTGCGGCCGTGCATAATTCCGAGAATTATTTTCAAATTCACACGAACAGTATCGAGCTCGTAGAAAAATTCAAAAAGCATCTGACTTGGCTCGTATGGCAAGAGCTGAAAACTTTGCATCCCAAGCGCATTTTGCGCGCGTATTTCGCGTATGGGCTTTTGTCTTTCATTCTCAATAACAAGCGTCCCATTCAAAGCTACGGCGGAAAGTCTTCGTTTTTCATGGATCCGGACGGATGGGTGTATCCTTCGGACATTTCCACGCATAAGATGGGAAACATCGCGAATTTTGCGACGTTTGACGATCTCATGAAGACGCCGGAGGCCGAGATCGTGCTCAACAGTCCGTCGAACAATTTTGATCATAGCTGGATGATCTGTACCACGCGTACGGCGATTCGCAAAAATCCCATGAAAGTCGTGAAGGGATTGGCGAGGTTTGTATTGAGCGCGGGAAGGGTGTAACCGTCTTACGCTGAAGCTTCGGACTGTGAGCCTCCGGACACAGTAATCTCCATATTCACGAAGCCCCACCCCTCTGCCCTTCGGGCATCTCCCCTTGTCCAAGGGGAGAATAAGTAATGGCACAGGTTTCCTCCCCTTACACAAGGGGAGGTGGGGCCGCAGGCCGGAGGGGTGAGTTCCGTGTACACAGAGCTTACCCTGTCCCCGGAGGGGTGGGGCTTCGGCGGTAAGCAGTGGCCGATCGGATCGGGGTGATGATTGACATTCATTGATTTTTGTGATAAAATGCGGCTTCGTGTTGCTATTACGCCTTTTTCAGCGAAGGTTCGCGGAAAAAGGTGTGATAGTGAATACTGTATTTTACAACAATATATTCTGGTAAAAAGGAGTTCTAAAATGAAAAAGATTTTTTCTGTTCTGGTTCTTGTAACTTTGTTTGTGTTTTTCGGTGCTACTTCCACGGTTTTTGCATCGTTTGAGGGATTTAGCGCATATTCTCTTGCTGCAGATGAAGACGTAGAAGGAGGAGCAGCAGAAGAACTTGAGAGAGAACTCAAAGCTCTCAAGGAGAAGAAAAAAAATGGAGAAGGGAAAAAAACAAAGAAATTTTTTCCTCCTAAAAAAAGTGAAGTAACTCCGGAAGAAACACCGGAGGAAATTGAAAGTGTGTTTCAAAAGGCCGAGTCAGGACGGCCCCTTCATACCGTATTTCAGCATCACCTGATCGGAGCCCATTTGTCGTATTTTCTCTACGGCGACAAGCTCATGAAACCCAATGTCAAATTTGGGCACGGTGTCCATCTTGATGTGTCTTTTTCTCTCACAAAGTGCTGGCAACTCTGGACACAAGTTGAAATGGGCGAAGGAGAGACCCATACGAAGTTCGTATGGGAAAACTCTAAATACGTACTGGGAGGGAAGTACGCATCTCGGTTATGGGCTCTTTCCCTTGGGCTCGGCATGCATTTCCAAGATGGGGGGATGAAAGAGATCGGGTTGGGTATCGAGCAGGATACCCTTCAACTTGTGACTAAGGGGGAGGCATGGATTCCCTACGTTCTTCCGTATTTAAAGTGGAAGGATGCCGGTTGGTTTACTGAAGTTCATGGGA
This sequence comes from uncultured Gammaproteobacteria bacterium, assembly GCA_964485795.1. GTDB lineage: Bacteria > Patescibacteriota > Patescibacteriia > VMEV01 > CAZAJQ01 > CAZAJQ01. The sequence continues at coordinate 14,694 of CAZAJQ010000011.1, forward strand.
TGTTGGATTTATCAATTACAAGGTTCAATTCAACCGACCCCATGTCCATGAAGATGGACATGTCGAACTTGACTATATCCGCTTCTTTTTCCCTACCCTCCATCGGAATAATGACAGCCGTCTTTGACAAAGACGGAAAGAGAGTCGAAGGAATGACTCGACTTTCTGATGCTGACAAGAAGGAGGGCTACTATGAAAAGGCCACCCTTCGTCTGGTCGGTTCCGGAGGGCTAGAACTGAACTTCGGCGATGGAAGCCAATTTTTCTCTCCAAAATTGGGGTTCACTATTGGAGGAGAACATTTCAGTTTTTCCGCATATCATATCACCCCATTTGATATGCAGCATTTCAAACTGGATGGCCAGTGGAAACTGGTCTTTCAGATTGCAGTGCATTACTAGCAAGTTTGAAAGGGACAGGTTCGATAACTGTTCCTACGATGTACATTTTTGATCAACACGAAACCTTCGTATGTAACGCAATTGTCTGCGGTTACTGCGAAGGTTTCTTTTTTTTGCGGACACGGTAATCCCCATGTACACGGAACTCACCTCTCCGGGGACAGGGTAATCCCCATGTTCACGAAGCCCCACCCCTCCGGCCTGCGGCCACCTCCCCTTGTGTAAGGGGAGGAAACCTGTGCTATTGCTTATTCTCCACTTGAACAAG
>CAZAJQ010000012.1:0-6531 GCA_964485795.1 uncultured Gammaproteobacteria bacterium
CTTCTTAGTTACTTTTATCCAACGGAACTGTAAACAACGCTCTTAATTCTTACATATAAAACCTTAAAAATTTTCAAAATACCGCGTCAACTTGTCGTAAAAGATTCTTTTATTTTAAAAGATAAAATGGTAATCTCCAAATAAAAGCTCTCATCATGAACGTGTCTCGAACTCAGATGCGAAAAAAATTCTGAGTCGTTGCGCTCAAATACCATGCGCCTCTGGAAACAATATCGTCATATCATCGTCTTTTCCGCATATCTCTGTCAAATTTTTTTTATTTACAAAGCCATTCAGCTTCTGCCTCTGGGCGGTCATCAACTCAAGTTGCCTCTTGACGACTCCATTCCCCTGATTCCGATTTTCATACTTCCCTATTATCTCTTCGGCATTGTTATTTTTCTTCCTTTTTTGTTTTCGTGGAAATCAAAAGATACTTTTTACAAAGTATCCCTTTCCTTTTTTTGGACATCAAGCATCGCAAATCTCATCTATCTCGTCTATCCCACGTATGTCCTGCGTCCCGACATCGACGGCAATGACCTTTTGAGCGCCATGATCCGCTTCATTTACTTCGTTGACGGCCCCACCAATCTTTTTCCGAGCGGACACGTCGCCTTTTCGCTCCTTGCCAATCTCGTGATCTTTGAAATGCACAAAAAAACGGCGCTTTGGATGCTACCGCTCACTTTCTTCATCGTTGTCTCGACCGTATTCGTCAAACAGCATTATACGCTCGATATTTTGGGGGGCATCGTGCTCGCTTTGCTCGTATATGCCGCAATCTGGAAAAACCACCCCTAAAAACCCATTTTTTGCGTTGAACATCGTCAAAAAGACGCAAAAATTATCGCTAGAATTCGCAAAAAATCCATTCTCACTCCTCTCGAATACACTTGTTTTCCCCGTTGATTTGCGATATAATGAGGGTATTCATATATGAGAATTTTGTCACACTTTATCGCTCCATATGCCCTATGGGGTTTCATTTTTTAAATCTATGCATCATAGTTTGGAGAACAAAACGCTCCTTTTGGTTAACGTCGGCTCTCAAAAGAAAAAATTTATCCTCAAAAAACTCAAGAAATTGGGAATAAAAATCGTTGCGGTGCACCCCATCGTCGAAACGTGGGCGGAAAATTTTGTCGACGATTGGATCATTTCAGACAATTACAATCATGAAGAAACGATTCAAAACGTCAAACTTTATTTGCTGAGAAAGCCAAATGTCAAAATTGACGGCGCCATCACTTTTTGGGAAGACGATATCATTTTGCATGCCAAAATCTGCGAATACCTCGGACTCATCGGCAATACGGTGAATGCCGCAAGAAACTCTCGCAGCAAGTATAAAATGCATGAAATTTTCAAGGAGTGTGGTTTGCATTTCATCAAACAAAAATTTCTCAAATCACACGATGACCTCAAAGATGCGATGACTCATATCGGATTTCCCGCCGTGATAAAACCCGTATCCGGCTCGGACAGTCAATTCGTCGTGATGGTCAACAACAAAAGAGAAGCAAAGGACGCCTACGAATATTTGCTGAAAAATTGCGATCCGGAATACGATCCGATTTATAAGTATAATCGCAAACTCTTCGTCTATCAGGAATTCATCAAAGGCAGGGAATTCAGCGTGGAATGCTTCGTGCAGCACGGAGTCCCGCACGTCATCGGCATACACGAAAAAACCGCCATGAATCATCCTTTTTTCATGGAAACCGGAGACTATGTTCCCGCAAGACTTGAAAAAGACGAAGAGGAAAGCATTATCGAAGAGACCAAAGCCGGGCTCATCACGCTTGGCATCGAGCAAAGCATCTCTCATGTCGAGATCAAGCTCAATGACGGCATTCCGGTCATCATCGAAATCGCTTCCCGCATGGGAGGAGACTATACTTACGAGAATATCCATGAACTCTATGACTTTGACCTTATCACCGCAGGGTGCGAAATCGCGTTTGGAATGAACGTTTCCGAAGTGAAGAAAGCCCCCAAGCAGGTGATCATCGGAAAATTCTTCATACCGGAATATTCGGGCATCATCACCAAGCTCAGCGGATTTGAAGAGCTCAACAAGGTTGACGCCGTACTGGATTACTCATTCGCAAAAGAAGTCGGAGACTCGGTGCTGGTGCCTCCGCAAGGATTTGAAAGCATCGGCTGGATCCTCATCAAAGGAGAATCATACTCCGAAGTGGAGCAGCACCTCGAGGAAATCGAAAAAAATATCGAAATCGAAGTGTCTCCGTTCAAAAGCTATTCCAGCTTCGGTAAAACATATCGCAAATCCCCGTTTTCCTTTGCATCGTTGCAAAAAGAACATCTTGTTCACCTTGAACAGCTCAAACGATTTGAAAAAATCACCCGTAAAGACCTTCACAACCTCCATGTGGGAATCGCATACAATATCTATGATAAGGCTGGCAGCGCCGTTGAGAAGGATCTCATGAGCGTGGGAGTGAATATTCAGAAAGCGCTTGAGAAAAAAGGGTACAAGACGACTTTTTTTGACTTCAACGATTTTCCGGCGGTCATCAACATGCTTCGAAGATCCGATGTCGATATCGTCTTCAACGTTTGCGAAAGAATCAATGATTCCAGCCTCTTGGAGCCTCATGCCGCCGCACTACTTGATACGCTTCAGATCCCCTACACCGGATCCACTCCTCTGACACTGGCTCTTTGCATCGATAAAATCCGAGTCAAAAAAATTCTCTCATATCATAATATCCCCACGCCAAAATGGGACTATGCCTTCAGCCTTGAAGATTCCATAAGTGACGACTTGAAATTCCCTCTCATCGTAAAACCCGCCATGACCGACAACTCCATCGGTGTTTCAAACGATTCGGTGGTGACGAGTAAAGAAGCCTTGCAAAAACAGATTCACAAGATCATCACCGAAATCGGATGTCCGGCGCTTGTCGAGGAATATATCGAAGGTGATGAATACGACGTTTCCATCATCGGCAATGACGAGCAAAACCTCCGTGTTTTGCCGCTGTCGCGTTCTATTTTTTCCAAGCTTCCCAAAGGGTATTGGCATATTTATCCGTATGCCGCAAAATGGGGCACGGACAAAAATTACAAAAAAATCCTCGTTCAAAGACCGCCAAAACGCGTTCCCGAAAAACTCATCGCCTTGCTTTCGGAAATTTCGCTGGACACCTACCGCATTCTCGGATGCAATGACTATGGAAGAGTCGAAATTCGCGTCGACAAGGAGGGCAACCCCTATGTGCTTGAGCTCAATCCCAATCCGTCGATCAATATCGGAGACTGTTTGCCGAGCGTATCCGAGCTTTCGGGAATGTCCTATGAAGACTTCATCGAAGAGATATTAAAAATGGCAGTGCGTCGACACAAAAACAAACCGCCGTATTCGCATCTTCAGGGCAACCTCCTCTAGAAAATCTCGGAAAACCGACGCGCCATTGAAATCATCTAACCGATTTTTCACGTATGAAAAATATCTTCGTCGAGCATGATATTGCGGCATGCAAACGACTCTGGGAACAATTTTCTCCCGATAAAACCATTTATGACGATTGGGATTTTCGACATATCTTTTATAACCCCTTTCAGTACCCCTTGCACTTCATTCACTGGGACGAAGGCGGGGAAGCAAAGATATTGCTTGCCTTGCAATGGAATACCGATAGAAAATTTTTCGAATTTTTCGGAGGAAGCTATATGGAAGAAAATAAAATATTCTTCAAAGATAGCTTTCAGAAACACATACCCGCTCTTTTTTCTTCCATAGAAAAACCCATCTATCTTTCGGAAGTGACATCAAACAATCCCTTCACCGAAGAACTTCCGATCACGGATTATAAATATTTTTTGCATCTCAAAAAATACGACGATGTCAATGACTTTCTCTCAAAACATTTTAAGGGAGAATCATTGAAAAAAATAAGAAGCCAAATGAAAAAGATAGAAAGCTTGCCGGTCATCGTCAAAGAAAACATCAATGACAATGTCGAATTCATGTTTCAAACCAACAAGGAAAATTTCGGAAAGGACTCCACATTTCATAAACCTCATCGAGAGGCCATCTTTCGCGAGCTTTTGAATCGTTCAAAATTTACCGTTCAACTCTTGAGTTTTTGTGTAGAGGATGAACTGCAGGCGGTAACATTTTCGATTCATTATAAAAACACCTATATCGGCATGAATTCCGGGACAAAAAAAACAGCCTACCCAAATCTCGGAAAATACGCCATTCTCGAAAAAATACGCAGAGCCATGAGCTTGAAGTGTGAAATATACGATGCCAGCGTCACGGATTGCAATTGGAAAGAAAAATGGAAATTTGAAAAACTTCCGCAGCGGACCCTTAATACCTCGTCCGAACCGACGGAAAGCTTCGTGGTATGCGAGGCATAGAAAATGGCACATTCCGACCGAGATCTTGACTTTTTTGTTATTTTCTCTATAATATTGTTATAAATTTTGTTCAGCTTACAACCGCATTATTTTGAACGTGCACAATTTGATATAGGTGTTTGGCTTGTAAGATCCCAAAATTTGAAGCTCATTTAATACATCAAACACTATGTCAAAGAAACTTTTTGTAGGAAACATCGAATGGACGGTTTCCGAGGATCAGCTGAAAGCCGAATTTGAGGCTTTTGGCCCCGTTGAGGAAGCCATTATCATTCGAGACAGACAAACCGGAAAATCCAAGGGATTTGGGTTCGTCACCTACCAAGACGATATGCATGCGCAAGAAGCCGTGGCCCAGATGAACGGCAAAGAGCTCAACGGCCGCAAATTGCATGTGAACGAAGCTCGTCCGAAATAAAAGCTTCAATACTTTTAGACAAAAAAACAGGATGTGTGCAGTCCTGTTTTTTTGTTATCATCAAAATGATGTATAATTACTAAAAAAATATGCATGGCATTCTTTGCAAAAATATTCTTCATATTGATTGCGACTATATCATGGATTCCGATATCAAGCTTGACGATGAAATGATTCATGATTTCTTCAGACATATTGATAATGACCATCCTGAAATTTTCAAAGGCTTGACGCCGGACAAGAAAAAAAAGAAATTGGCTGAATTGCATCAGCAGCTTTCCGAATCAAGACAAACCTAGACTTCCCTTCATGCCACCGGCAAAAAAACAAAAACCAAAAAATTCCAAAAAAATATCGCTCACCATAAAATCGCGGTATGTTTTTTTGTTTTGGATATTTCTCATCCTCTCGGCGATCGGGTTCTTTTTCCCGGACGCCAGCATGGAAACGGCTTCAGCGCTCGGAACGCTCGAAGGCTGGTACCTTGATAAGGTAATTCATTTCATCATTTTCATATTATTGACCTATCTGGGACTGATCTCATGCCTCCGCGCTCAAGACACCTTGCTTGCTTTTTTGATCACCTATGCGCTTTTCAGCGAAGTGATGCAGGAACTTTTCGTCGAAGGAAGGAGATTTGAATGGTTTGATATAGCGGCGGACATTTTGGGCATCATCATCGGTGTTATGTTTTTTTCATCATTTGCGGCAAAAAATATTCTTGAACAAAAGAAAAAGAGGCTCTCGATAAAGAAGGGGAAAAAGCAGAAGGCAAAAAAATAATTTTTTCCATTCGGCCGCGCGAGAAGAAGAGGGATGAATAACTTCCTGAACAAAAAAACCGCCAAAAAGGCGGTTTTGTGGTATCTCTTTGCAATGTCCTGGCGTCGGCCTACTCTCCCCGGGCATAATGCCCGAGTACCATCAGCGCACAAGAGCTTAACGGCTGTGTTCGGAATGGGAACAGGTGTAACCCCAAGGCTTAAGACACCAAGACACTGCAAATGGATCATGTATAAAAAGAATCGAGCACCTCATCAAATAATAGAGATTATTACCTTCATTGCTCAGTGATTACCTGAAACGACTTATTAGTACGGCTCGGCTGAGTTTGTTGCCAAACTTACACCTGCCGCCTATCAACCTGATCTTCTCTCAGGAGTCTATGAAATCTAATCTTGGGAATAGCTTCGCGCTTAGATGCTTTCAGCGCTTATCTGTACCGAAGATCGCTACCCAGCCATGCCTCTGGTGAGACAACTGGTACACGAGAGCTTCGTCCTTTCCGGTCCTCTCGTACTAGGAAAGAGTTCCCTCAAATTTCGGCGCCCATGAAAGATAGGAGACCGAACTGTCTTACGACGTTCTGAACCCAGCTCACGTATCGCTTTAATTGGCGAACAGCCAAACCCTTGGGAGCTTCTTCACCCCCAGGATGCGATGAGCCGACATCGAGGTGCCAAACCGCGTCGTCGCTGTGGACGCTTGGACGCGATCAGCCTGTTATCCCCGGAGTAGCTTTTATCCGTTGAGCTTCCGCCGTCCTATATCGTACGGTCGGATCACTAACTTCCGCTTTCGCGACTGCTCGGGTTGTAGCCCTTGCAGTAAAGCTGGCTTATGCGTTTGCACTATCAGTCCGATTTCCATCCGGACCTAGCCAACCTTTGTAAACGCCTCCGTTACATTTTGGGAGGCAACCGCCCCAGTTAAACTAC